>JBBQUY010000064.1:0-19888 GCA_038212015.1 Gaiellales bacterium | reverse complement strand
CATCCCGAGCACGTTCGCGAGGACTCCCCGACGCAGCGCGTGGGCGAGAAGGTCGGCGGCCAGTTCCCGCCCGTCACGCATCGTTCGCCGATGCTGTCGCTCGCCAACGCACGCAACCTCGAGGAGCTCGAGGGGTGGCAGCTGCGCAACCTGCGCCTGCTCGGCCTCGGCACGTCCGACGGCGACCATGCTGCCGAGGCGCAGACCGCCGGGCTCTCGTACGTCACCGAACCCAAGATCGACGGGCTGGCGATGTCGCTGACGTATGAGCAGGGCCGATTCGTACGCGCGGTCACGCGCGGCGACGGCGTGACCGGCGAGGACGTCACGCACAACATCCGCACGATCCGCAGCATCCCGATGCGACTGCGCACGCCCGACGGCGGCACGCCGATCCCCGACCTCGTCGAAGTTCGAGGCGAGGTCTACCTGTCGAAGTCCGGCTTCGACAAGCTCAACGAGCAGCGCATCGAGGACGGCCAGCCGGTCTTCATGAACCCCCGCAACGCAGCCGCGGGATCGATCCGCCAGCTCGACCCCGCGCTCGCCGCCACCCGCCCGCTCGGGTTCTTCGCGTACTCGCTCGCAGGCGGCGGCGCAGAAGCGCAGCTCGGATCGCACTCGGCAGCGATGGCGTGGCTGGCACAGGTCGGGTTCCGCACGAGCCCCGAGCACCAGCTGCACGCGACGATCGACGAGGTCGCCGCGCGGTGCGCCGAATGGGAACGACGACGTCCGTCCCTCGACTTCGACATCGACGGGGTCGTCGTGAAGGTCGACGACAACGACGTGCAGGACGAGCTCGGCGTCGTGGGTCGCGACCCGCGCTGGGCGATCGCGTTCAAATTCGCGCCGACGACTGCCACGACGAAGCTCCTCAAGATCGAGATCGCGGTCGGGCGCACGGGATCGATCACGCCGTACGCGAGCATGGAGCCGGTCGAGGTCGGTGGCGTCATGGTGCGCCAGGCGAACCTGCACAACGCCTACGACATCGAGCGCAAGGACATTCGCGAAGGCGACGTGGTGATCGTGCAGCGCGCCGGCGACGTGATCCCACAGGTAGTCGGCCCGGTCGTGGACGCGCGCGACGGGTCCGAGCGCCGCTACGAAGTGCCGACCGAGTGCCCAAGCTGCGGCACGCCGGTGCAATACGAGGCCGACGAGGCGATCCTGCGCTGTCCCAACGCGCGCTGTCCGGAACGCAACCTGCGCCTGATGGAGCATTTCGCCGGCCGCACCGCGATGGACATCGAGGGCCTCGGCGAAAAGGCAGTGCGACGCTTCAACGCCGAAGGTCTCGTCGACCGCATCCCCGACATCTATCGGCTCGAGTGGGAGCAGATCGCGGAACTGGAACGATACGGCGAGACGAGCGCGAAGAACCTCGTCGCCGCGATCGAGACGTCGAAGCAGCAGACGCTCGACAGGCTGCTGTTCGGGCTCGGCATCCGCCACGTCGGCGAACAGGTCGCGGTCGACCTGGCGCGCCGGTTCAGGAGCCTCGACGCGCTGCTCGAGGCGACCGTGGAGGAGATCGCCGCCGTACCCGGACTTGGACAGGTGATCGCCGAGAGCGTCCACGCGTGGGCGCAGGACGATGCCAACCGCGAGCTCGTGCACGAGCTGCAGGCCGTGGGCGTACGCACGCAGCTGGCCGACGACGAGCTCGCGGGTCCGGCGACCGAAGGGCCGCTCGTGGGCAAGTCCGTCGTCGTCACCGGCACGCTCGGCACGATGTCACGAACCGAGGCCGGCAACCTCGTCGAACGCTACGGCGGCCGCGTCGTGGGATCGGTCTCCGGCACGACGGACTATCTCGTCGCCGGCGAGAAGGCAGGTTCCAAGCTCGCCAAGGCCGAACAGCTCGGCACCGCGGTGCTCACCGAACGTGCGTTGTACGAGCTCGTCGGCGAGGACGTGCCCGAGGGTGCGCTGGGGTAAGGTCGACCCATGCCCGACATCCCGCATCTGCTCGAGGTCACGAACCTCGTCACCGGTCTGGCCACGCTCGCCATCGCCGTGCTCGTCGTGCGGGAAATCGTTCGATTCCGCCTCGGGTTCCCCCGGGTCGCGGTGCTGCTGATCGTGTTCTTCTTCGCGCTGGTGCTCGATCGCGCAGCAGCGCCAGATCCGCTCTTCGGCTACAGCCGCGCGCTCGATGCAGCCACCGATGTCCTGGTGTTCCTGCTGCTCGCGGCGCTCGTGCTCCGCGCCCGGGTGCTCGCGCTCGGCCTGCTCTCGACGATGGATGAAGCGCGCCTGCGGGCGGAGGAGTACGAACGCGCGCGTCACGACTATTCACAGCTCGTGCAGCATCGCCTCGCAAATCCGCTTACCGCGATCTACGGAGCCGCGTCGACCCTGCAGCGAAGCGACCTCGACGAATCCGTGCGCGTGCAGCTCGTGGCGACGATCCTGGAGGGCGCCGAGCGGATCGAGCAGCTCGGCCTCGGCCCGGAACGTCAGGGGAGCGAGGAGCGCGACCTGGACGCGGTTCCCCGCAGCCACCAACCCGCGGACGGTCAGCCCTAGGGAAGGTCGCGCGCACGGCGCGCTCGATCAGCGCACGAGCGTCATCGCGACGCGATCCTGCAGGCGCTTGGCGGTCGTGTAGGACACGCGTGCGCCCGACGCGTTCGAGGTGACCACCGCGAAGCCGAAGCGGCGGTTCGATCCGAGCCGGTGTGCGAAACCGGCGAGCGCGGAGGCGTGCCGGAGCGTGCCGGTCTTGCCGTATACGCGTCCGAAGAACGGTCGGCGGGTCATGCGATTGCGCAGCGTGCCCGTGCGGCCCGCATTGGCGAAGCCTGCGATCCACTGCTCGCCCCACTCGGTCTGCGCGCCGACGCCGAGCACGTGGCCGAGCGTCCGGGTGGTGACGCGGTTGGCATACGACAGTCCGGACCCGTCGCTCCATCGCACGCCTGACATGTTGATCCCGAGTGCCTGCAGCTCGGCCTTCGCCGCGCGTCGACCATCGGCCGTCGAGCCCGTGCCGCGGGCACCGAAGCGATCCGCGCCGATGTTCTTGAGGAGGATCTCCGCGAAGAAATTGTCACTCGACGCATTCATGTGCGCGACGAGGTCCGACAGCGGCGGACTCGTGAGCTCGCCGATGAGCTCGGCCGACGGCGGCAGGCTGCCGGAGACGGTCGTTCCGGCGACGTAGATGCCCTGCCGGCGCAGCAGGTCGCGATACACCTCGCCGGTGCGGATGTCAGGCAGGTGCGACGACTTCGATCCGACCCACCGACCTACGAGCGACTGGTTGACCGTCAGCGCGCCGAGCGCACCCGTCTCCTCGAATCGGAACGAGGGCTTCCATTCGGGCACCCAGCGCATCTCGTCGAGCAGGTCGTCGTCCACCATGATTCGACCGGAGATGCCCTCGATGCCGCGCGTGCGGAGTGGATTGACGAGCATCGCGAGATTGGATCCGCGCCTGCGGTAGTTGTCACGTGCGAACCCGAACGTCGACAGCGACGGATCGCCGCCGCCCACCAGCCACACGTCCCCGATGAACCGATTGCCGACCTGCGTGCCCTGCAGTGCGAGACGCGTGGAGAAACGGTGGTCGGCGCCGAAGCGCTGCAGTGCAGCCGCGCTGGTGAGCAGCTTCATCGTCGACGCAGGCGTCACGGCGCGTCCCGGGGCGCGCGAGTAGAGCACCTTGCGCGTGGACTGGTCCCAGACATAGACGGACGACGACCCGGCCGCGCCGCTCGAGCTGACCACGGCGTTGAGCCGCGCCTGCAGCGAGGCGGCCGCGGCACTCGCGGGAGCAAGCAGCAGCGCCACGAGCGTGACGAGCAGGGCTGCACGTGCGCGCACCCGCATGCACGTGTGTGCATGCACGCGAGTCATGCGAGTCCGGACCTCACCGCGAACACCGCGGCCTGCACTCGGTTGGTGAGCTGAAGCTTCATGAGGATGGAGGAGACGTGGTTCTTCACGGTCTTGGCGCTGATGCCGAGTTCGGCCGCGATGTCGTTGTTGTCGAGCCCGCCGGCGATGAGGCGAAGCACCTCGATCTCGCGCTCGCTCATGTCCGACCTTGGCGTGATCGGCAGCTGACCGGTGCGAATGAATTCGAGGACCGTAGCGATCACCGTCGGCTGCATCCAGGCAGCGCCCGCATGCACCGCGCGGATCGCGCCGGCGAGCTGCTCGACCGGCGCCCCCTTGGCGAGGTAGCCGCGAGCGCCGGCGCGCACGGCGCGGTACACGTCAGCGCGCTCGGTCGAGCGCGTGAACATGACGACCCCCGTGTCGGGAAGGTCGCGCGTGAACTTCTCGATGAGCGGCGCAGTGGTGGAGCCGTCGACGGACTGGGTGTCGAACAGCGCGACGGTCGCTCGTGTGCGACGCCCCATCTCGATCGCGCCGGGATCGCATCGGGTGTCGCCCACGACACGTACGCCCTGGGCCTCGAGCAGCTGGCGCAGACCGGCGCGGAACAGGTCATGGTCGTCCACGAGCAGGACGGCTGGGGCGGCAAGCGTGGAACCGGACGCGGAGGCGGCAGACGCGGCGGTTGCTGGGGTTCGTGCGGTCATCGAACGGGATCATACCGTGGCGCACGCCCCCCATCGCACCTGTTCTTCGGTGATAACCGACTGACAGAGCAAACGCGAAACATTGCAACGCTCGCGGGCTGGGTGGGGATCGGGCGATCCGGGGAAGGACATGGAGCACCGACGCCGAAAGAGGTGCTTAGAATCCTTGGCCATGCGTTCTTTCACCGCATCCGAGGCGACCTCGTCGCCGAACCGCACGCTGGTGCGAACCGTTCTTCTCGCCGCCGCTGGGCTCATGGTTGCGGCGGGCATTGCCGTGCCGTCATCCTCGGCTGCGCCGACGCTGGCGTCGAAGCAGGCGCAGGCCGCCGAGCTCGATCGCCAGGTCGCCAAGCTGGAGGATCAGTACGGCGACCTGCAGGAGCGATGGCGCGGAGCGCTCGTCGAGCTGCGCGAGACGCAGGCCGACATGCGTGACGCGCGCGCCAAGCTCAAGGTCGCCAAGCGTGACCTGCGGGGCGCGAAGGACCGACTCCAGGATCGCGCGATCGCGATCTACCAGGACGGCGGCGGCTCGACCGAGCTGCAGCAGGTCGCGGAGGCCGGGTCGCTCCAGGACTTCTTCGCGCGCCTGGAGACGATCGATCGAGTCAGCACGCAGGATTCGAACATCCTCGAGCGCGTCCGCGATGCGGCAGAGCGTGTCGAGAAGCAGGAGCAGCGCCTCGAGAAGGCGAGCCTGCGCCAGGCGAAGGTCGTCAAGCGCGCAGACAAGTCCAAGAAGAAGATGCGCACGGTGCTCGTCAAGAAGCAGGCCGCGCTCAACAGCGTGACCGCCGACATCCGCGCGATCATGGCCCGGCAGCGCGCCGCTGCCGCAGCGGCCGACGCCACGCGTGCACGAGCCAGCGCTGCATCGCTCGCGGAGAACGTCGGCACAGGTGGTGGCGACAACGGTCGCGCTGGTGGTGGCACCACGAGCGTCGACGCCGGTGGTGGCAGTGCCTCGTCGGACTCCGAGTCGTCGAGCAGTGGTGCGGTCTCCGTGCCGCTGCCGCCCGCGAGCGGCACCGCAGCCGCGGCGGCCAGCATCGCCGTCGGCAAGAGCGGTTCGCCGTACGTGTTCGGCGCTGCCGGACCGAACAGCTTCGACTGCTCCGGACTCGTCGTCTGGGCATTCGCACAGGCCGGTCGTGGCGGACTGCCGCACTCGACGTACTCGCTCATCGGCATGGGTGTCGAGGTGCCGCTTTCCGAGGCGCAGGTCGGAGACCTGATCTTCACCAACAACTCCGGCCACATGGGCATCTACGTCGGCGGCGGCAGCTTCGTGCATTCGCCGCGTACGGGTCGCACCGTGACGGTGGAGCCGCTGACGTACTACACCGTCGTCTCCGTTCGCCGCATCTGAGCGGCATGAACCGGCGCCCGGCGGACGACGAAACGGACGCATGAGCGACGAGGACGACACCACCGAGTCCGACGCGGCCAACTCCGAGCAGCCCGGCGGTGAATCCGGCTCTGGCCGAGGCTGGCGCATCGCCGCCGTGATCGCGGTGCTGGCGGCGCTCGGCGCACTGGGCGTGCTCGGTTACCTGCTGTTCGCGGGCGGATCCACCGACCCCGACGACGACGTGCGCGCCTGCATCATCGATCCGTCCAGCCGCGACTTCACCAAGGACGCCGACAAGCACGCCACGCCGAAGAACTGCCCGCCGAAGGGTGCGAAGCAGGCGGATGGCCTCGTCGAGAAGACGAGCGAAGGCGGCTTCACGATGCGTGAGATCGTCGACGGTCGAATCGGCGACACGATCACCCTGTACGTGCGCGAACCCGACCGTCCCTACATCGACATCGCCCACGCACAGACGCACGCAGCGTTGGGTCAGCCGATCCGCGTCTACACGCTGGAAATCGAAGGACGAGCGTCCGTCGTCTACATGGAAGACGCGCCACTCCTGCAGTGACTAGGATCCCGGCATGCGAACCGTCTCCCGAACGACCATCGCCCTGCTCGCCGTTGCAGTCGCCCTCGCCGGTTGTGGCGGATCCGACGACGACACTGACGCGACGGGCGGTGACGCGAGCGGCTCCGCGACTGCTGCCCTCGTCCATGTGGACGGCACCATCAAGCTCGACGGTGACACGCTCACGGTCACGCCCACGGACGGCAGCGAACCGCACTCGTTCTCACTCGGCCCTGCGGTCGAGCGGCCCGCAGTCCTCGCACTGTCTGCATCAGGGGCACCGGCGCGCGTCACCTACCGTGAGGACGAGGATGTCGCTGCGGCCGTCTCCCCGACGCCGGCCGTCGGCGAAGGCGTCGAGTCCGTCGAGGGTCTCGTCGTGTCCATCAGCGCCGACACGCTCGTGATCGACGCCGATGGCGAGCAGCGCTCGTTCGACATCTCCGGCGCCGACGCGGGTGCGTTCGACAGGGAGCACCTGGACGACCACCAGTCCAAGGCCGAGCCGATCCGCGTGTACTTCCGAGCCGACGCTCCCGAGCTGGGCGTCGCCTACGAGGACGCCTGACCATGGGATTCGTCGAGGCCGTCGTGCTGGGGCTCATCCAGGGCCTCACGGAGTTCCTGCCGATCTCGAGCAGCGGGCACCTGCTCATCGTCCCCGAGCTGTTCGGCTGGGACGATCCGGGCGCCGCGTTCACCGCGATCACGCAGCTCGGCACGATCACCGCGGTGCTCGTGTACTTCCGCAGCGACCTCGCGCAGATCTTCCACGGCGCGTGGGCCGGCATGCGCGACGCTTCGAAGCGCGACACGCCGGAATGGCGGCTCTTCTGGATGGTCGCGCTCGGCACGATCCCGATCGGCGTGCTCGGGTTCGCGTTCCGTGACCAGATCGAGACGAGCGCGCGCAACATCCAGCTCACCGCGATCATGCTCATCGTGTTCGGCCTGATCATGGAAGCCGCCGACCGGTTCGGTCCGCAGCGTGACGACATTCGTGAGCTGTCGGTGCGAAACGGCGTGCTCGTCGGGTTCGCGCAGGCGCTCGCGCTCATCCCGGGCGTGTCGCGATCGGGCTCGACGATCAGCATGGCCCGGTTCCTCGGCATGCAGCGCCAGGCAGCGGCTCGCTACTCGTTCCTGCTGTCGATCCCGGCCGTCGTGCTGAGCGGGACGTTCTCGCTCAAGGACGTCGGCAACGGCGTGGACCTCGGGCCGACGATCGTCGCCACGATCGTCGCGTTCGTGTCGGGGTACGCCGCGATCGCGTTCCTCATCGACTATCTCGGCAAGCACGGCGTCACGGTGTTCACGGCGTATCGCGTCGTGCTCGGCGTCGCGTTGCTGCTGTTCGTGGCCTAGCTCCGCGCGGCGGCGACGGCGGCGAGCGTTCGTTCTCGCGTCACGCTCAAGCCGACGAAACCCGTCACATGTGCCGATTGCGTCACGAGCAATGTTCCCGGGCGGGGCGCGGCGCGCTCAGGTCGACGAAACCCGTCGCATGTGCCGATTGCGTTACGAGCGACCAGTCACCACCGACCGCTTCGCGATTCAGCCGAGCCCGATCTTCGCGAGCAGCCTGGCGTAGCCCCAGTAGGCGGCGGCCATGATCGCGCAGGCCAGCGGTAGCGCAAGCCAGAAATGCACGCCGGCCCGCATCAGCAGGGGCAGGGCGATGAACAGCACGACGCTCGGCAGCACGATGAGCAGGATCGCCCAGCTCAGGTCCATCACCTCGCGGCGACTGCCGGTGTCCGTCCACAGCACCGCCAGCGCGATGATCGAGGTGAGGGGCAGCGACACCAGGACGGCTGCGAGCGCCGTGGATCGCTCCTGTGCGGCGAGCGCGGCAGCAACGAGGATTCCGGCGATGGTTCCCTTGAGTGCGAGTTCGAGCATGCATGCATCCTAGTCGCCTGAACTGCGGCCGGAACCGGCCGTGATGCAGGGGGAACCTCGACGTGCACCGGGGCTACCCCGGTACCATGGCCCGCACATGCGTCCTTACCTCCTCGCAGCAGTCGTGCTCGTGAGCGCCGCGTTCGCGACGTTCGCCGCCGCGCCGAGTGCCTCGCCGGCCGCCACGCTCGCGTCCAGGCAGGCCCAGGCGGCCGAGCTCGACGCGCAGGTCAGCAAGCTCGAGAACCGCTACGACCACCTCCAGGAGCGCTTCCGTGGCGCGCAGTACGAGCTCGACCGCATCCAGAAGGAGGTCGAGCAGGCACAGCGCGTCGTCGTGGCGACGCGTCGCGACCTCGGCGTCGCGAAGATGAACCTCGCCGATCGCGCCGACGCGATCTACCGCACCGGCGGCGGCGACGATCTCGCCGACCTCGTGTCGTCGGGCTCGTTCAACGACTTCTTCGCTCGGATCGAGACGCGCCGTCGCATCGGCGACCAGGACGCGACCGTCCTGGAAACCGTGGAAGCGCTCAACGCGAGGGTCGAGCGCAAGGCGCGGGCCCTCAAGCAGGCTCGAACCAGGGCCGCCGCCGCCACGCGTCGCGCGAGGGCAGCCAAGGAGGAGATGGGCACGGTGCTCGCCGAGCGCCAGGCCAAGCTCGACAGCGTCAACTCCGATATCCGAGCGATCATGGCCGAGCAGCGTCGCGCCGCCGCCGCGCGCGCAGCTGCCGCAGCCCGCGAGAGCGCCGCGCTTGCTCGGACCGACGAGATGCCTGGGGATGCGCCCAGCAGTGAATCATCGTCGTCATCCGGAACGTCGTCGCTCATCACCGTGCCGCTTCCACCTGGCAGCAGCACCGCTGCCGCCGCAGCAAACGCCGCGATGACGAAGCTCGGATCGCGCTACGTATGGGCGGCGTCGGGGCCAGATACGTTCGACTGCTCCGGTCTCGTGACGTGGGCGTTCGCCCAGGCCGGTCGCTCCGGCCTGCCGCACTCGACGTACTCGCTCATCAACATGGGCGTCGAGGTGCCGATGGACCAGCTTCAGGTCGGCGACCTGGTGTTCAGCGCGAGCCTCGGCCACATGGGCATCTACGTCGGCAACAACAGCTTCGTGCACGCCCCACGCACCGGCGACGTGGTCAAGGTGACCTCCCTGTCGGATTATTCCCTCGCCCGCGCGCGCCGCCTGTAGGCCTTCTGGGCCTGCAGATCCCGATAGCTCAGGTACTTCAGTAATTCGAACAGCATGCCGATATCGTAGGTTGGGGCGACCGTCGGGGGGCGGTATGTGGATGGGCGCGAAACAGGCGGGGCTGTTCATGTGTGTCGCGACGTGGTTTGCCGTCGCGGCCACGCCGGCCGTCGCCCATGACGGGCATGCCCACGACCTGCTGCCGCCCGAAGCACTCGAGCCGTGCGAGACGGTGGAGCTCATCGAAGATGTCGGCCGTGGCTGCGACGTCGGTGACCTCGTCCGGATCGAGCCGCGCGGCGAAGCTCCGATGTTCATCCACGACGCAGACGACGAAGCACCCGACGACCCGCTCGCTGCCGCCCCGGAAGACGGCTCGAGTTCGGTCGAGCCTGTTGCGGATCCGGCGTCGGTCAGGTGCTCGCCCACCGGCCAGTTCCGCTACAGGATCGTCTACGCGAATCCGTCCGACGTGGCGAGCCGGCTCGACGCCGTCCGCGCCACCCTGCGAAGCTCGACGCTGAAGGCCGCGACGCACCTCCGCAATCGAACCGCCGAGCTCGCGCCTGGTCTGATCCACAAACTGCGCGCCGCATGCGACGCGGGCGGCGAGATCGTGATCGAGCACGTCGCGCTGAACGAGACCCGCGCGCAGTACACGTTCTCGTCGGTCGCCACGGCGGTCAAGTCGGCGATCGCGGCCGGACCTCGCGACAACGTGCTCATCTACCTGGACGGACCGATTGGCGGTGCCGCCGGGATGGGAACGTTCGGTGGGTTCTTCGGTGGCGGAGTTGCGCAGGTCTTCGCGCCGTACCACGGCGAGTGGGAGGTCGCGCTCCACGAGATGCTCCACAACATGGGCGCGGTCTACAACGATGCGCCGAACACCACGGGCGCACACCACTGCACTGATGGCGAGGACATCATGTGCTACGCCGACAACGGGATCTGGCGGAATCAATATCGAATCGAATGCGCCACGGCGGTCGAGGTGCTCGACTGCAACGCCGACGACTACTTCCACCCCAGTCCACCCGTCGACAGCTACCTGGCTGGCGCGCACAACGTCGCGGTCGGAAATCCGTTCCTGTGGTCGGCTCGCGACGCCGACGTCACACCGCCGGTGGTCGTCATCGATCCGTCTCGACCATGGGTGCGCGCCGTGAATGGTGGGACGCTTCCGGCGACAATCACCGACGATGGCGGCATCGAGTCCGTCGCCGTGTCGATCGACGGCGGGGTTCCCCACGTGCGCGAGTGGATCCCCTGGCTCGCCACCCCTGGCGGGCTGACCGACGGCGAGCACGAGCTGCAGCTCGAGGTGCGCGACACCGCAGGCAACGTGACGCGGGTGACCGGAACCATTCGCGTGGATGTCACGCGGCCGTCGTACCCGGTGTTCGCGGATCATCCATACACGAACGAACGCGATCGAATGCGTGCGAGATGGCGGCCGCCGTTCGACGCCCTGTCAGGCATCCAGCTGCACGAATACTGCGTCGCGGAGAACCCCGACTACTATTACGCCTGCACGACGTGGACGAGCGACGGCATGGTCGAACAGGATGACGGGACGTTCGCGGTCGACCTGGCAGTCGTCGACCGCTTCGCCGAACGGGACTCTTTCAAGGTCTGCGTCCGCTTCCGCGACCATGCCGGCAACGAGTCGGCGCGTTGCGAGAACCGGATCGTCGACGCCGTGCCGCCGACCGCACCGGAACGAGTGACCGACGGCCACGTGATTGGGCTCGCAGTCGACGACCTGGACTGGTTCGACGAGCGATTCTGGGACCAGTACCGGCGGGACTACAGCTATACGTTCACCCACCACCACGCGTCTCGCGATGCAGTGGACCGCTACGAGTACTGCGTCGCGAGCCAGGCGCCCTGCGGTGGGGAGGTGCTCTTCGCCTGGGGTGTGGAGGATGGGTGGGCAGTGCCCGTGTCGGCGCCCACGCACGGGCAGCGATACCAGGCATGCGTGCGAGCCGTCGATCTGGCCGGCAATCGCTCAGGCGTCACCTGTTCGGACGGGTTCACCGTGGACCTGGTGGATCCCGAGCTGCGGCTGCCGATCGACACGGTCGAGTTGAGCGGTGACGCGCGGGTGGTCGTCGACGCGTTCGATGCGCTCGCAGGGGTAGGGGGCGTGAGCATCGATCTGCGCAGCTGGGCGACGGGTGCGACGACGACTCTGTACGACGGATCGGCACCGTTCGAGTTCGACCTGTCCAGTATCGCTGCCGGCACCTCGGCAGGTGCGTATGTGACAGTCGTGGATCAGGCGGGCAACCGGGCGTACGGTTCATTCGGGGTCAGTCGCGCGAGCGTGTCGACAGCGACGACCACCGACGCGGGGACGAGCGGCGCCGGGACCGCCACGTCCGGACCGACAACCACCGGAACGGCGACGAACACCGGAACCGCGACGACCACCGGAACCGCGACGACCGGCACGAGCACGTCCACGACCGGCACGACGACGGGCACGACGACCGGTACGGTGCCGAGTCGCGCCACGCAGTGGCGTCTCGTGCACGACGCTACCCGGTTCGTACCCGCGCCGAGGCGCCAGTTTCGGGCGCGCGGCGCGATCGGTGGCTCCGTCGCGCGTCTCACGGCGACGAAGCAGGCACGACTGCGCGTGGTGCGCAACGGTGCGCTCGTCGTTCGCATGCTGCGTTGTGCGCGATGCGGCTCGGTTGTCGTCCGGGCGAACGGTCGCGTTGTCGCGAAGCGATCGATGCGCGGACGAGGGTGGGTGGAGTTCCGCGTCCCGCTCCGCAACCGGGGCCGAACCGATCTGCGGATCGGCTCACGCGCTGGCCCTGTCCTGCTCGACGCGATCCGTGTCGTTCGACCCCGCGCGGCCGTCTGACACGCGGATAGGCCGCTTTTCGGCGACCTCCCGACGCATGAAGTGACGGACCCGGGGCATAAACTCTGATGCGCAGCGTGCCGATGCACGCTGTACGCACCATCGGGGGACAGGCAATGGGAAACATCGTCGACATCAGTGAAGGCGATCGTCGCCGCAAGGACCGACGCACTGCCAAGCAGCGCGCGGATCAGCCCGCGGATCGCTCCAAGACCGCACTCGTGCTCACGGGCGGCGGCTTCACGGGGGGCGTGTACCAGATCGGTGCGCTCAGGGCCCTCGACCTGCTCGGCGTGAACACCACCGTCAACGACTTCGACATGGTCGTCGGCACCTCGTGCGGCGCATTCATCGGCGCGCTCATCGCCAACGGCGCCCGCCCTGAAGACATGATGGCGCTGCTCGACGGGCAGGAAGTCACCGGCTACGAGCCGCTCGAGCTCGAGCGGCTGCTGCGCCCGAACTGGCGTGGCCTCGTCGACAGTGCCGTGCGCCTGCCGTTCGGCGCCGCGCGGATCGCCAAGGACGTCGCCCTCAACATCCGGCACCTGTCGCTCGTCGACACCCTGGCGATGATGAGCGACCTCGCGCCTGGCGGCTTCTACTCGCTCGAGGGCATGGCGGAGATGCTCGAACGCCAGCTCCAGCGCGACGGGTGGACCAACGACTTCCGTGAGCTCCAGAAAGAGCTCTACATCGTCGCCACCGACCTCGACACCTGCGAGCCGGTCGTGTTCGGCGACGGCGGCTGGGCCGACGTGCCGATCGCGCGCGCCACGGCAGCCAGCGCCGCGCTGCCGCTCGTGTACAAGGGCATCAACATTCGCGGCCGCGAGTTCGTCGACGGCGGGCTGCGCAGCTTTGCCAACGTCGAGACCGCGGTGGAGAAGGGCGCCAAGCTCGTCATCATCGTCAACTCGATCGTGCCGTTCGGCAACGACCGGCTGACGACCAACCAGGGCACCCGCCCACGACGGGTGAGCGACATGGGCATCCACGTCGTCGGGTCGCAGATGCTCAAGTGCCTCGTGTGGAACGCCATGCACGAACGCCTCGACCACTGGCGCACTGCGCACCCGGACGTCGACTTCATCCTCATCGAGCCGCGGCGTGACGACGAGCTCATGTTCTCGACGCAGATCATGAACGTCTCCCAGCGCGTGCAGATCGCCCGACACGGGTTCGAGAGCGTCACGATGCAGCTGTCGAGCGACTTCGATCACTACCGAGACATCTGCGCCAAGCACGGCCTGGAGATCAGCCGTCGCGGCGTGATCGAGGCGCTCGCGAGCGACCGCACTGCCGAGAGTGCCACCACGCGCTGGCGCCGCATCCTGGAACGCGGCGCGGAGCTGCGCGCGGCGCGCTAGCCGCGGGCTGCCGACAGGAGCGCCGCACCCTCGCTCGCCTGCGCCACGGCATTCGCGTCGCGTGCTGCCTTGAGCGCCTGCTCGTCCGTCGAACCGAGCACCGCGAGCAGGACGTTGCCCGCTTCGGAGCTGCGTCGACCGAACGCGAGGTTGATCGAGTGACCGCCGCTGGTGACGTAGTTGGTCACCTGCGGCGCCTCGCCCGCGAGGCGCGCGGCATGTTCGGGAACGAGCCCGTCATGGTGCATGCCCATCAGCCGGGATGCGATCGCATGGGCCTCAAACGTCGTATCGGTCCGGCGGGCATGGGCGAGGAACTCGGGCCAGTCCTGGTTGAGGCGGTGCATGACGGGGCTCGACGTCAGGAGGTCCTTCACCCCGGGCGGCAGCAGCAGCTTCTGCCCCAGAGATGCCAGGTTGTCCGATCCGAGCGGGCGAATGCCACCATGGGGCGTGCCGTTGGACACGTAGCGACTGACGAGCGGAAGGCCGTCCTCGAACTGCAGGAACCAGCGGCCGATCAGGCCGCCTTCGCTATCGCCGACCAGCTGTACGCGATCGACGTCGCGACCCATCTTCTGTGCACGTTCGATGGTGCGTTCGACGCTCTCGCGCATCTGCCGCGCGTCGCTCGGGATTCCGCCCCAGCCATGCCAGGGCATGCGCATGCCGCCCACAACGAAGCCGTCGGCCTCGAGCATCTGCTTGGCGCCGCGATACATCCATCGATCTGCGGTGAGACCCGGCACCAGGAAGACCGGATCAGCCTCGAAGCCTGGCTTCACCCGTCCGATGTCGGCGTGGACGCGCGCCGAGCGCGTCGGCGACCTGACGGCACCGACTCCAGCGGCAAGTCCCTCGGTGACATGCTCCATGACTGCACTGACCACTCGCACGTGAGCCCCCCGGCCACGAACCGCGACGGCGCTGTCGCGCCATTCCCCTACCGGGATATCGCGAGCCCGCCGAGTCTCGTCTCAGGCGGTAGGCTGTCGCTCCACACGCGACTGGGGAGCACGGCATGCCGAAGGACGTCAGGTTCGACTCGATGCGCGATCTCGAGGGCATCACCTCGGTGTCGATCTCGACGGACGCCGCGAGCGTCGACGTGGTGCCGACCGAAGACGGCGACGGCGTGACGTCGATCGCGCTCGTGGAACGAGACGGGACGCCCCGTCCGGACCTGCTCACGGTCTCCCACGTGCGCGACGAGGCCAGGATCTCGGTTCGATCGATGCGTGACGGGCGCTGGCGCCGCAATCGTTCGATCGACGTTCGCCTGCTCGTGCGCACACCGCGCACCGCCACGGTCGATGTCGAGTCCGATGCCGGCGCGATCAGGATCGAGGGTCGCGACGCCGCCGTCACCGTCGACGCCACTGCGGGCATCGTGTTCCTGCGCGACGTCCATGGGGCGATGCGCGTGACGTCGAGCGCAGGCAAGGTCACCCTCACCGAGACGGAGGGCGACGCGGTCGTCACCGGCCTGGCAGGTGCGGTGCGACTGGATGGGCATCGCGGCTCGACGCTGTCACTGACTGCATCGGCGGGGGGCGTGAAGTGCGACCATCTCGTCGTCGACCACGTGGACGCCACGAACGAAGCTGGCGCGATCGTGCTGCGCTTCGACGAGCCGCCGAAGACCGTGGATGCGACCTGCACCGTGGGTGCGATCAGGCTCTCGCTGCCGGACGCGGACTACGAGATCGACCAGCAGCCCGGTACCCTGAGCCGCGCACGCGTCGAGGGCCTCACGAGCGTGCCGGGGGCGGATCGAAAGATTCGCGTGCGCAGCACCGTGGGCTCGGTCACCGTCGCGCTCGCCGACGGCGTCACTGCCTGATCAGCGCGAGGTGGCGCGCGTCGGCGCGTCCCAGCCGAAGCCGACGTGACCGGCAGGCGGCATGACCGGCCCGAGCGGCACGTCGTCGGACTGCGGGGTCGCCGCGTGGAACATCACCGGCGCGCAGTCGTTGGGGCCGTCGGGAAAGCACAGGCTGGCGATCGCCTGCACATGCGTGCGCCCCACGCCGAGCTCGAACTGGCCGCCGGCATAACAGGGAATGCCCTCGTCATCACAGAGCGCGATCGTCTCGAGCAGGCGCTCCAGCGTCCCGAACCGTGAGGGCTTGATGTTGATCGCCGCCGGGCGCAGGTCGCTGAACGTCGCCGTCGATTCAGCCAGTCCCGGCACGTCCTCGGGCCTGGTGATCGGGTAGTCCCATGCGAGCCGTCCAAGCGCATCCTCGTCGAGCGCGTCGAGGGAGTTGGCGTCGAGCTTGGCGTCCTCGATGAGCGCGTGCGGCAGGCCGTTCCCGATCGCCTCGTACAGCGACGGCGGGTAGTCGTTGTCGGCCCAGTCGCCCGTATACAGCGCCTTCATGTCGACGGTCGACACCGCATCGCCGACCTTGGCGAGCTGCGCGACGAGCGCATGGTCCCACGCCATCGACGCATCGAGCTTGAACGACACCGATCCATCCCGGGCGAGCCAGGCGCGCACGACGTCGGCGGACGGTGGCGAGCCGAGGCCCATCGACAGCGATACGCGCAGCGGCCGCCACTCGGCGCCCACGAGCGTCGCGAGATCAGTGCCGCGCTGGCGCAGCGCCAGGTCGAGCACAGCCGAATCCAGCGCCCAGCGGTGATAGCCGGACTTGTCGTCCATGCGCAGGCCGCCGGGCAGCTGCAGTGGATGCCCATCCAGGTGCTCGGCGAGCGACGCGATCGTCCACGCACCGACGAGGTCCTCGCGCTTCGCGAGCGCTTCGGGCACCTCGGCCTGCGTTTCGCTCGAGTACGAGATGTCCTCGCCACGGCCGACATGGCCGTCGCCGTGCAGCTCGACGATCGTCGTCACCCGCGTGAACGACGTCGCGCCGCCCAGCTCGAGCTGGTTCGACGCGACGCGCTCGATGCGCACCGGAAGCGGCAGCACTGCTTCCAGGATGCGTGCAGCCATACCGGCACGATTCGTCCACGTGGCGGCCTCTGCGCGGCTCCGGGTCATGTCAGGCAGTGACCGTCGGCGAATCCTGCAGCGCCGCGATGCGCGGGTCGGTGACACCGTCGCAGTCGGCAGCGTCCGCGGCGTACATCTCCTCGATCCACTGTCCGTAGCGTTCCACGACGACCTTGCGCTTGAGCTTGAGCGTGGGCGTCAGCTCGCCGGTCTCCTGCGTGAAGTCGATCGGCAGGATGCGGAATCGCTTCACCTGCTCGACGCGACCGACGCTCTCGTTGACGTGTGCGACCGCCTGCTTCACGAGCTCCTGCACCTTGGGCTCGGCGACGAGCTTGAACATGTCGTTCTCGAGGCCGTTGGACTCGGCGAACGTCGCCATCTCGTCCGGATCGAGCGTCACGAGCGCAGTGATGTACGGCTTCTTGTCACCGAACGCGAACGCGCCGGAGACGTACTGCGTCGACTTGAGTGCGTTCTCGATGTTCGCCGGCGCGATGTTCTTGCCGCCCGCGGTGACGATCAGGTCCTTCTTGCGGTCGGTGATGTAGAGGAAGCCCTCCTTGTCGAAGTCACCGATGTCGCCGGTGTGCAGCCAGCCCTCGGGATCGAGCACTTCCTTGGTGGCTTCCTCGTTCTCGTAGTAGCCCTGGAAGACGATGTCGCCCTTCACCAGGATCTCGCCGTCGGACGCGATCTTCACCTCGGTGCCCGGGAAGACCTTGCCGACCGAGCCCAGGCGGAAGTCGTCCGGGTGGTTGACGCACATCGCGGTCGTGGACTCGGTGAGGCCGTAGCCCTCGCAGATGGTGATGCCGCAGGCGAGGAAGAACTCGCCGACCTCGCGGCTCAGCGGCGCGCCGCCGGAGATGAACAGACGCATCTCGCCACCGAAGCGTGCGTGGATCTTGGAGAACACCAGCTTGTGGAAGAGCGCGTGCTGGGCGGCGAGCACCGGCGGGACGCGGCGTCCACGCTGGATGTACTTGCCGCGCAGCGCGCCGACCTTCATCGCGCGATCGATGAGCTTGCGCTTGGCACCGGTGGCTTCGTTGAACTGGCCGAGGATCTTGGTGTAGGCCTTCTCGAACACGCGCGGCACGCTCGGCAGCAGCGTCGGCTTGAGCTCGCCCAGGTCGTCCATGAGCGTCGCGATCGTTGTGAACGCCAGTTCTGCGCCGAGCTTGGTGGCGGCGAAGTGCGTCAGTCGCGCGAACGTGTGCGCGAGCGGCAGGAACAGCACGATCTTGTCGTCGTCGCTGAACAGGCCGACGGCCTTGTCGATGCCCTGCGTCGTCATGTGCACGTAGTTGTGGTGCGTGAGCATGCAGCCCTTGGGCGGGCCGGTGGTGCCGCTCGTGTAGATGATCGTCGCGAGCGTGTCGGGCGTGACCTTCGCGCCTGCGTCGTGCCAGCCCTTCGTGCCCTTGGCGCCGCGCTTCTCGAGGTCGGCGAGGGAGATCTCGCCGGCATTGGCGTCGAGCTTCACGTCGGTCGTGTCGAACACGATCACGTGCTTGAGCTCGGGCGTGCTGGAGCGCTCCTCGCGCACCTTTGCGAGCTGATCCTTGTCCTCGACGAAGACCACGCTCGAGCGCGAGTTCTCGATGATGTACTGGCACTCCGACGGCGAGTTCGTCTGGTAGATCGGCACGACGGTCGCGCCGGTGCCGAGGGCTGCGTAGTCGGCCATCGACCACTCGCGGCGCGACATCGACAGGATCGCCACGCGATCGCCCGACGTGACGCCCAGGTCGAGGAGGCCTGCGCCGATCTTCTCGACGCGCGCAAGCGCGTCCGTGAACGACATGCTGTCCCAGTCGCCCCCGACCCGCTGTGTCCAGGCAGTCTTCGAGCCGTACTCCTTCGCGCTCTCGATGAACATCGCGTGCAGCGTCTTGGCAGCCACCAGGGGGTCCCTTCGTTGAATCGTCATCGCCCGTTCGCATACGTGCGCGTCGCGCGCGTACGAGGGCATCGCAGGTCGCCTACCCCGCGGTGCTGGCAACCTAACCGGCGGCGTCACGGCGCGGTAGGTGCCTCGCGGCACGGGTCGGTGACGGTGCAGTGGGTCTGTCGCGGCCAACTGCGTCCCGTTTCGTCGGTGTGAGACCGACGTTTCGGGACGCTGTGGGACTGGCGCCGCCACCGCGTCCTGTTTCGTCGGTGCGAGGCCGACGTTTCGGGACGCAGTGGCGGCGTCCGAGGGCCGTCGCGTGGAAGTTGCTGTTCGTGGGGCACAGCCTTGCGTGCTCGCGTCGGCTACACCGGATTGTCGGCATCGAGGAACTCGTGCCGCACGCCGAACCGAGCGGCGAGGTGCTCGCCCAGCGCGCGGATTCCGAACACCTCCGTCGCGTGGTGTCCGCCGGCCAGGAACGCGATGCCGAGCTCGCGGCCGAGCGCGTGGGTGTCCTCGCGCGGCTCGCCCGTGATGAACACGTCGCAGTCGAGGGCCGCGGCATCGACGATGTTCGCGGCCGATCCGCCGGAGCTGACCGCCACGCGGCGCACGCGCTCGACCGGCGCGCCGAGCACGAGCGGCTCGCGGCCGCCGAGCACCGTGCGCACGCGACCGGTGAACGCGTCGAGCGATTCACCATCTCCAGCCAGTTCGCCCACGATCCCGATCGCCGTGCCGCCGTGGATGGCAAACGGCAGGTCGGTTCGCGTCAGGCCGAGGGCGTCCGCGATGAGCGCGTTGTTGCCGAGCTCCGGGTGCGCATCGAGGCACAGGTGGTAGCCGGCGAGCGTCATGCCGTGCTTGAACAGCGTCGCGAGGCGATCACGCATGACCGGGTCGATGACCTGGGACGTGCCCTTCCAGAACAGACCGTGATGGCACAGCACGAGCTGTGCGCCCAGGTCCGCTGCGCGCTCGAACGCGTCGAGCGTCGAGCTGACGCTCGTGGCGATCGTGTCGACCTCAACGTGTCGACCGGCGACCTGCAGTCCGATCGGACCGTAGTCCGCGATGGCGTGGGCGTCGAGCAGTGTCTCGGCGTAGTCAAGAAGATCGGTGACGGTTGGAGCCATGTCATCACCGCTACCCGTGCGCGCGAACGGACAACCGTCACGAGCC
>JBBQUY010000063.1:0-19956 GCA_038212015.1 Gaiellales bacterium | reverse complement strand
GCCTGGCTCGTGAGCGGCACGCGCGATCCGATTCCCATGATCATCGGCGCCAGCGCCTTCGCGGTGCTGTGCGTGCTGCTCGTGGAGCTCCTCGAGGGAACCGGGCTCGTGCGCACCGACGGCGCGATCGGGCTCGTGTTTCCGGCCCTGTTCTCGCTCGGCGTGCTCGGCGTGAACCAGTGGACCGAGGACATCCACCTCGACCTGGACGCGACCATCTACGGCGAGATCGCGTTCATCCCGTTCGACCGCATCGTCGTGGCTGGCGTCGACATGCCGCGTGCCGTGCTGGTGACCGCGATCGTGGTGGCGCTCGACGCGCTGCTCATCGTCGTCGGCTGGCGAGTGCTGCGCGCGGCTAGCTTCGATCCTGGATTTGCTGCGAGCGTCGGCGTTCCCGTGCGGCTCGTCTCGCGGCTGCTGCTCATCGCGACGGCGATGACCGCGGTCGTCGCGTTCGAATCCGTCGGGGCCGTGCTCGTCATCACGCTCTTCATCGTCCCGGCAGCTGCCGGCGTCGTCGGGGCCCGGCGCATGCAGTGGGTGCTGGCGCTCGCGATCGCCGTCGGCTGGCTTGCCGCGATCATCGGATGGCAGTCCGCGCTGCGCTGGGATGCGTCGATCGCGGGGGTGATGGGCGTCGTCGCCGGCACGTGCTTCGCACTCGTCGTCGCGGCGCGCCTGCTGCATCGTCGCGTCGGTCAGGTGGGCGCGGCTCGCGCGCGCTGACCCAGCCGCCCGAGCATCAGGTGGAATCAGTTTCGATCGGGCTCGAGGTCGAGCGAGCGAAGCCAGGTCGCGATGTGTCGTGCGCTGTCGCGGAACGAGCCGGGCTTGAATGCCTCGCGAAAGCACGCGGCCTGCATGAATCCGAGCCAGCAGAACGCGACGTAATCGGGATCGACGTCGCTGCGGACCACACCCTGCTCCACGCCGACCTGAAGCGCCATCTCGATGCGATCGTGCATCTGCGTCTCGATGGCCAGCAGCATCTCCTGGACGCTTGGCTCGTCGACGGTCACCGCGATACGGCGAAGTTTCGTCAGCTCCAGGTACGCGGGATCCGACATCAACAGCTCGAGGTAGCGCGTCGTCTGCGCGACGATATTGGTGCCCGTCATGGCCACGTCGGCGAACAGCGAGTGCGCTCGATCGACCGAATCGTGGAACGCCTGCATGAACAGGTCGAGCTTTCCGGCGAAGTGCTTGTAGAGCATCGGTTCGCTGCAGCCCGCGACCCGCGCGATGCTCGCCGTGCTGGCACCGTAGTAACCGACGCGAGCGAACTCCGAGCGTGCTGCGCGCAGGATCCCCTTGCGTCGTTCGTCGCCGGTCAGGCGCGGACGCGGCCGGTCATACTCGGTGAGTGCGGGTTCGCGCATGCAGCCTTGATGGTAGACCGGATGGGTGCGAAAATTCGTTCGAATGGAAGGAATGTGCATGTTGGTGGGATCAATTGGAAGGATCGACAGGTGACGTGGCCCACGCGAATCCTTCTGTCATGCATCGCGTCGTGCTTGCTCGTACCAGCGACAGCCTTCGGTCATGGCGCAGAGGGCGATCAGTATCGGACGACCATCCTTTCGATCGAACCCGAAGGTCTTCCGGTCGACGTGCGCATGACCAAGGGTGACGAGATCCGTTTCGAGAACAAGGGTGTGGAAGAGCTCACGCTCTGCGGTTACGAGTCGGACCCGTGCGAGGAATGGGTCCGCATCGGCCCGGACGGCGTCTTCGTGGACGAGAACTCCAAGGCGTTCTTCTCCAATGCCGAGGAAGACGAGCTCGGCGACGTTCCCGACGATGCTGGTGAAGGCGCTCCCAGGTTCGAACGCGTGCGTGAAGCGCCGGCGTTCTACGCCTACCACGACCACCGCGTGCACTGGATGGGGCGAGCGCTGCCGCCCGGTGTCGACGAGACCGACCCCGACACCCAGAAGGTGATGGACGGCGAAGTCGAGTTCAGGTACGGCGACACGCCGGGCGTCGTGAAGGTCCGCGTCGACTACGTCGGCGGCCAGACCTGGATGCAGCGCTACGGCGAGCAGCTCATCGTCGCGGTCGGCATCCTCGTGATGGTTGCCGTGTTCGCGTTGGATGCGGTGCGACGCCGTCGACGCGCGGCGACGTCACCTGCAGCGGCTGACGATCCGGCCTAGAAGCCGGAGCTCACGTCGTTCGCGCGGATCCGTCGTCACTCGGCCATTCGAACGAGCTCGATGGCGCTCGTTCCTAGAATCCGTACGCGGGCGGCTCGACGAGGAACGCCGCGTCGGCGGCGAGGTTCGCCCAACCGAGCACTGCCTCGCGGTGCGCGGAGAAGTCGGTGCCGGTCGGTGCCGTGCGCATCTCCTTGGCGAGTGCCATCGCCGCGTCGGCTGCTGCCGTGAGCGCCGTGGCGACCTCGCGCGAACCGGAGTCGCGCATGGTGTTCATGCGCAGCGACGGAATGCCCTGGTAGGCCGAGCGCGCTGCGGCGTCGAGCGCGCTGGCGGCGTCGACGCTGTCAAGCTTGCCGGCGGCTGCCTGGAAGCCGTTGGAGGCGTCGAAGAGGATGCTGGTGGTGACGTTGGGGGGAAGCGGCTGCATGGGATGCATGCTCGCGAATCCGACGTCGACCGCGCTCGACGTCATGTGCGCGCTGGCCGCAGTGTCGCGCAAATGGCCGGATCGAGCCCCCTGTCGCCGCATGTGCCGTGCACGTCCGTGACCGTCAGGTGCGAAGACGTTCATCGCGCTCGTGGTGCGGGTAGTCGGGTGCCGATGGCAGACACGATGACACTCAGTGAGCAGGTCGACGCACTGGAAGCGCGGATCGCGACCCTCGAGGCGCGGATCGGGGCGCTGGAAGCCGGTGGCGGCGGCGGACGCCGCTCGTCGAGCAGCAGCTCGTCGCCAGCGTTGGAGGTCGACGCGCGCGAGTGGACCACCCCCTACGCCGTCGCCGAGCTCGAGGTCGCGGAGACGTGGATCGAGCTGCACGAAACGTCCGCGCGTCCGCAGCTGCAGCGGCTCATTCGCCAGGTCGTGGAAGCGGAGGGTCCCGTCACCGACCGACTGGTGCTCGATCGCGTGCGCCGCGCGTGGGGACTCAAGCGCGCCGGCGGCCGGGTGCAGGAGGCGTTCGACCAGGCTGTCCGACAGCTCGTCGCCCGTGCGCTCATCGAGCGCGATGACGATGCGCTGCGCATGCCTGGAACGTCGCTCGTGACCGTTCGCGTGCCGACGCCGGAGGAGGCCACGCGCCGCGGTGCGGAGGACGTGCCTCGCATCGAGCTCGCGCTCGCGATGGTTCGCGCGGCGCATGCGGCAGGTGGGTCGGTACAGATCGACGAGCTGACGATGCAGGTGGCCAAGCTGTTCGGCTGGACGCGTCGCGGTGGCGCGATCCAGGAGCGGCTCGACGGCGCTCTCGCGCTGGCCGAATCGCGCGGCGACGTCATCGTCGATGCGGGGCGGGTTTCCGCCGCCTGACCGTCCAGAACCGGCCGGCCTGTGGCCGGTTCGCCTCGCGCGTACGCGCGCGCACCCGACAGTGATCGCGGGAGCGGGCATCTGCGGGCGTCAGGTGTGCGTTGCCGGATCCGACGATCCGTGGTTCGCTGGAGGAGCATGGCCTCGATTCCCGTCAGCGCGAACCCGTCACTGCCCGCACCAGCGGGCGCCGCGGTCGTGCCTGGCATGAGCGCCAGCGCAGTCGCCGCACCAGCAGCACCGGGAACCGGTGGGACCGGCGGCGGCGCGGCAGTCGATCCCGCGCAGCTGCTCGCGCTGCTGACGACCCTCCTGACGCTGCTGCAGCAGATGCCCGGCGTCCAGGGTGCCCAGCTCGGCGCTGCAGGCGTGCAGGGCGGCGGCGCGCAAGCCGGCGGTGCTGCGGCGGTTGCACTCGGTGGGCCTCGACCCACCACGATGGGCACCCAGGGCGCATTCGCGGCGAGCACGATGGAAGCGAATCCGTTTGGTGGCGCGCTTGGTGCCACGGTCGGCGGCGTATCGCTCGGTGGTACGCCCGGTACCGCGACCTCGCTCTCCACCGGCACGATCCCGTCGTTCATGCCCTCGCTCGGGACGATCATCGGCGGTGGCGGCTCGTTCGGCGCTCCGGTATCCGGTCCCGGCTTCACGCCCACGACGTTCGGCAACTTCAATGTCATCTCACCGTCAACGCCGGCGACCGACATCTTCGGATCGGCGAGCTTCGGCACGTCGCCCGTCGGCGGCACGCCCGCTGCGGCCTCTGGTGGCGGTGCTGCGGCAGCTCCTGCAGCGGCTCCGCAGATCGACATGCGCCGCGTGGTCGGCAGCCCGCGCTCAGGCGACGTCATCGACACGATCATTCGCGGCGCCGTCGTGACGGCGCAGCCGTCGAAGAGCGAGGGCCAGTACATCGTCATCCAGGATGCCAACGGCGCGCAGCTGCAGGCACACGTGCACGGCGCGTGGTCGGCGCATCCGACGCGCATCGCGGAAGGCATCCAGCGCGGCTTCATCCAGGTACACGTGCACGAAGACGGCACGCTGCACCTGCACGACGTCGTCTAGGCAGTCGGCCCTCTCGGCATCCGGCCCGTGTGAAGCGTCGATGAAGAGACGCGTCCCTCGCGCGACGTCGTGCTAGCGTTCCCGACATGACCGGCACAGACGGGCGCAACATCGTCGTCATCGAGGACGAGGACGCCATCCGCGACATCGTCGCGTACAACCTCGAGCGAGCAGGCTTCGAGGTCGCAACGGCCGGCAACGGGCGTGACGGCCTGCAGCTCGTGCGCGACGTCATCCCCAGACTCGTGCTGCTCGACCTGATGCTGCCGGAGATCGACGGCATCGAAGTATGTCGACGGCTGCGATCGGACGCCGCGACCGAGCACATCCCGGTGATCATGCTGACCGCCAAGGGTGACGAGGCCGAGATCATCGAAGGCCTCGAGGCAGGCGCCGATGACTACGTCACCAAGCCGTTCTCGCCACGCGAGCTCGTCGCGCGGGTCCAGGCGAACCTGCGACGCGCGGAGCGGGAGGCCGACGGCGCGTCTGGTGGAGACGATGCGACCGCGCGTTCCCATGCGGACGACGACGGCGACGCGGATGGCCTCGAGATCGATCGCGAGCTTGCCGCCGACCCGGATCGGCGTCGCGTGCAGGTCGGCGAGGTCATCGTCGATCCCGATCGCCACGAAGTGCTCGTCGCGGGCGCCGACATTCGCTTCACCCGTACGGAGCTGCGCCTGCTGCACGTGCTGCTGCGCAAGCCGGGGCGGGTCTACACGCGCGAGCAGCTGGTCGCACGAGTGATGGGTGACAACGCGTGGGTCACGGAGCGGACCATCGACGTGCATGTTCGCGCCATCCGTCGTAAGCTCGGCGTCCACGCCGATGCAGTCGAGACGATCCGCGGCGTCGGCTACCGAGGACGCGACGTCGAAGACCGTGCATGACACCACCGCCTGACACTGATCCGCTTCGCCTGCCGCTGCTGGGCCGCAACGCCGCCGCGGAGCGGCTCGTGCGAGAACGCACCTGGATGCTCGAACAGCGGGTCAAGGTGCTGGAGCGCGAGCGTCAGGATCTGGGTCGAATCCTGCGCGGGCTCGGCGAAGGTGTCGTGGCGGTTGATCGTGCCGGGATCGTCGTCCATGCGAATCCGGCAGCGATTTCGATGCTCGGTCTCGATCCCTCCGCGTGCCTGGGCAGCCACATGTTCGTTGCCATCCAGCAGCCCGGCATCTGCGACCTGATGGAAGACGTCATGCGCGGCGAAGAGGGCAAGCTCGTGCGCGAGCTCGTCATCGAAGGCCCGGCGGGTGGCGATGCGATGCTCGTGGCTTCGGTGCGACCGCTTCGCAAGGCCGGCGACGAGTCGGGCGAACCCGAAGGGGCGATCGCGGTCGTGCGCGACGTGACCGAGCTGCGCCGGCTCGAGCGCGCGCGCCAGGACTTCTTCGGGAACGTCAGCCACGAGCTCAAGACACCCGTGACCGCGATCCGCGGCGCGATCGAGACGATCATCGACGACCCCGCGATGGAGCCGGACGTGCGTGCGCGTTTCCTGGACGGCGCGAGCCGCCACGCGATGCGGCTGTCGGCGCTCGTCACCGATCTGCTCGCGCTTGCACGCCTGGAAGAAGGGCCGGGGGCGCTGCAGCGCACGGAGGTCGACGTCGCCGCGCTCGTGGGCGAAGTGCTCGCGGCCGCGGAGTCGACGGCGGGACGCCGCGACATCGTGCTCGAACTCGCGGTCGAGACGGTCGAGGGAGCGCCCACGTACGGCGTGCTCGGCGACGAAGAGGCGATGCGTCAGGCGCTCGGCAACCTCGTCGACAATGCGGTGGCGCACAGCGACGAGGGAGGCGCGGTACGGGTCGGTCTCTCGCGCGCCGGGGACGTCGTTCGCATCGCGGTGCAGGACACCGGAAGCGGCATCCCGGCGGACGCCGTGGAGCGCGTGTTCGAACGCTTCTACCGCGTTGATGCGGCGCGCTCGCGAGCGCGCGGCGGCACGGGGATCGGGCTGTCGATCGTCAAGCACGTCGCGCAGGCGCACGGTGGATCGGTCGCGGTCGACAGCGAAGTCGGCGTCGGCAGCACGTTCACGCTGTCGCTGCCGGTTTCGTGACGCGCCCGGCGCGGTACCCACGAACCAGCATGGCTTCTGGTGACGTCATAGAGCGAGAGCACATCGTCGGTCCGGGCACGAACCTGGGCGGTGGCGCGCGGGTGGTCGTACTCAACGACGACCACAACTCCTTCGAAGGCGTGGCAACGGCACTCGCACGGGTGCTGCCGGGCGTTGATTTCGAGGCCGGGTTGGCGTTCGCGACGCGCATCCACACGGAAGGACGCGCCGACGTCTGGAGCGGCTCGCTCGAAGTCGCTGAGCTGTACTGGCAGCAGCTTCGCGATTCGGGGCTGACGATGGCTCCGATCGAGCGCGGGTAACCGCGGGTGATCGACCTCGTCCTGGTGCTCATGGTCGCGGGTGCGGGCGTGCTCGGGTGGCGACGCGGCCTCGCGGTGTCGATCGTGGCGGCACTGGTGTTCACGGCAGCGGGCCTGCCGCTGGCGGCGCTCGCAGCGGGGATCGGACGCCCTGCTCCTGCGCTCGCGTTCCTGATCGGCGGAACGCTGGGCCTGGTGCCGGTCGCGCTGCGCATCGATGCCATCACCGATTGGCTCGACGAGGTGTTCGACCATGAGACGGCGCGCCTCGCCGACAAGGTCGGTGGCGCCGCGTTGAACGTGTTCGTGGCGGCGACGCTCGGGTGGTTCGTCGCGGCGCTCGCGTCGATCGCGCCGGGTGATTCGCCCACGCTGTCGGCGATGCGCAGTTCCGCGGTGTTCGGGGCGCTCGTGGAGGCGGTCCCGCCACAGGGCGCGCTCGGCGTGGTCGTGCTGCGTTCGGGACTGGTGCCCGCGCTCAACGGTCCGCTCGTGCTCGCGGAAGCGCCAGATCCCGCGTCCGCGACCAAGCCGGCGGTGCTGGCGGCGCGCCTGAGCGTCCTGCAGGTGCGAAGCACGGCGTGCGATCGGATCGTGACCGGCACGGGGTGGGTGGCGGGCAACGGTCTCGTCGTCACCAACGCGCACGTCGTGTCGGGCACCAAGCGGAGCTTCCTGTCGGGTGGTCCACAGTACACCGGTGCGGCGGCGACCGTCACCGCGTTCGACCCCGTCAACGACATCGCCGTGCTGGCGCTCGATCCCGGACAGAACGCGCGGCTGCCGACGGCGCTGCGGATCGTGCAGCGCGTGCAGCATGGCGAAGCGGCGGCGGTGATCGGCTTTCCCAAGGGGGGAAAGCAGACTGCCGAGCCCGCGCGGATCGATCGCGTCGCGCCGTACGACGTCGAGCCGTTGACCGGGGGAACGCCCGTCACCGCGAACATCCTCGCGTTTCGCGCGACCGTGCAGCCGGGCAACTCCGGTGGTCCAGTCGTCGCCGAAGACGGCAGCGTGCTCGGGCTCGTCGTGGCCAAGGCGCTCGGCCAGCGCAACGAGGCTGCCTACGGGGTACCGAGCGCCGACCTGCTCAAGGTGATAGCGCAGGGGGCGAGCCGCATTCCCGCGTCGACCGGGCGCTGCCTGGCCGACGCCGAGCTCACCACCGGGTGATGCGAGCCGGCTCGATCGGCCGGACGAGTGACGGCGGAGCGGTGACGAGCGTACTCGTCTGGCTCGTGTCACAGGCGTTGCGCTCAGCGCAACGCTGGTGCCATCGGTGCGCTCCAGCCTGCGAGAACGGCCCGCTGAAGTCACAGGCGTTGCGCTCAGCGCAACGCTGGTGCCATCGGCGGTGCGTCAGACCGCGGCGCGCTCGCCGAGCGGCGTGACGCTGGCGCGGGAGTCGTCGTCGGTGTCGGAACCGTCGCCGCCGCCGTCGTCGGAGACTGCGATCGCGAGCCCGAACTCGGGCACGTTGTTGACGTGCGCGTCGCGCGTGAACAGGCGGTCGCGTGACATCAGGTACAGCTCCGGAATGATCTCGGCGACGAGCTCGCCCTTGGCGTACACGCGCACCACCGAGCTCTGCGACACGACGATCGCGACCGCTCGGGTCTGCGCCGTGATCGAACTGCCGGCGGCGTGACGCGTGCCCAGGCCGAGGCCGAACGATTCCGCGCCGCTGATCTCCACGTTGATGTAGCGGGCTGCGGAGTGGAAGTAGCCGTCGGCGTCCACGACGAAGCCACCGTCGAGCTGGGCCAGCTCCTTGATCGTCTCGCGCAGGTCCGCGCGCGACACGTGCAGCAGCTCGCGATCGTGGCCCTTGAGCGGGTCGAGCAGCAGCGGGCGCGATCGCTCGAGCACCGCTTCATGGTCGCCGAACACGAAGAGCGTGCCGATCTTGCGGCCTTCGCGACCCTCGCGTGCGAGTTCGACCGCGAGCTCGATGAGTTCCTCGAGCACCTGGCGCTTCGTCGCGTTGCAGCCGACGCGATCGCAGACCGGCCCGAACAGCCGCTCGATCACGGAGGTGCGCTGGGCAGGAGCGAGTGGGTCTCGGGAATCGGCCATGCGTGCAGCGTAGCACCACGTGCGCGAATCAGATGATCGACGCGCCGAAGAGCGAGCAGATGAGCTCGGACGCCGTCTCCGCCGTCTGGTTGCGTACGTCGAGCACCGGATTGACCTCGACGATGTCGACGCTGTTCGGCTGCGCCGTCGCGATGATCTCCATCAGCGTGTGTGCCTCGCGGTAATCCAGGCCACCACGCACCGGGGTTCCGACGCCGGGTGCATCGCGCGGATCGACCGCGTCCAGGTCGAGCGAAACGTGGAGGAACGCTGCGCCATCGGTGATCTCGAGCGCTTCGTCGGCGACGGCTGCGATGCCGCGGCGGTCGATCTCCTGCATGGTGATCACGCGCGGCGCTTCGGGGCTGCGCAGGAACGATCGCTCGTGCTCGTCGAGGTCGCGTGCAGCAATGATCACGGTCTTCCTGTGATCGAGTGCGCGCGCCGGCCAGCGGTCCGACGCAAAGCGGATGTCATCGGCGCAGCGGCCGAGCGCCACGGCGAGCGGCATGCCGTGTACGTTGCCACTCGGGGACGTCGCGGGGGTGTTGAGGTCGGCGTGCGCATCGATCCAGATCGCGCCGCCGGGGCCGTGCACGCTCGCCATGCCGCGCAGCGATCCGATGGCAACGGAATGGTCGCCGCCCAGCAGCATCGGAACACAGTCACGCTCCACCGCGTCGACCGTCATCTGGGCGGCCGCGTCACAGGCGCGCAGGATCTCCTCGACGAAGTGTGCGTCGCCCGTTCCCGAATCGACGAGACCGCGCGTTCGCACCAGCACGTTGCCGAGCTCCACGACGTCGATGCCCATGTTCATGAGGCGTGTCGTCATGCTGGTGAGCCGCAGCGCGGAGGGACCCATGTCCACCCCGCGTCGATTGCCGCCGAGGTCCATGGGAAAACCGATGATGCCGATGCGTCGCATGGGCCGATCCTAGAGTGCATCGGTACCCGGTGCTGCGCGGCCACGGTGGTGAAACGATCGATCTCCCGCGTTCGAGGACAGGGCATGGGCGCGCCGAGGGACGAACGCGCCGCGACGACGGGACGGCGACATGCAGCTCGCACGCGGTACACAGGTCATGCTCGGCATCGGCGCGACCGCCGCGGCGATCGGTGGTGGGATCGCCGCGCACCGCCTGATCGGTGATCGCGACGTTCCATACGTCGACCTTCCAGGCCCCGGCTCGGTGGAGGATGCGATCGGCAACCTGCCGTTCTTCGTGCCGGCAGGTGGTGCGTTGCTCGCGACGTCGCTGATGTTCGATGCCGGTCGTCCTGTGCTCGGCGCGGCGGGAGTGGTCGTGACAGGCGCGCTCTTCGGCGCGACGATGACGGCGCAGTTCATCGGGCGCGAACAGAGCGCCCGGCGCTAGCAGCGCCAACAGTCAGGGGCGCACGGCGCCGATGTATCCGGCGCCGGTCGGCAGCGCGGCCACTTCCACGCGCCGCCCCTTGCCCGGCGCGTGCACGTACCGGTTGCCTCCGATGTAGATGCCGACGTGCCCGAGCGTGCGATCCCACGTCCAGACGAGGTCTCCACGCTTGAGCGCCCCGCGGCGGATGCGCGCGCCGTGACGCCACAGGTCGTAGCTGCTGCGCCCGGCGAGCGGCGCACCGGCCAGCTTGAACGCGAACGTGACGAGGCCCGAACAGTCGAATCGTCGCGGCCCGGCGGATCCGGCGTGATACGGCGAGCCGACCTTCGCAAGCGCGGCGACGGTCGCTGCCTCACGCTGTGCGGGGGAGGTCGTGATCACGCCGGGTGCGGCGTGCGCGGAGGCGGTCAGGGCGAGCATCGCCCCGAGCAGGCACATCGTCGTCGTGAGGGTTCTTCGCACCATCGCACAGGCAAATTCGGCCGGCGCGGCGCCTGCATTGAGCGGCCTGCAGTGCATGAAGGAGCTGCACGTGCCCACATCACATGGGCGACCTGCAGGAACCGCTCCGCTGCGTCATTCAGGGCCGAACGGCGCCGACGAACGCGCCACCACCCGGCAGCGGTGAGATCCGGACCTTTCGACCGCGACCGGGCGCGTGCACGTAGCGATTGCCGCCCAGGTACATGCCCATGTGTCCGAGCCCGCGGTCGTGGGTCCAGACCAGATCACCGCGCTTGAGCGCCGCTCGTCGGACGCGCGCGCCATGGCGGAACAGGTCGTAGCTCGTGCGTGCCTGCAGCGGCTGTCCAGCCAGGCGGTACGCGAACGTCACGAGCCCCGAGCAGTCGAAACTGCGCGGGCCGGTCCCGCCCCATGCATACGGGGAGCCAGCCTTGCGCACCGCGACCGTGGCGGCCTGCATGCGCTCCTTGGCGGTCGTCGTCACGACGTCGCGGGCGGCGTCAGCGGTGGGGGCGAATGCCAGAAGCGTGCCGAGCGCTGCCAGAACTGAAGTGGTCTTGGAGAGGAACATGGCGGCGACTGTCGGCACCGTCGAAGATGCCTTGAGTCACGATCCCGACCACGGACCGTCCTGCATTCGGAACACGTGCATGAACTCGCACGGATGTGCGGAATCCCGCTGAATCTTCGTATCAGCGCATGCCGGGGATCCGGTGCCAGAGCTTCATCGCGGAGACGAGCAGCTGCGCACGCCGCGACGAGTTGGTCACCCGCAGCAGCAGCTCGTAGCCACCACCTCGAGAGAAGGATTCGACGATCGACTGCTGGCGACAGTACTTCTGGATGCCGCCCGCGGCGTGTCGTCGCCCGAGCCCGGACTGGCGGATGCCACCCATCGGCACGTCGTAGGAGTTGTAGATGAGCAGCGTCGAGTTGATGTTCGCGGTACCGACCTCGAGCCGTCGCGCGATGCTGCGTGCATGGCGACGGCCCCCGGCCCACACCGAGCCGTTGAGCCCGTAGTCGGAGTCGTTGGCGAGCTCCAGCGCGTGCTCCGCGCTGCGCACCTTCTCCAGCCGGACGACGGGCCCGAACGTCTCGTCGGCATGCGCGAGCATCGTGGAGTTGGTGTCCGTGAGCAGCGTCGGCGTCACGAACGCGGGGCCCGTGGCGGGCACCTCTGCGCCACCCACGAGCACGGTCGCGCCCTTGTCGATCGCGTCCCGCACGTGGGCGCGAACCTGCTCGGCGTGCTCCACGCTTGCGAGCGATCCCATGTCTGCGTCGAAGCCCGTCGACCACCGCACGTCGAGGTTGCGCACGCGTGGCACGGCCGCCTGCAGGAACTCGTCCCAGATCTCCTCGTGCACGTACACGCGCTCGACACAGATGCAGGTCTGCCCCGAGTTCGCGAATGCGCCCGTGAGGAGCCCGTGGACGGCGTCCTGGATGTTCGCGCCCGGCAGCACGAGCATCGGGTTCTTGCCACCGAGCTCGAGCGAGCACGGAATGAGCCGCTCCGCCGCCGCCTTCGCGATGATTCGTCCGGTTGCAGTCGAGCCGGTGAACCCGATCATGTCGACCTCGTCGATGAGCGGCGGGCCCAGCTCCGTTCCCGCGCCGACGAGCACCTGGAACAGGTCGGCGTCGAGCCCGGCGTCGACGAGCAGATCACGGGCGAGCAGCGTCGACAGTGGCGTGACCTCGCTCGGCTTGGTCAGCACCGCGTTGCCGGCGAGCAGCGCCGGCAACGCGTCGCCTACGCCGAGCAGGAACGGGAAATTCCATGGCGTGATCATGCCGACGAGCCCGTGCGGGTGCCACGTCGTTCGGGCGGCAGTCAACAGCGGCAGGCCTGCGCGGGCGCGCTTCTCGCCCAGGAAGCGGTCTCCGCGATGAATGTAGTAGCGGGCCGCGCCGGCGACGGTGGTGACTTCCGCGAGCGCGTCGCGGCGGGCCTTGCCGTTCTCGCGCTGGATCGTGTCGAGCACCTCCACCTGGCGATCGAGGATGATGTCGTGGAAGCGGCTGATCACCCGCGCACGTTCGCGCCACGGCGTTGCGGCCCAGCGCCTCTGCGCCGCCCGAGCAGCGCGGGCCATCCCAGGCACGTCGGCCGGATCGGTCATCGGGATCGCCGCGACGAGCTCACCCGTTGCCGGGTTGTGCACGTCGAGCAGCCTGGGTGTCGGAGGCGCGGTGGTTTCCATCAGCAGGTGCGTACCCGATCGACGGCTACGTGCGATCATTGACGGCATGTCGCGCCGAATCCTCAACTGGTGGGAGGGCCTGACCGGACGAGGTCGGGTGATTGCGGGCATCCCCATCGCGTGGGTGGTGCTGTTCGCGTTCCACCAGATGTTCCCGCTCCTGACGCAGCCCGAGCGGGCGATGTACGCCGTGATGGAAGCCGTCCCGCTCGCACTCGTGCTCGCCTGGGCGACGCAGAACGAGCTGCGGCGTCGCCTCGAGCGCTCGGATGCCATCGCGAAGTGGGAAGCCGAGCACCCCGGTGAGACCTGGGATGGGTGACCCGGCGGGTGCGCCGATGCAGCGCGTGCTCGTCAGCGGAACCAGCGGGTCCGGCAAGTCCACCCTCGCGACACGAGTTGCAGCCGCACTCGAACTGCCTACACCGAACTCGACGCACGCCACCACGGTCCGGGCTGGGTGAAGCGCCCCCAGTTCGAAGCCGATGCGGCGGCGCTCGCAGCGGGCGATCGCTGGAGGACCAGGCGCGGCGTGCGCGGATCGAGGTGACGGCCGCGGAGCATCCGGGCGTGCGGGTGATACGGCTCGGTACGGCAGGGGATGCTGCGGCCTGGCTCGGCGAGCTGCGGGGCGTCGACCGGGCGTCAGGAGGCAGGTGATCGCACCGCTCGCTCGAGGCCATCGAGGCTCGATTCGAGCTGGCCGAGCATCGAGCGAACGAGCAGTGGCATGATCCCGGGCACCCAGCTGCGGATGTCGACGGTCCACGTCAGTCGGGTGCCGCCACGCTCGGGTGTCAGCAGCTGCACGGCCTCGTGTCGGCGGACGATGGCGTTCGGCTCGACCATGTACCGGTACGTCGTGCACGGGTCGACGGCGACGACGCGCTCCACGAGCTTGAGCGGCACGCCGAACTTGCGGACCGAGACGACACGAATCGCCCCCGGCTCGTATGGATCGTCGCCGGCTGCCATGTGCACCGGAGCGACCGACCATGCATTCATGAGCTTCGGATCGGTCAGGAAGGACCACGCCCGTTCGGGTGGTGCGTCAAGCCATCGATCGAACGTGACGACCGTCATGCCGCGATTCGTTCCCGGTCGATCGTGGCAGGCACGAGCAGCGTGCCGAACGCGAAGCCCAGCGCGCTCCATGCCCACGGGCTCAGGAACGCGGACGGGATCGCGAGCAGCCACCACTCGATGTCACCGGTTGCCTGATGCGCAAGGAGCGCGAGAAATGCCGGGGTCACGCTCGCCGCGATCGTCGCCCAGGTAACCGCCCACATCCAGAGGAACGGCGTCCCGAGCGCGACCGCTTCGTGAAATGCGACGGGATGCCGCGCGAACCAGCGAAGGTCTCGCCCTCCGCCCTGCGCAAACCGGCAGATCGCGACCGGGAACGCGTAGAAGCCGTACGCGGCGGCGAGCGAGCCGACGAACACGAACACGAGCGCAGCGTCCGCGTTGCTCGTGCGAAGCGCGACGGAAGCGACGAGGAGGCCAGGTCCGACATATGCGACGCCGAGCGCTGCGACCCCGATCCCGCGCATGAAGGTCCCGCCGAGCGGCCTGAACCCGCGGAACCACGGCGGGGTGTCGTGATACAGCCGCTCCATGACGCGCCAACGGTGGCCGAGGTTGAGCATCCAGCCCACGAACGGCACGAACAGGAGCAGAATGCCGCCGACGAACAGGTCACGCCGTCGTTGGGCGGACCGCAGCGGGAATCGCCAGATCGTCGAGAGCGGAACCCGTGCAGTGGCTGGCGATGGCATGTTTCGGTGCATACCCATCGCTCGCCGGTCCGTGACGCACGACGCACATCGGGGCACAAGCCCTGACGTGATCGAGTTCCGCAACGTCAGCAAGCGCTATCCGGATGGCACCGTCGCCGTCGAATCGTTCAGCCTGGTCGTGCCGTCGCACGAGACGGTCGTGCTCGTCGGCTCCTCGGGATCCGGCAAGACGACGTTGCTGCGCATGATCAACCGGATGGTCGAGCCGACCTCGGGCCAGGTGCTCATCGACGACCAGGACGTGCAGCAGGTCGACAAGGTGCAGCTGCGCCGCTCGATCGGCTATGTGCTGCAGGGCGTCGGACTGCTGCCGCACCGCACCGTGATCGACAACGTCGCGACCGTGCCCATGCTCAACGGCGTCTCGCGTGCGCGCGCGAGGACCGATGCCCTCGAACTGCTTGACCGTGTCGGGCTCGATCGCTCGCTCGCGCGTCGCTGGCCGAGGCAGCTGTCGGGCGGTCAGCAGCAGCGCGTCGGCGTGGCGCGTGCGCTGGCGGCGAACCCGAACATCCTGCTCATGGACGAGCCGTTCGGTGCGGTCGATCCGATCGTGCGCGGGGAGCTGCAGGTCGAGCTGCGGCGCCTGCAGGCGGAGCTTGGGAAGACGACGGTGTTCGTCACGCACGATGTCGACGAGGCGTTCGCGCTGGGTGACCGCGTGGTGATCCTGAGCGAGGGCGGACGCATCGAGCAGGCCGACACCCCGGAGCGGATCATGGCGCACCCCGCAAACGAGTTCGTGGCGGAGTTCATCGGCTCGCAGGCTGCAAAGCGTACGCTCCGCGTGCACGAGGTGGACGGCCGAGAGGTCGTCGTCGACGGCGACGGTCGCCCCGTGGGGATGCTCTCGGCGTGAACTGGCTGTCGCAGAACGTCGACCAGGTCGTCGAGCTGACGCTGACGCACCTGCGCCTGTCGATCCCGCCGATCCTGCTGAGCCTCCTGCTCGCGATCGCGATCGGCTACCTCGCGCACCGCCAGCGCCTCGCGCGCGGTCCGCTCCTGACGCTGACGGGGCTGCTGTATGCGGTGCCGTCGCTGCCGCTGCTGATCATGATTCCGGTCGTCTTCGGCACGCCGCTGCGCTCGGACGCGACGATGATCATCGCGCTGACGATCTACGGCGTCGCGCTGCTCGTTCGCTCCGCCGCCGACGCGTTCGGGTCGGTCGACCGCAGCGTGCACGAGACGGCGAACGCGGTCGGATTCTCCGCGTGGGCGCGGTTCTGGCGCGTGGAGCTGCCGCTCGCCGGTCCGGTGCTGCTCGCAGGCCTGCGCGTGGTGACCGTCAGCACGGTCAGCCTGGTCACCGTCGGAGCCGTGATCGGCATCCAGAGCCTCGGCACGCTCTTCACCGACGGATTCCAGCGCGGCATCCAGTCCGAGATCCTCACGGGCGTCGTGCTGACGATCCTCGTCGGCTACCTGCTCGACGCAGCGTGCGTGTGGTCCGGGCGCCTGCTCATGCCGTGGACGCGCGCGGGCGCCGTGCGTGGGGCGGCGCGATGACGCTCTTCTTCGACGCATTCGACTGGCTCGCCGACCCCGCACACTGGAGCGGTCCGTCCGGCATCCAGCAGCGGATCGTCGAACACCTGGCGATCACCGGTGCGGTCGTGCTCATCGCTGCCGCGCTCGCGCTGCCGCTCGGCATCGTCGTCGGGCATACGCGCCGGGGACGCGGGACGGTCGTCGCACTCACGAGCGGCGTGCGTGCGATCCCGACGCTCGGCATGCTCACGATCCTGGCGCTCAACCTCGGCATCGGCCTGACCGCGCCCGTGATCGCGCTCGTCGTGCTCGCGATTCCGCCGCTGCTCGCGGGAGCCTACGCCGGCATCGAGTCGGTCAGCCCCGAGGCGGTCGATGCATCGCGCGGGATCGGCATGACCGAGTGGGAACTCGTCTCGCGCGTGGAGATCCCGCTCGCGCTCCCGGTGATCGTCGGTGGGCTGCGCTCGGCCACCCTGCAGGTCGTGGCGACGGCCACGCTCGCCGCGTACGTTGCCGACGCGGGGCTCGGCCGCTTCCTGTTTAGCGGTCTCAAGCAACGGGAGTATTCGGAGATGCTGGGCGGTGCGCTGCTCGTTGCGGCGCTCGCGCTCGTGCTCGAAGCCATGCTCGCGCTCGTGCAGCGACTGTTCACGACCGTACCCTCACAGGCAGGACGACCATGAAGCACCGAATCCACCGACGCATGCTCAACGCCGGACTCGCAGTCCTCGCATCCCTCGCGATCGCGGCGTGCGGCGCCGACGATTCCGACCCGCTCTCCGATGATTCGTCGTCGACGTCATCGAGCGAGACGATCGTGGTCGGCTCGCAGGACTACTACTCGAGCGAGATCATCGCCGAGATCTACGCGCAGGCACTGGAGGCCGCCGACTACGACGTCGAGCGGGAGCTTCGGATCGGACAGCGCGAGGTGTACGTCCCCGAGATCGAGGATGGCTCGATCGACCTGTTTCCGGAATACACGGGTCCGCTGCTGCAGTTCTGGGAACCGGACACGCAGGCCAGGCTGAGCGACGACGTGTACGAGGCGCTCGTCGACGCCGCGCCGGAAGATCTCAACGTGCTCGAGCAGTCCGACGCCACCGACCAGGACTCGTATGTCGTGACGCGGGCATTCGCGGAAGAGCACGACCTGAAGACGCTCGAGGACCTCGCCGACGTCGACCAGCAGCTCACGATCGGCGCCAACTCCGAGCTCGAGGGGCGCCCCAACGGGCCGAAGGGCCTCCAGAAGGCCTACGGGTTCGAGCCGAAGTTCACGCCGATCGAGGACGGCGGCGGCCCGCTCACGGTCAAGGCGCTCAAGGACGGCACGATCCAGATGGCGATCATCTACACGGCCGACCCGTCGATCTCGAAGAACGACCTCGTCGCGCTCGAGGACACGAAGGGGCTGTTCCTGGCGTCGCACGTCGTGCCGATCGCGAGCGACAAGCTCGACGAGGACGCGGTGGAGATCATCAATCGCATCAGCGAGGAGCTGACGCCCGAAGGCCTCGTCGAACTCAACGCGAAGAGCGTCGACGAGCAGGCCCCCGCCGCCGACATCGCGAAGGCCTGGCTCGACGAACACGACGTGAGCTGACGGTGGCCGACTGCGACACATCGCGTCGTCCGGTGCGGCCATCGGTCGCACACGGCGAGATCACGCTCCCCTGGTCGGCGAGGGAGCGGTAGCCACGGCGACACGCCGAGCTCACGACAGGAGCCGTTGATGCAGGTCACCGCAACTCCGCCGACGCCCGCCCCCAAGCCGAGCGCCCCGGTGCCGCCGCCCGAACACGTGCCCCTTGCCCCGCGCGAGCCGGGGCAGCTGCGCTTTGGCCAGCTCAACGCCCACAATCTCTTCGACTCCAAGGACACGCCGTCGATCCAGGATCCCGTCAACACGCCGAAGCAGGTCAGCGCCCAGATCACGAAACTGGCGCACGCGATCCGTGACGGGCTCGGCGCGCCGGACGTCATCACCATGCAGGAAGTCGAGAATGTCGACCTGCTCAAGCGACTCGTCAAGCACAAGGTCATCAGCGACCTGGGATACGTTCCGATCCTCAAGGAGGGTACCGACTCGCGCGGCATCGACAACGCGATCCTCTACCGACCTGAGGCGGTGACCCTGCGCCAGACGATGCAGATCGATCCCGAGCTGATCCTCGAGTCGGGGCGCTCTTCGAGGCTGTTCACGCGGCCGCCGCTCGCTGCGACGTTCTCGATCAACGGGCGCGAGCAGGCCAAGCAGGGCGTGCGCGAGTTCACCGTGATCGCCAATCACTTCACCTCCAAGCTGGGGGGTGACGACGCCGCGCGCAAGCGAGGCGAGCAGGCGCGGATGGTCGCCCGCTTCGCACAGGGGCTGCAGGCGGTCGACCCACAGGCCGGGCTTCTCGTGGCCGGAGATTTCAACATGGAAAACACGGAAGCGCAGTTCGCGCCGCTTCACACCGGTACCTCCGGCCTCGTGGACGCCACCGATTCGATCCCCGCCGAGGATCGGTTCACGTGGCGTGACGGACGCAAGCATTTTCAGCTCGACCACGTACTCGTCTCCAGGAACATCGCGCCGCACATCGAGACCGCGATCATTCCGCACCTCGCAACGAAGATCGCCCGCGGCGCTGCGTCAGACCCCGTTCGGGCCGAAGGCTTTTCCGATCATGACCCGGTCGTGGTGACCTTCACCGGATAGCGCTCAGCGCGTGATCGCACCGCACGGCGCGGCGAGCTCGATGCAGTCCCAGCGCAGCTGGCGCAGGGTCGGCATGTGCCACGCGTTCCAGAAGTCGCCGTGCATGCCGGTTGGGGCGAGCATGTCGCCGGCGAGGCGCACGAGTGACGGGGACTGCGGGCGCGCCGGCCACGTCACGAGCGTGGCGAGGCGCATGATGGCGACGGGGTGCGTCGCGGGGCAGGCGCCGCGTCGCGAGGCGTAGGCCAGGTGCGACCTGTGATCGGCGGAATCGAGGTTGCGTCCGTTCCAGCAGTCCGGAAAGCGCAGCCACGAGCCGAGCCGCTCGCCGCGCCGGCAGGTCGGCACGTCCCGAAACTGCGTCGTGCGTCCGCGGCCGACGCACTGCCAGCTGGTGACGCGCATCGACTGCGGCTGCGTGGCGTGCGGGTCGCCGGCGATGATGCGCAGCCCGCGCGGTGGGGCGGCGGCCTGGCGCTTGCCGGCGCGCTGGTAGTACGCGGTCATCGTGCCGCGCATGAGGCGGCCGCGCACCTCGAGCGTGGGGATCCAGTACGCGGCGGTGTCGCGGCGGCTCGCGCAGCTCGTGCGCGAGCGCGCGAGCGAGGCGGTCGTCGAGCGCGCATCCGTCGAACGTGCGCCGAAGAACTCGTGGCGATGCGACGCGCCCGGCTGGCCGGGAAAGACGATCGGATCGTGCTTCGCGACGTGCGAGCTCGTGCACACGACCCGGAACGAGTTCGCGAACGCGCTGGACGGCGCGGCGAACGTCGTCGCCATCACCGCCAGGAACGGCACGAGCAGCAGGACTCGACGCATCTCAGTAGGTCCCGTTCGGGCCGACGGTCGGGATCGGCTTCGCGCCAGGGCAGCCGCGGTTG
>JBBQUY010000062.1:0-20167 GCA_038212015.1 Gaiellales bacterium | reverse complement strand
TCTCGCGCAGGCACGAGAGAACGGCGTCTACCTCGGCGGCCCTCCGGTCGGGTACCGGGTGGAAGGCGGGCGGCTCGTACCTACCGACCGCATTGGTGTCGTGGTCCGCGCGCACGAGCTTCGGGCGCAGGGCCTAACCATGCGAGCGATCGCCACGCAGCTTGAGGTGGAGGGCGTGCCAACTGGATCCGGGCGCTCGAAGTGGCACCCGCCGCAGGTCAAGCGACTCCTCGACGCACCTCACCCTGAGTCACTGGGGGCCCGAAGGGGGTAAATAGGATATCCGACTGGGGTTGGAAACACACCCATTCGCCCCATTAGCCGGGCCAGCGTGCGGCAACAAACGGAATCCGCTGCTTCGAGGGGCTATATGGGACCGATGTGCCTCTCTCCTGCCGACGTCACCTCGAACCAACGGAATGATGTCGGAGCGCCTGGTACTTTCTAAAAAGTCTCTTGGCGTGAGCGTCGACCGGGGGTCAAAAGAGCTTCTTGCCCTTCTTGCGGTTGCGCTTGCCACAGAGGATTTGTACTGGACCGAACGCGCTGGACCGGCGCTCCTTGCCGCCCTCCTCACCCCGCCTCTGGCCATCTTGCTCTGGAGGGCACTTGGGTCCTTAGCGCCGAAGTCGGCCGCCACCGGTTCGGATTCAGTGCAACTTGGCTGTGGCCAAGTGACCAGCCGCAGACCTAGAGTGTGGGGACCCAACCCGCCGCGGCAGCCAGAAGGTCGTAGATGACCCGAGTACTGATCACCGACCTCGACAACACGCTCTACGATTGGGCGGGATACTTCATCCCCTCTTTTCGGGCGATGTTGGATGAGTTGAGGTCACTTTCAGGCGTCCCCGAGGCCGAGCTGATTGCGTCGTTCAAGCGGGTTCATCAGGCGCACGGGACGTCCGAGTACGCCTTCGCCATCGAGGAGCTTGATGTCCTCGATGGCCCCCCCGGCGACAGGCTCCAGAAGTACCACTCGGCCCTCGACGCCTTTCGCGAGGTGAAGCGAGCGACCCTCGCCCCCTACCCCGGCGTTCTGGAGACGCTGGAGAAGATGAGGGCAAGCGGCTGGACAGTTTTCGCGCACACGGACTCGATGCTGCCGTACGCTTCCGCGCGAGTGATTGACCTTGGCATTGCGCCACTACTCGACGGCATCGTCGCGACACGAGACCACGGCGTGCCCGAGAGCATTCGCCGCGAGCACGAAATCAGGTACCGCGAGACCGCGCAGCTTTAACTGCCGTACGTGGAAGAGTGCGAGCCGTCAGAGCGCAAGCCCAATCCTGCGGCCCTGCTGGCTGTGATTTCTCATGTCGAGGGCGATACGCCATGCCGAACCGTCTACGTCGGGGACAGCCTGACCCGCGACATCCTGATGGCGAACCGGGCTAAGGTCCCGTCGGTGCTCGCCCGGTATGGCATCTCGCACACCCGAACCGACTACGACCTCCTCGTCCAGATCTCTCATTGGACGGACGACGAGGTATCACGCGAGCGGGAGTTCTCGGTGCTGCACATCTCCCCTAGTGCGGCGATCGACGCCTTCGATGAGCTCCCCGCCGTGGCGGACGGTCTCGTTCAATCGTCAGCGGTCTAGCGGCTCCAGCGGGAATACAGTTTCCTCGCCGATGGGCTCATGACGATCGCGCGCGATTAGTCGGTCCCAGACATGCACTGAGCTATCCTCGAAACGCATCCACCGATAGCTGTTCGGCTCGCCGTCTGGACGCTCCTTCGGCCTGACGCCGGCCGAACCCGCCGCCGCCACCACCAGTTGCTGCTGCCCGTTCCCATACACGGAACAAGAATGCCGATGGGTATGGCCGTGCATCACAATATCCACCCGGAGATCGAGCATCTCGTCGAGGAACTCCTTGGCATTCGTGAGCAGGGTCAACTCGGGGTTGTACTCCATGGCGACCCACGGGTCCACGGGGAGTGGGTGGTGATGAAGGACCACCACCCTACGTCGGGTCTTCCGGGCTCCACCCCAGCCGACCTCAGCCCTGGTGACGATGTTTCTCAACTCAGGCACGTCCACCCAACCAAACGTGGAGTAGCCCTCCTGAATCAGTGCGCATGAGCTGATGGCGAGCACGTCGACCGGCACGTAGTTCGCCAGTACCACTCGACGAAGGCTGACGAGATCCTCGGCCGGTTCGAGATCCGTGGTCTCCTTGACGAATCGGCGGTATTCCGCGAACGCCTCAGGGCCGGGTCGTTCAACACGCACGCGTTCGATGACCTCAGGAATCTCCGGCGCATCTGTCTCGGCTACGACGGCAGCTACCGGCGGGGCCTCGACCGTAGCTGCTTCCACAGCCTGGTCTTCATGATCCACCGTGTTCGCCGCCAGCACGTCCTGCCACGTGACGTCATGGTTGCCGGGAATGGTCACGAAGTCGCTCCACTCCAAGTTCCAGCCCTGTCGTAGGTGATGGAGGAACTGGGCGGCCTGATCGAAGCCCTCCCGCCCGTTCTGGGTGGTGAAGTCACCAGACACGACGACCAAAGCCGGCGGAGTGAACTTGTGCGCATCCTCCCAATCGGCAAGCACGCGTTGTGCGAGCGGCTTGTCGCCGGTGAGCCCTTGGTCCACGGGCGGCGGGAACGCGTGAAAGCCGAAGTGTGGATCCGAGATCTGCACGATATGCGGAGACGGTCGGTACCTCTCCTGATGGTTGAGGTTCTCGGGAACCACTACCGGAGCGAGCATCACCTCGTGGTCTTCGTCTCCAACTTGAAAGTCCCGGAGGAAATACATCGTCCGGTGCTTTCGTTCAAGCATCTCCGTGAGGCCGAACACGCGCTTGCCGTCGTACGCGCGACCCGACGAGTCGTGGATGAACTTCTCGGATTCGAGCTCCTCGTACGAGTACCGGCGGAGGTCACCCTCCTCGATCGGGTCCTTCGCGATGTCGATCAGCTTGAACCAAGCGCCGCAAGCGCGATCACGGTAGTACTCCGGCGTCAGCTCCTGCTCTCCGCAGACGAACGGCTCCTCGGCGAACTCGATCGCAGCAACCTTCGCGATGTGAGCTTCGTAGTGGCCTGAGTCGGCGAGGAAGACCCTCACCGGCGTGTCCTGCGCTCGCCCGTGCAGTTCGGCCAGCAGTTCCATCGGAGTTCGCTCGCCCGGCTTGCTCCACCACCCCCACCACACGTAGTCGTGCTTTTCGATGATCGCGCGGTGCCGGCCGAGAGTGTCGGTGGTGGTCAGGTCTCGGAACCGGAGGGCAAGTGTGGAGATGGCCATGCTCCCCAGCCTACGTAGTACCGGGGCCCTCGTCAGCAACGACGGCGATTCGGACGATTGGACTATCCCACTGCCCGGAACCGTCACACTCTTGTTGCAGACTGCCGGGGCCGTTCGTGGCACAGTGAGCGCATGGACGAACCACGCGGCTCCCTGATCGAGTACATCGGCCTATCTGGACTGCTCACCATGATTGCGCTCGGAGCAGTGCTGGCCGCCTACCCATCGGCTGCACACTGGCTGGCGGCGCTGGTGTTGAACGCCGCCGGGTAACTTCCTACTCGTTGTCGGCTTCGCAATCGGTGGAGAACTGCACCTCTGCGCTTGCGCCGCAATATTCTCGTTGATCCATTTTCTCGCTCACGACGATGACTCCCACGAAGAGCAGCAGGGCGAGGAACACCCACTGTAGGAGCTTTGGGAATCCTGCTCGCTCGACCCTCTCAACGGCTGTCGGCTCGAAGTTGTAGGAGCAGTAGCGGCAGACAGTGGCGGCGACTTTCACGTCCTCGGCACACTTCGGGCAGGTCTTCGTATCGTCGGTCATGCCGTCGATCCTAGAGGATGCCCTAGCAACTCTCGTGAATCGCGCACTGTCGGGCATCAGCCCCGTTTGACCATGATCCATGCGATGAGGAAGAGGACCCCGAAGCTGATGCCGCCAGCGAGGAGGTTCAACCCGATTCCCTGCCCAACGTAGACCAGCGCTAGGCCTGTCAAGCGAGCTTCTCGAAGGCGGCTTCAAGCTCTTCCACGCAGGCGTCGCGGTCGGTGCCATCCGCTCCGTCGACCACCTTCACGCCTGCCGTTCCCGATGGGTTCGTGGCTAGAGTGTCGCCCGCGTCTCCATACAACTTGACCATGGACTCGTTGACGAGGATGACAGCGATACCGCAGCCGGACTCGTTGGTCCATTCGCCTGCCGTGGCTGACTCGGCGTCCTCTACGATCCCACCCGCTTCCATGATCTCCGCTTCGGAGTACGCCCGAGCCTCTGGCGACGACTCCTTCGTCGGTGTGGACGACTTTTCTTCGTCGCGCCCGCATCCGGCAAGTGCGAGGAGGGAAACGGCGGTCATGGCGAGCAGCGTGGTCATCTTCATGGTGGCGTTCCTACCCCGGTGTGACACCGTCGTCACGCACTGCGTTGACCGGTCACGCCCGGCGGCGGTTTGCCCGTCTCGCTTGGGCGGGGCGAGGGATCGTGAGTGACGGCACCTTCATGCAACTCGTCGAAGGCTCCCAGGAGTATCGCTGCACGAATCCGTGTGACGGGCCGTGTTCGCGAAGCCAGGCGTGGATCGTTGAACCTGCGGGACCGACGTCGAGGTCGAGCTCGGTGGCGTCGTGGTGACGGCTGGCGCCGGGCGGCGCAGCAATGCCGGGTCCGAGGCGGGCGTAGAGGATCGCCTGCTCGGCCCATCCGCGGAATCCGCTCGTCGGCGTGAGTGTCACCCCGTCGAGTGCGGCCGCCGCGTCCATCGCGCGGTAGGCGACGGCAACGGTCGGGCAGACCTGGACGCCGTCGACTACCTCGAGCGGTCCGGCGTACACACCGGCGGGATGGGGCCCGCCGTCACCGAAATTCGGCGACGGCACGACTGCGAATGCCTCGGCCTCGATGCGAGCGCCGCGTCGCATGCCGAACGCCGCGGGCGCGCGACCGGTGACGCGAATTCGCAGGCGCGTTCCGCCGTCGAGCTCCTCCACGTCGACCGTTCGCGCGCCGTTCGCGCGTGCAAGCGCGACTGCTCGCTCGCGTGGCGAGTCCCCGGGTGAGCGCTCAAGCGTCGATGCAGCGATGTCAGCTGCCTGCTGCAGCTCCGCGTGCGCGACGTAGCTACCGCCGACCGCCGCCAGGATCGCCACGAGAAACGCACAGGCGAGCACGATGCCGAGCACCAGGATGCTCGTGCCACCGGATTCCGAGCTGTGCAGATGCCTCATGCATCCAGTGTCAGCGATCAGCTGTCACGCGTCGTGCGCGCTTCGTGACGAATGGGTCACGAATTCGTCACGATCTCGTGACGAATCGATGCCAGGGAAGATCGTCAGCCGAAGGCGACGTCGCCGCCACCCTGCTCGGCGCGCGCCAGGAATGGATCGGCTGACACCGGTGCGGGTGCCGGGCTGTAGACGCCGGCCGGCGGCTCCATCGGAACGACGCGCGGTGCCTGCTGAGCGGCGGGCTGGGCGGGCGCGTGCATCGGCTGCGTGTGGATCTGCTGTGGCGCCTGGATCGGGGCGTGCTGCATCGGCGCAGGTGCCTGCTGCGGCGCGGCACCGGGCGCGGTCGCGGCCTGGTCGCGCGCGCCGCTCGACCACGTCAGGAGCGGATCGTGCGGGTTGCCGACGTGCATGCCGCCATAGACCATCGACTGCACCTGCGACGCGAGCGCGGGCGGGACCGGTTGTCCGCCGTTGTCGTGGGCGGCGCCGTGGACGTTGCCACCACGAATCGCGGGGCCTCGATATCCGGCCTGCGGCAGCTGGTACTGGCGCGCGGGCTGCAGCGCACCGGTCGCGACTTCGATCGATTCACCGGGCGCGCCGACCTGCGCGATGTCGCCACCGCCCATGACGGGAACGCCGGCGTGCGGATGCATCGGCTGAGCCGGGACGTTGGCGGGTGGCACCATGAAACCGCCGGGCGCGGTACGCGCGAACAGCTGTGCAGGAGCCTGTGCGGGCTGGTTCGGATTCGCAAGGCCCGTTGCAGGCTGCGTGGTGGGACGCGGCCCGCCACCCGTCACGTCGGGAGCGGCGTGGGAATCCTGGGCCTCGACCGCGGGCCGTACGACACGCTCGACGCGCTCGACCGGCGCCTCGCGCTCGGGGTCGGGCGCGTCCCAGATGCGGGAGATGACGGATCCTGAGAACGGCATGTCCTCGAGCACCGATGCGATGGCGGCGTGCGTGGACGGCCGGTCGTGCATCGGGGCGTGCGCGTCGGGAAGTCGCGGCGCTTCGGGACGCGGCGCGTGCTCGACCTCGCCGAACTTGACGAGGCGGATCGCGGCGTCGAGCGTGGTGACCGACATCACGCGCGGGTGCGAGCGCGAGATGGTCTGGCCGACGACGATCACGTGCAGGTTCGCCAGGCAGCGGCTCGCGCCGAGCGGGCCTTCGAGCACGCGTGCGATGAACTGGTCGGCGGTGAGGTTGAACGGACCACGTTGGGCGGGCGTGAGCACGACCAGGTCGATCGGCGCCTCGGCGGCGGTGAGCCGTTCGAACGCATCGACGTTGCGGTCGAACCGGTACAGGTCGACGGCGCCGGTGAAAGCTCCCGCCCACATGGCTTCGGCTCGCTGGTCTTCTCCGACGATGACGTGGACGGGGCTCATCGCGCTACCTCCACGGTCGATCGGTGCGTGACGGGCATGCCCGCAAGCTTGGTGATGCGTGCGGCGCTCGTGGCGCGGACGACGATGCGATCGCCGTCGCGCTGGATGCGGATGCTGTCGCGCAGGGCGTGTGGCAGGGCGCCGCGGGCGGCGTCGAGTTCGTCGCGACCGTCGATGCGTGCTTCGGCGGCCCGGGTCGCGGCCTGGGTGACGGCGATCCGGTCGCGAACGATCACGCCGCAGTCGCCGAGCACCAGCGCGCATGCCACGCACACCGGTACGGCGACGATGGCTTCGACGAGCGCCTGTCCGTGCTCGCGGCTCATGCCTGAGGCTCCGAAGTCGCACGAACGGCGAGCCAGCGACCCGTGCCCGGCACGAGTGCCGGCGGTCGCACGACGACCCGTGCGCTCGAGCCGGACGTGATCACACGGGTCCGTGAGCGCCAGCCCACGGGAATCGACGAGACGACCTGTGCCCTGGGTTCGCCACGCGCTGCTCGATCCGCAGCGGATTGTGCGAAGACCACGCCCAGCGCCACGAGCAGGGCCTGCAGGCAGCAGGTCGCCGCAAGCGCCAGCAGGGGCAGTGTGCCGACGAACTCGATCGTCGACTGCGCGCATTCGGACGTCCTCGTCCGTGGTACGCGCCGAGATGTGGGGGGAAGCTGGGGGCATCGGTCTCGGAGCACTAGGTTATTGTCTCTGCTGCAAGTGGACCACGGCAAGGCGGAAATCGTCAAGCGTTTGTGCCAATACTGCGCGGATCCCGTGCGAAATGCGCGAATCCCGCATTCCACCGTCATCCGATCCCCGTCGAACTCCTCCGAAGGCGGTAGTGTCCGGGACATGCCGAACGACACAGTGCTTTCCCCCACCGAATTCGCCGACGCCATGGAGCGCCACGTCATCGAGGGCTCCGACGACTGGCGCAAGGTCATCGTCGGCGTGCAGGAGGACTCCCGCTTTGCGGACATCTATGCGCAGTACGCGCACCTGTACACACCCGCGCAGCTGCAGGCGCTTGGTACCGCGCGTGCCGGCGCAGCCGACGAGGCCGATCGCGACAAGCTCAACCGGCTCTGGTTCGAAGCCGCGGACGCGGTCGCCGCGGCGGACGTCGTCCAGGCAGCCCAGGACCTCACCAACGAGCGCCTCGCCTGGCGCACGACCTTCGAGGGCGAGGAACTGTCGATCAACGCGCTCGGCGCGATGCTCGCCGCCGAGGAAGACTTCGACCGGCGCGAGGCGCTGTATGCGCGCATCTGCGAAGCGGACAAGGCGTTCGCCGAGCGCGACGTCGATCTCGCCGCCCGCTCGCAGGACCTGCGCGCGAAGATCTTCGGACTCGACGGCGAGGTCGCGATCGCCAACGCCCGCATGGGCATCGACGTCACCCGCTTCTCCGCGCAGGTCCAGGACGTCGCCGACCGCACCGCCGACGCGTATGCCGCGCAGGCCACGCGTCTGTTCCCGGCGCTGCTCGGCCGCGAGGTCGAGCACCCCTCGCGCGCGCATGCGGCGTACATGCGCTCGCTGCACGGGTGGGATCACGTATTCACGCGGGAGCGGATGGTCGAGGTCTGCAACCTCACCGTGAAGGAACTGGGCTTCGACCTCGACGCGATCCCCACGATCCTCCCCGATCTGGAGGATCGCCCCGAGAAGGATCCGCGCGCGTGCGTGATCCCGGTGCGCGTGCCCGACGAGGTGTACCTGGTCGTGCGCCCGACCGGCGGCATCACCGACTACCAGGCGTTCCTGCACGAGGCAGGGCACGCGCTCCACTTCGGACTGACGAGCGCGGACCTGCCGTTCGAGCACCGCGTCGTGTCCCCCGACAACGCGCTCACGGAGATCTACTCGTACGTCGTGGAGCGCATCACGCACGAGCCGCTCTGGATCCAGCGCCACTTCGGACTGTCACGCGAGGACGCAGAGCGCGTGGTCGCCGAAACGGGATTCATCGATGCGTCGCTGTTCCGCCGCTACGGTGCCAAGCTCGCGTACGAGCTCGAGTTCTGGGCCGACCCGCGCGATCCACGCAACCCCCAGCGCTACGCCGACCGGCTCTCGAACGCGACGCTCATGCACTACCCGACGAGCCAGTACGCGAGCGACATGGATGCCGGCCTCTACGCAGCCGACTACCTGCGCGCGTGGCGCACGAGCGAGCAGGTGCTGGCCTGGCTGCGCCGCGAGCACGGCGAGGAGTGGTTCTGCAATGGAGCCGCTGCCGACTTCCTTCGCGACCTGTTCGTGCAGGGCTCGGTGCCGTCGAACGAGGATGTGTGTCGCCAGATCGGCGCATCGCCCGACGACTTCGACGACCTCGTGGCGCATCTGTCAGCATGACCGCATGACCGAGATCGACGAGTCCGAGTTCGGGGCCTACCCGGTCCGCACCCCCCACGGGTTCCAGGAGGAAGGCCAGAACGCGCCCCGCCACTTCGTGAGCTGGACGTGCTACAAGGTCGCCGCCGAGTGGCGCCGCCTTCCCGAGGACGTGCGCGAGGCGCACAAGGCCGAGCTCGCCGAGGTGCTCGAGGCGTGGTCCGAGCGGATGGTGCTCGTCACCTACACCGCGGTCGGCATCCGCGCCGACATGGACCTCATGACGTGGCGCGCGACGCCGGACCTGGAGCTGCTGCAGCAGGCGCAGACCGACATCCTGTCGACGCAGCTCGGCTCGTACCTCGAGACCGCGTACGCCTACACCGCGATCACCAAGGGCTCGCAGTACACGAAGGCGGCTGAGCAGGCCGGCTTTCGCAAGCCGCGCCCGATCGACGTCACGCCCAAGGACAAGAAGTACTTCATCGTCTATCCGTTCGTGAAGCAGCGCTCGTGGTACTCGCTCTCCAAGCAGGAGCGCGGCGAGATGATGCGCGAGCACGCGATGATCGGCCGCCGCTACCCCGGCGTCACGCTCAATACAGCCTTCTCGTTCGGGATGGACGACCAGGAATTCATGACCGCGTTCGAGACCGACTCCGTGCACGACTTCGTCGACCTCATGATGGAGATGCGCGAGTCCCGCGCCTCCGCCTATACCGAGCGCGACGTGCCGATCTTCACGTGCATCCGGATGGGCGCACGCGAGGCCCTGGACACGCTCGGCGGCGTCCGCACCACGGTGCTCGCCGAAGCCTGACCGGACAAAGGCCGCCCAGGCAGAGGCTGATGGCACAGACGTTGCCGACAGCGCAACGCTGGTGCCACCGGCACGATGTCAGGCCGCCGCGACCTCCGCTGATGTCACAGGCGTAGCGCTGAGCGCAACGCTGGTGACACGAGCAGGTGCCACGAGCATCGTCGGCCGATGCGAATCGGGAGCTGACGAAGCGGAGCGTGCCCTACCAGCGCGCCGAGCGCTGCTGCCACGACCACCAGATCGCGAAGCCGCAGCCGAGCACGAGCGCCCAGAACGCGAGTGGCTGCGTGTTCGACCAGCCAAACGGCGGGTTCGGCAGAAACGGCGCGTGAAGCATGCCGGTGCCGAATGCGACGACGAGGGCAATCACCGCGGACTGCAGGACCAGGCGCGGCACGTGCGGCATCCGTCCGATGGTGCCGGAGTGGCGGCGATACAGGATCACCGCGAACGCGACCAGCATGACGGTGAAGGCGACGTTCAGGAAGATGCTCGCGAGCCCCGCCCCGATGCCGAAGGCTCCACTGAAGAGGACGCCCGCCACGGCGACGGCGAGCAGGATGAGCAGGTTGCGCTGAGAGTCGGTCACGAACGACGACCTCCGGTCGCCGTTCGTGCGAACGCTTTTCGCTCGGCCATGTGCCCCTTGGGCTCCCGAGCTCCGCTCGGTCGCTCGCTTCGTCGGTTCGTCATGACGGCACGTTACCCGACATCGGCGAGTCGTTCACGTCGGACCTCATCCACCCGTGACGAATGCGCGCAGGCCGAGCGCGAGCACCACGAGTGCGGCGATCGCGAAGACCCGCACGTTCCTCGTCGCGTTGCGCGTTCGATAGGCGTAGGCAGCGATGACCGCCACGAGCATGAACGGGCCGTACACGCGCGCGTGCAGGGGATCGTCGCTGCGATGGCCTTCGGCGAGCAGTCCCAGCCCGAGCAGCCCGGTCGCGAGCACCATCGTGTGCGACAGCTGCAGTGCCTGCGCGAACCAGCGCCCCTCGCGTCCGGCGACCGGCGCCGCGATGCGTCGTGCGCGCACCAACCCCCAGATGCCAACGAACAGGGCGAACGCAAGCAGCGCGGCGGCGGCAACGACATGCACGGTGACGAGGGGGTCCACTCCCGTGTATGATACGGATCGATCCGGCGAGTTCCTTCGGGCGCTCGCTGGTGTCTCGCACATGCGGATGTGGCGGAATTGGTAGACGCGCGGCGTTCAGGTCGCCGTGAGCTTCGGCTCGTGGAGGTTCAAGTCCTCTCATCCGCACCTTTGCCCGAGCGGCCGGTCCTCGCGACCGGCCGTTCGTGTCTTCCGCGGACTACTGCGGACGCAGGTCGCGCCGTACGCCGTGCACCGGGCGACCGAGCGCGCGCCACTGGTCGAGCGTGATCGTCGGAAGCGGCCCGTCGTACTTGACGATGCGCGGGTCGCGTCCGACCTTCTTGGCGATCGACGCGTGCTCGAGCAGCGGGTCGGGCGTCTCGGCGATCACAACGTGGTGACACGCGGTCACCCACTCGAATTCCTCACCGCACGCCGGGCAGGGCCACGGTGCGGTGCTGATCGCATACCAGCGCTCGTGTTCGGGGATCGGGTCGTCGAGCTCCAGGTCCTGGAGTGCCTGCTCGAGTTCGTCGACCTCGTAGACGGTAGCCATGCGGGCAGCCTATCGCGCATGACGCGCGTCGACCGGCACACGCGGCCACGCGCCGGGCACGCATGGGCCACCCAGGGCAGGTATTGATTGGCCAGTCAGTGCTCCGTGCATGATCATTTCGTTCCTGCACGATCGGTTACGGATCGCTGGCCGTGCATTCTTCGAACTCGCCGTATCGAAAGGGTCACGGATGACCATCTCCGGCATCACCGCAGCCACGCCGAAGGTCGCCCCGCACGGGCTTGACGCCGCTCCGATCAAGGACGCGCCGGTGCTCACCAAGGCGGAGCAGAAGGCGATCGACAAGGAAGAGGCGAAGTTCAGCGAGTTCGTCGTGCTGCTCGACGACCAGGCGACCCGCGACGTGGAGAAGGCATTTGCGATGCCGGTCGGCCTCGAACGCCGCCAGCACGTCGTCAAGACGCTCATCGACAACACGATCAAGACCCAGGCGCCGCTGTGGAAGGTCCTCGACGGCCTCCAGTCCGCCGGTCACGTCTCCCAGCGCCGTGGCTACACCCCGCTGTGGATCCAGAACTCCATCGTCGTGTACGGCGACGAGACCGCGCTGACGACGATGTCGCACGCAGCCGGCGTGTCGCAGGCGATCAAGTCGGCGCGGCACACGCTCGACGATCCGGGCCGCTTCCACGACAAGCTCGCGCCCATCGAGGGTGCCGTCACGGGTGCCGGCGCGCTCGAGGTGCCGGTCGACATCGATTCCGCGGCCGGCGCCAAGCGCCCCGCCAAGAAGCCGGACCTGTCCACCGATCCGCAGTGGAACCTCAAGCGCATCGACATCGAGGGCGCGCACAAGGACGGCCTCACCGGCAAGGGCGTCACGATCGGCACGCTGGACACCGGCGTCGACGTGTCGCACCCCGCGCTGCTGAGCAAGTACCGCGGCTACGACCCCGAGACCGGCGCGATCGACCACGCAGGCAACTGGTACGACGCGACGCCCGCCAAGTCGGAGGTGCCGGTCGACGAGCATGGCCATGGCACGCACGTGACGGGCACCGAGCTCGGCAAGTACGCCGACATGCAGGTCGGCGGCGCGCCGAATGCCAAGTTCGTGGCGGCCCGAGGCCTCGGCCCCGACGGCGGCAGCGACGGCATGCTCCTGTCCTCCTTCCAGAACCTGGCCGCACCTCGCGTGAACGGCGCGCGTCAGGTCAAGTTCGGCCCCGATATCATCAACAACTCCTGGGGCTCCGACGACGGCACCAGCACGTCCTACATGCACGCGCTGCGCAACATGGACGCGATGGGCATGATCAACGTGTTCGCCGCCGGCAACGATGGTGCGGCCGGCAAGGGCACGATCGGTTCGCCCGGCTCGAGCCCGCACATCATCACGGTCGGTGCGACCGATCGCACCGACGCGCCGGCGACGTTCTCCGCGCGCGGTCCGAACCCGCTGCCGACCGAGGGTGGCGAGCCCGTTCCGTTCATCGCGATGCCCGGCACCGAGATTCGTTCGTCGATGCCCGGCGGCGGCTATGAGGAGATGCAGGGCACCTCGATGGCGGCGCCGCTCGCCACGAGCCTGATCGCACTCGCGCAGGAAGCGGCGGTCCAGGAGACGGGCCGCATGTTCGACACGCGCGCGATGAAGGAAGTGCTCAAGCGCGCCGCCGTCGACGTCGCCGAGAAGGGTCCCGACGACGCGACCGGTTACGGCATCCCGGTCGCGACCGACCTGCGCAAGCACGTGGTCGCCGTCGCCAAGGAACTGGGGCTGAACAAGCCCGCCAAGGCATCGAAGAAGTAGGTCAGTCGCCCGGCGCACGCAGCTGCGCTGCGCCTCCGACGGCATGCGAAGCGGCAGCCCCGGGCCTGGGGTCGTACTCGGCGGGCAAGGGTCGGAGCACGGCTGGCGCCGCGACGGTGCCCAGCAGTGCGCCTCCGAGCAGCCAGTAGCTTGACCGCAGCATCGAGAACTCCTTGGGCGACATGCTCTGTCGACCGTGCGAGTACATGAACGATGCCGCGAGCAGCGCGGTGAACGTGATGATCGACGGGAACCCGTCGGCGCCCGAGAACAGCTCGCGTGCCTCTCTGCGGTCGATGCGGCCGGGCGAGTCGCCGGCGGCGTCGGGCTTGCCCCGATAGTGGTTGTCGGCCCAGAGCGCGAGCCCTGCCGTGATCGCGAAGCCCGCACCGGCGACGCCGAGCATGCGGGTGGCCGTGCTCGCGACGGGCCTGACGGCCTGGTTCGCTGCTGCGGGCGTGATGGTCGCCATCGTCGTGTCCCCCTAGTCCCGGTACGCCTGCGTGAACTTGCCGACGCCGAAGAACGCGAACGCTGCCGCTCCGACCCCGAGGAAGTAGACCGGGTTCACGCCACGCGCGAGCGGTGTCTGCTGGAGCGTGCCGGTCTGCATGCCGAGCGTCGCGAGCACCGCGATCGCCCCGACCCCCGCCACGGCATTGCGTGAAGCGTTCAGGTACGAGACCTTGTCCCAGCGATCGGGATTGGCGGCGTCGTGCTGCGGCATGAGCGCCGCCACGCCGAGCGTCGCACCTGCGGCGATGCCCATCCCCATGAGCGTGTGCACCACCCCTGACACGGGGCTGTTGCGCGGGATGTGCTTCGCGAACTCGGCAGCATCGCGCGCTCGATAGATCCACTGCGGCAGCTTCGATGCCACCATCGGCTCCACGACGCTCATCGCCTGTCCCCTGTCCCCTCGTCTGCGCGGCGCCGGTCCCCACCGGAGCTGCTCGTCATCGGTGTGTCGGGGCGGGGCGAGGGTTCGTCTACGCGAGCAGCGCGGAGCGTTCAGGATTGAACATCAGCTGATCTCGAACTCCGTCACGACGGGCAGGTGGTCGCTCGCGCGGACCGCATCCATTTTCCGCACCACCTCGACCTCGACGGGGCGCAGCCCGTCGGAGGCATAGATGCGGTCGATGCCCTTGTATGCAGGCCCGGTCGACGGCCACGACCGCAGCTGCTCGCTCCCGGGCGCGATGCCCAGGGTCGTCGCCACGTCGGCCAGGCCGACGCGTTCGAGCGTGCGCTCCTCGAACTCGTGCTCGTCGGTTCCGCCACGGACGTTGAAATCGCCCGCGAGGATCGTTCGACCCTTCCACGCGTCGACGGTCGCGGCGAGCGGGACGAGCTGTCGCTCCTGCGCGGCCGTGCTGCCGGGAGTACCGCCCGAACCCAGGCCGGTCCCTGACAGGTGGACGTCGAGCACCCGAACGTCGGTGCCACCGGCGGTCGTCACGATCACGTCGCCGGGCGTACGCGGAAAGTAGCCACCCTCGAATCGGGCGGGAACCTCGATGCCGAAGCGCTCGAGGTAGCCGATCGCGGGCTTGATGCGCCGCAGGATGCCGTCGCCGTTCGGATCGGGCATGCGCAGGCCCCGCGCGTCCTGGATCTCGGCTCCACCGAACGTGAGCACGGCGTTGCCCTTGCGTCCGCCATCTGGACGAATGCCGTTGGGAACGAGCACCGCCCCCGTGGCACCCAGTCGCTCGGCGAGCAGCTCGAGCTGGTTCGCTCCGCCCGCCTCGGCCGCGCCCTCGCTGACTTCCTGCAGCACGAGCACGTCGGGACGCTCGCGCGCGACGGTCGACGCGAGCGCGTCGAGTGCCTGCTCGTCGAATCCGATGTTCTTGTGGCCGGTCAGCTGGTGGACGTTCCAGTTCAGCACGCGCACCCGCTCACCCAGCTCACCGGTACGAGGTGTACTCGTGGCGCGGGCGACGTCACGCACGTGGGCGCTGGTCGAGGCCGACGATCGTCCGGAGACGATGCCCGACAGCGCAGAGATGCCGATTGCTGCGACGGCGCCGAGCGAGACACCGAGCAGTCCGCCGCCGATGCGTCCGATGACCCCGCGGGTCAGGGCCACGCCGGTCAGCGCCCCGGCCCCTGCGACGCCCAGCGTCAGGGCACGGTTGTCGCTCACGAGGCGCAGGATTCGGTCCAGGGGTGGGTCCTCCTGTGGCTCGACGCCGGCAAGCGCGGGCAGTCGCACCTGCCCATGCAGCGGCTCACCGCCGACCGTGCGTACGCGCGTATCGCTCCAGAGCTGTCCCCGAACTGCGTCCAAACTCGTCCCTACCGGGTCTTCGTCACGATCCGGGTCACCGTTGCAGCCCGCCGATGCGTGCCCTCCGGCTCTGCCGGGCATGCATCGTGCGATGTCTCTCAAGGACCTCAACAAGGGCCGGGGCGCGCTCCTGGTCAACGAGGAGGCGACCAGCGCCCCCCGCTCGGGATGGATCGGCGTGCTGCCGGTCGATGAGCTGCCACGCCCGGAGGGCGTGAAAGAGGACGACGAGCTCCACATGGAGCAGCTCGAAATCGCGGTCCAGTGCCCGAATTGCAGCAACTACGCGCGGATCGTCGGGATGGGGTCGGAATTTCGCAACATCACCAAGCTGCTCGAGCCGCGATTTGCCTGCTCCGTCTGCTCCTGGGGCCCCTCCCCCGGTGACTCGCCCGAGAAATGGCAGGTCTACTACGCCGGACGACTCGAGGGTACGATGATGTTCGCCATGAACGAGGAGCACATGGACGTGCTCGTGTCGTATCTGGAGACGCCCCCCAATCGCCGCAACTCGACGGAGTATCCGTGGGAGTACCGGGGACTGATGGGTCGCCTGCCACGCGGCATCCTCTCGGGACGGTTCCGCAACGACATGGTCTCGCTCGTCAAGCGGCTGCAGCGCACGCGGCCGCATGGAATCTGACGGTCCCTACAGCTTCGCGGCCGGGATGTAGATGTCGGTCTCGAGGTCCTCTTCGTCGACTTCCGACGGCGAGTTGCGGTAGATCTCGATGATCGGCTGACCAAGCAGCGTCCAGCCGTCGTAGCGCATCGGTCCGTCGAACACGGCCTCGTAGGTCGACAGGATCCGGTCGTAGGCGCCGCGATGGGTGACCTTCAGGTAGCGGCCCGGAGCCGTCACGATCACGAAGCCCGGAGCCTGCACGGACCGTGCGTCCTCCGGATCGATCGGCACGCCGACGTCGTAGCGTCGATCCTTGGGGTCGAACTGGCGCGGATCGTCCCAGAGCAGCCCGATGCCGCGGGCCTCGAGGGACCGACCGAGCAGCCGGCGCGGCGACGCCCACACGATCAGCTCCTGCCACGTGGCATCGGTGATCGCAGGATCGTGGGCTCCACGGTGCCGCAGCGCCGCGACCCAGATCGGCTGCAGGTACTGGAGCGCGACATCGGACACGAGGGGCCGGTACCCACCGGCAGGGTCGGTCGAACGTGCGCTGGCGGTCGAACCTCGATCAGCCGGCGCTGGTCAGCGCTCGCTCCATCGCGATCTCGACGCGTCTCCGAACGGCTTCGCGAACGTCATGCACGATCGCGCGATCCGCCGGCGCCCGATCCAGCACCGTTCGATCCTGTGAGGCCGATTCGAGGCGCATGGACACGACGGGCGTGGACGTGGCGTCGGCCACCCCGCTGACGATGCCCAGGGCAGGCAGTGCCTCATACACGCCGCTGCGCTCGATCTCCTCGAGCAGCTCGATGACCTGCCGCGACGTGAGCGAACCGACGTAGCGCTCGCCGCTCTCGCAGCTGTCGTTTCCGGCGTACAGGACGCTCGAGCGCCAGACTTCGGCGCCGGTGCGGTTCGCGCGCAGCTCGAAGGCATGATCGGTGCGCACGCCTTCGAGCGAGCTCTCGCTCACGGTCAGGACCAGCCTGGAGAAGGCATGGAAACGTTCGGGCTCCTGCTGCTGCATCTACCTGAATTCTCCCCGTACGCAGGCGGGTTGAGCCTGCGATCCGCGCAATCAGGGCGTCGTCGCCCCGGCGGGCGGCCGCTCAAGGCCACCAGCGTGAACTGCATCGCGCGCATCGACCTATGATGTGTTGTGAAGCAACTGGTTTGATGAAGGATTTGCACGGGAACCATTGGGATATGATGCAGCCGCTCCAGGACATCACGATCCTCATCGCCGAGGATGAACGACCGGTCCGCATGCTCGTGCGGGTCGTGCTCGAGTCCGCCGGTGCGCGCGTGATCGAGGCCGAGCACGGCGCGATCGCCTTGCGGCTGCTCGACCTCCATCCCGAGGTCGACGTGCTCTGCACCGACGTGAACATGCCGGTCCTCGATGGCGCGGGACTCACCCGTGCCGCACGCCTGAACCGCCCCCAGCTGCCCGTCGTCGCGTGCACGGCGATGGACCTCGACGCGTCCTATCCGGAGCTTGCCGGGAGCGTCGACGCCGTCGTGCAGAAGCCGTTCGTGCCGAGCGCCCTGGTCCACGCGATCGCCACGGCCGCCGTCCGTCGCCGCGACGATGTCATCGCTGTGTCCTGACCTGCATCCTGAGCACGCCACGCACCTGTCAGGATCGCCGCCATGGAGATTCCCGCAATTCCCGATGACGGTCGACCGGTGGTGCTCGTGACGGGCGCCTCGAGCGGCATCGGTCGCGCCACGGCCATCGAATTCGCTCGCCGGCGCGATGCGCACCTCGTGCTGACGGCGCGACGGGATTCGGAACTGGCGGAAACCGCGCGACTGACATCACGCGCACGCACGTCCGGAACCGTGCGTGAGCACGAGGCGGTGCTCGTCCCGTGCGACCTGTCCACGCAGGACGGCATCGATCGTCTCGTCGGCATCGTCCGCGATGGCATCGGCCGGATCGACGTACTCGTCAACAATGCCGGTCTCGGCGGCGACGACGACTTCGACTCGCCGACGACGATGCGCGACGCCGATCGCATGATCGCGCTCAACCTGCGCGCGCCGATCGCGCTGAGCCACGAGCTGCTGCCGCTGCTGCGCGAATCGCGTGGTTCGATCGTCAACGTCTCGAGCGTCGCGGGCCTGATCGGCACGCCGGATGCCGAGGTCTACAGCTCGACGAAGTGGGCGCTCACCGGATTCAGCGAGGCGCTTCGCGCGTCGCAGGAACGCCACGGGGTTCACGTCGCGTGCGTCCACCCGGGTCCCGTTCCGACCCCGGGATGGCCCCACGCACGTCTGGAGCGATCCTGGTTCGGACGCAACGTCATGGCCTCGAACGTCGAGACGGTCGCCCTCGCGATCGAGCGTGCGTCGCGTCGGCGGGGCGGCCCCGCCCCGGTGCGCCCGCGCACCTACGCGCCGGTGCCGCTGCTGCGGGGTGTCGCGCCGTGGCTCGTTCGATGGCTCCTCGCGCGCGCAGCCCGCAGCGGCATGCGCGCCGCACTGCATGCACCTCTCGACCGAAAGCAGACGTCATGAGCATCTTCCTGGACGCGCTGCTGGCGCCCACACGACCGTTCCTGCAGCGCCGGTCGATCGACACACTGCGCGTGCGACACGTCGACCTGCGCTCGCGCGGCCTCGACCTGGGCGTGCGCATCGTGATGGCGAGCGACCTGCATGCCCGCGACGACTGGTTTCCACAGCCGCACGTCGCGCGCGTCGTGGATGCCATCAACGAGGTCGAGGACGTCGACCTCGTGGTGCTGCTCGGCGACTTCGTGGGTGACGACGTGACCGCGATCGACTGGTCCTCCTCCGAGTACGAACGCATCACGGCGCCGACCGCCGCGGTCCTGGGCAACCACGACCACTGGTGCGACGCCGCGTATGTCCAATCCACCCTGGAACGGGCCGGCGTCGAGGTGCTCACCAATCGCGCGCTGCCACTCGGCGACATCGTCGACGGTGCCCGCGACGGGGTATGGCTCGCCGGCATCGATTCGTGCTGGACGCGCCGCGGCTCGACCGGCCCCGGCTCGGATGCCGACGCCGCGTTCCGCGACGTACCCGACGACGCGGACGTGATCGTGCTCGGCCACGAGCCGTTCATCGCGACGTTCCACGAGCACGTGCTGCACCTGGCCGGCCACACGCACTGCGGTCAGATCCGCACGCCGGTCTTCGGTGACTGGACCGCTCGCATGCACATGCCTCGCTTTTCGGAGCCGTATCCCTGTCGCCTCTACGAGGTCGACGTCGACCAGCATGACCTCGCGAGCCTGCCCACGACGCATCGCACGACGCGCGACACCCGCTGGGTGTACACGACGTCGGGGGTCGGCTACTCCACGGTGAGCGTGCGCGCGTTCTGCCCGCCGGAGCTCGTCGTGATCACTGCCTGACCCGGTACGATTGCTCGCATGACGCAGGCCACCACGACCCTCGACTCCGCCCTCCCCCGTCCGAGCTCACGCTCGCGCCGCGTCGGCGAGGTCGTCATGTGCTCGCTCGTCGTGACGGCATTCGCGGCGCTCGCCGGCCTTGCCGTCGCCGTCCCGACCGACGTGCACTGGAACTACGCGTTCGTGATCGCGCGCTGGATCTGCATCTTCACGCTCATCCTCGTGGCCGTCGCCAACCAGGTCGCCGAGCGCACCGGGCGAAGCTGGCGTGCTCCCTGGGTGCTTCGTACGCCGGCGACCGTCCTGCTGCTCATGTGCGAGTCCATCGCGTTCGACATCGCCAGCGCGCGGCTCGGCTGACGCACGGCTGCGTCACGAACGAAAGCGTCGCTCGAATGCGAGCACGAACTGCAGCTCGTCGACTGACATGCCGTACGCATCGGCCAGCGCGGCGTCGATGCGGTCGATGACCGGACGCGTCGCGCCCTGGCGGAAATAGGTGTTGCGAATCGTGCCGATCGACCGGTAGGTGCAGGTGCGCACCTCGGCGCATGCGCGCAGGGCGACCATCAGCTCGCCAGCGAGCGCGGCGATGCGTGCGCGGGCAGCATCGTCGAGCTCCGGCAGCGGAAACGCCGCAAGGTCGCGACGGTTGAC
>JBBQUY010000061.1:0-20405 GCA_038212015.1 Gaiellales bacterium | reverse complement strand
GGCGCCGGCTACTCCCCCCACACGCTCAAGTCCTACGCGACGCGCCTCAACGACTTCCTGCGCTGGGTCGTGACCGACGGCGGCGGCGACCCGGACGATCCCGGGGATCTCGCGAGCCCGTCGGCGCTGCAGTCGCCCGACACCATCCAGGCGTATCTCGCGGCGCTGCGGCGGCGCCGCATCGGTCGGCGCGTGGGCGTGTCCCCGCAGACGCTTGCGCACGCCTACGCCGTGCTGAGCGGGTTCCATCGCTGGATGGAGCGCACGATGCGCCTGGAACCCAATCCGATGCGTGACGTGCTGCGCCCGCGCGGCGAGACGAGCGTCGACGACGAGTTCAAGTCGCTCACCGCCGACCAGCTCGAGGACCTGCTCGACGCCGCTCGCAACGGCTGGCCGTCCGGCAACGGTCCGGCTGACCTGCGCACCACCAACCGCAAGCGCGAGGACTGGCTGCTCGTCGCGTTCATGGGCCTCGCCGGCCTGCGCGTGAGCGAGCTGTGCAACATCGATCGCGGCGACGTGGTCGGCGACATGGTCCACGTGCTCGGCAAGGGGCGCAAGCGTCGCGCGGTCCCGCTCGCGCCGGAGATCCTCGACGCGCTCGCCGAGTACCAGTCGCCACGCGAAGGTCGCCACCTGTTCGGGCGACCCACCGACCCCTCGCGTCGGCTCGCACCCTACGCCGTCGAACAGCGCATCCCCCGGCTCGCACGCCGCGCAGGGATCCTCGAGCTGCGCGTCACGCCACACGTGCTGCGACACACGTTCGGGTCACTCATGCTCGCCGCCGATCCGACCGCGCTCATCCCGACGCGCGACCTGATGGGGCACGAGAGCGTCGAGACGACGAACAAGTACGCCCACACGCGTGAGGAAGCGCGACGCCTGGCACTGCTGTCGATGCACGAGCTGCGCGGTCGCCGTACGCCTGACTGATCAGGTGGCCCAGCTCTCTTCCTGCTCGCGCAGGTGATCGACGTAGAACTGCAGCACCTGCAGCTCGTCGAAGCGCGTCGTGTCCTCACAGAACTCGACACCGACGTCGAACTGGCGACCATGCCGCTCCATGCGACGAACCGTGCCCGCGATCCGAACCAGGTGCGTGTGCATCGGGCCGTCGACGACGAGCGAGTGGGCGTCATAGCCGAGATGGACGCGAAGCGGAAGTTCGCACTCCATGTCGACGAGCACGCGCGCGCCGATCGGCAGTCGCCGGCGCAGCATCATCCGAACGCCGAGGTCGGAGATGTCGACGATCCGTGCCCTGGTGATGAGCTGGTCGTCGAGCTCGGCGAGGCGGACGGTGGAGCGAACGACGGCATCGATGCGAGCGGTACGACGACGGTCCAGGCGCTCGGGTGGAATGGCTGCGCCCGGGGACGCGTCACCGATACCCGAACGTCGAGCTGTCATCGAACCCCTACCTCCACCACCACCGGGAGCATCCCTGCGACGCGCCGTCACCGCGCACCACGAGGGTCTCCATACCGGTTCCCGTGCCGAGCGTCGGCTATGCCGTCAATGTGGAGGTGGGACGACAGGTTCCTGCCACTTCGAGGCCACAAGTGGCCGGACTGCTCGCAATACGAGCGAAATTCGACGCTCAGACCAGAAAATCCTGCAGGTGGGGCGCAGCTTCCGACAGCTGCTGCAGCGCACGATTCTCGAGCTGGCGCACGCGCTCGCGCGTGACTCCGAGCACCGCTCCGACCTCGTCGAGGTACTGCGGCTGGCGACCGTTGAGGCCGTAGCGCATCTCGATCACGAGCCGCGAACGCTCCGAGAGCGTGCGCAACGCGTCGCCGACGGCGTCCTGGCGCATCCCCACGACGGTCTGCGCAAACGGGTCGACGACGCGCTCGTCCTCGAGCATGTCGGCCAGGTCGTTCTCACCTTCACCGACCGGCACGTCGAGCGACATGGTGTCGTCGGTGAGGCGCCGCAGCTCCTCCACCTCGGTCGTCGAGATTTTGAGCTTGTCCGCCAGCTCCTCGAGCGTGGGTTCGCGCCCGAGCCGCTGGAACAGCGTTCGCTGTTCACGCTGCAGCTTGCGCACGACGTCGACGACGTGCAGCGGCAGGCGGATCGTGCGTCCCTGGGATGCGATCGCGCGGCTGACTGCCTGGCGGATCCACCACGTTGCGTAGGTGGAAAGCTTGAAGCCCTTCTCCGGGTCGAACTTCTCGACCGCGCGGATGAGGCCGATGTTGCCTTCCTGGATGAGGTCGAGCAGCGGCACGCCGTTGCCCTGGTAGCGCCGGGCGATGCTGATCACCAGTCGCAGGTTGCACTCGACGAGTCGGTCCTTGGCAGCCTGGTCTCCACGATCCTTGCGCCGAGCGAGCTCGAGCTCTTCTGGATGCGTGAGCAGGGGCCCGTCGTCGAGCTGGCCGACGTAGGTGCGCAGCAGGTCGAGGTTGCCGCCGTCGCTCGTCCACGCCGTATCCGCGCGCAGCGGTCGCAGCACGGCGGTGGAGTCCTCGTCGGCGTCGACGGCGGTCGGATCGTCTACGACGGCGGGCTCGACGTCGTCGTCGTCCGGTGCTGCAGGAGGGATGTCGGGGTCGGCGTGCATGATCGTTCTCGAAGCTGGGCGATGGAACCATCGCCACGGGATCGTTGTCTCCGCTGCTCGGTGCTTCTACACACCGAGACCGCGTTGCGACTGCGGGCGTCAGGCAGTCTTGTCGACGTGCGGGTGGTCCGTGTCGTCGGCGTCGGTGGCGGCGTTGCGGCCATGGTCGTCGTAGGCGCCTGCCGCCTTGAGCGGCGCGGCGGCCTGGAACCAGTCCTGCGGCAACTCGGGCTCATCGTCCTCGTCGGCGTGCGGCTGGCCCTGGCGGCGCTGTCCGTCTTCACCGCGATTGCGGCGTCGGGCAACTCGTTCAGCGAAGGCGCTGCGCTCGACATACACGTCACCGTCGACCGGCCCGACGGGGCGAATCGGTTCGGACGGCGGCGGGCACATGCGCGGTCAGCTCCTTATGCGGCGAGCGATGCAGGGTCGGAATATGCGGCGTAGCCGGGGACCGCGCTTGAGAGCGGGTCCCTTGCGAGCGAAGGAACCGAGCCTCCGGGCACGGGCGCGACGTTGTCGTCGCGGCCGATCGCGTCCTGAGCGCGGAGTCGGTCTCGGTAATACGCCTCGATGCGCCGGGCTCGTTCGCGCTCCTTCTCCTCCAGCTCGCGTCGCGCGCTCTGCACTTCTGCGTCATAGAGCTCGCCGAAGATGAACAGCCCTGCGGCCCAGGCGAAGAAGTGGAAGACGATCGCGGCGATGATGCCGCGAACCGTCGCGGCTTCCCAGCCCATGCCGTTCGAGTAGCTCGTGAGCCACACGATCAGGAATGCGGCCATCGCCGAGAGGGTGCGCAGCATCTGCAGGCGGCCGAGCCAGCGCTCGAACGACGGCGGCGTGAATTCGATCTCGCCGTCGCGGGCGATGATGCGACGGACGTGGTCGGGCAGCTCCTGGTAGTCGGACTGCATCGCGCTCATCGGCTCATCACCTTCTTGCGACCGGCGAGCTCACGCTGCCGGAAGAACAGGAACCGGATGATGCGCTCGCGATCGGTGATCTGCATGCGCTCGAAGCTGCACGCGATGATGTACTGATCGGGGCGTTCCGGGTCCGGGTGGGCGTGGACGACCTTCGCGCGGCTGGTGATGTCACCACCATGCTCGGGCAGGTAGAAGGTCACGACGAGCTTGTCGCCACCGGCCAGCTTGATCGGCGTGCGGAAGTTGATGCCCCCGCCGCTGATGTTGCGCGTGAGGGCCTTGACGCGCTCCCCGGTGATGCGGGGCGAGTCGCTCGGCTCGTCCTCCAGCTCGCCGACGTGCTGCTCGACGCGCGCATGCAGCAGCAGCGACACGTCGACGCGGACGTGGTTGCGGCGCTGGGCACGGTGCACGTCGCCACCGCGGCTCAGCTCGAGGAACTGCTCGCCGTCGCGTTCGTAGACCGTGCGCACGACCGTCTTCATGCACCAGTAGCCGCCACCCTGCGTGTACCACAGGCGCATGGGGCTGCCTTCTCGCAGGTCGAGCGTCTCGCCCTCGAACTCGGGGGCGCTGATGCGCAGCGTGTCGGCGGTCTCCTCCACGAGGCGACTGAAGTACTGCGCCGCTCCACCTCGGTCACCTGTGGCGACCTCGAGGCGCTGGTTGAGGCGGGGAAGCGGAGTGGCGGGGCTGGTGGCAGGCACGGTGCGTGTCGTCCTCTGACGTAGTGACTTCGGAATGGCTCTAACGTGGTGACAGGATTCGGTCGGCGATCTCGCGCGCGCTGGCTGCGCGAACGTCGCCCGCCGGGGCCGGGCCTTCGGACAGGAACGTCATCGGCAACTGGAGCCGCCAACACAAGTTCAGGATCTCACCGATGTAGCGACCTTCGTCGATGCGGCTCACGACGATACGGTCGGCGCCCATCGGCTCGAACGCATCGGCGATGGCACGCGCTTCGCGCGTGCTCGTGACGAGCGGCATCACGACGTGGACCGCGTCGACGTCGATCGCCTGCAGACAGGCCGCAACTCGTTCGAACGTCGTCGCATCCAGGTAGGTCGACGCGGGCGTGTCGACGAGCACCACGTCGCAGTCGTCGAGCTCGGTGATGGCGGTGCCGGCCTGCTCGGGCGTGGCGACGTGCCGCACCTCGACGGGCGTGCCGTCGAACGTTCGGTCGACCACGACCGTGATCGCGGTCGGGTCGACCTGCACGATCGAGATGACGCCGACCTTGAAGCCCGTGCCGGCGTAGCGCAGGGCGACGCGCTCGACGACCGCGCTCTTGCCGGCGTTGGCCGGTCCGACGAATGCGGCTCGATGCACGCCGATGCCGGTGCCGAATCCGGAGCGGACCTGGATGGTCTCCTCCACGACGGATCGCAGGAGCATCGCGACGTCCTGTTCGCTTCCGAACGGCAGTCGATGACGAATGGTGACCTCGACGAGCGCCTCGACGACGTCGGAGTCGACACCGGCGGCGGCGAGGCGGCTCGTGACGGGCTCGATGTCCGTATCGAGGCGTTCGAGCACGGCGCGCGAGCGATCCTGGTCTTCGGTCTCGTCCTGGGCGCGGCGCGTGGCCGCGACGACGGACTTGAGGGCTTCGATCGCCTTGATGTCGATGAGGTCGGCGGCGTGGCTGAGTGCGTCGGAGATTTCCTGGCTCGTGCTTCGTGGCATCGCGAGGTCCGTGCGCAGCGCGTGGTCGACGGTCGTCGCGGCGAGCTCGGATGACGGGATTGCCTGCGGCTCGAAGTGACGCATCGGCGTGTCCTCCACGGACGCGGCGAAGGTGCGGATGTGATCGTGGTCGTTCGTTCGCGGGAGCGCTCGCGGCGGGGCGTAGGTGCCGGCCGATGGTGCCTGCTCCATGCGGGCCGTGGCCTGCTGCATGTGCTCATGGGCTCGCTGGGCAAGTGCATGCGCCTGTGCGAGCGGATCATCGGCGACGGTGGGTGCGACTGCGGCGGGTGCCGGCGCCGGAGCGACCAGCGGCTGGGTGTGGAGCGGCGTTCGTGCCACGACGGGAACGTCGAGCTCCGAGAATCCTGCGGTGGCAGCGTGTTCGAGCACGCGGCCGTACTCCTGGGCGAGCTCGGCATCCTGGGCGGGATCCCACTCGTCGATCACGTCGAGCCCGCCGACGCGACCCATCTTCATCGCGCCGGCGAATCGCTTCGCGAGCTCGGGAGCATCGTCGCCGGCGTCGTCGTCGCTGCCGCCCGAGGTGTTGCCCATGAACTGGTCTTCGAGGTCGACGAGCATGTCGTCGCTCGGCATCTGGTCGGCTGCGGTGACTTCGATGACCTTGGTGCCGAAGAACCCGGCGACACCGCCCTGCACCTTGGTGCGCTGACCGACGACGACCGCGTTCGGCCCGAGCTCTTCGCGAATCTGTGGCAGGACCTCTTCGAGGCTGCGACCCTGGAACGTCTTGATCCTCACGCGCTCACCATCCCGGCGTCACCTGCCATTGCATCGCCCGACCCGTCGAGGGACACGCGTGCGACCATCTGGATGTCCACGTCACGCTGGATCTCGTTGTACGAGACCACCGCGAGGCGCGGCAGCACGGGCTCGCTCACCTGCTTGAGGTGACGACGAACCTTTGCCGAGCACAGCACAACAGGCACCATGCCCTGCATTGATACCCGTTCGTAATCTCCCTTTAACGCGGTGAGGACCGCATTCACCGTTCCTGGATCAAGGTTGAGGTATGAGCCGTCGCCCGTCTGCACGACCGCATCGCCCAGCATCGCCTCGAGCGGACCGTCGAGCGTGATCGCATACAGCGTGTTGCCGGGTCCCAGGTACGGGCGCAGGATCGAGCGTGCGAGCGTCTGGCGGCAGTAGTCGGCGAGCAGTCCGACGTCCTTGGTGAGGCGGCCCTTGTCGGCGAGCGTCTCGACGACGGACGCCAGGTCGCGGATGCCGACACCCTCGGCGAGCAGCGACTGCAGCACGCGGTGCACCTCGCCGAGGCCGAGCACGTCGGGGACGAGCTCCTCGACGGCGGCCGGGTAGCGCTCCTTGAGCGCGTCGAGCAGGCCGCGCACGTCCTGGCGGGTGAGCAGGTCCGGGGCATGCTGGCGAATCGTCTCGGTGAGGTGGGTGACGATGATCGACGCGGGATCGACGACCGTGTAGCCCATCGATTCGGCGCGCTCCTTGACGGCGGCCGGGATCCAGAGGGCGGGCAGGCCGAACGCCGGTTCGGTGGTCGGGGTGCCGTCGAGGCCGGGTTCCGCATCGCCCGGATTCATGGCGAGCCAGCAGCCGGGCAGCAGCGAGCCGACGACGATCTGGGCGCCCTTGATCTTGAAGGCGTACTCGTGGCTGGCGAGCTGGACGTTGTCGCGGATGCGGATCGGGGCGAGCACCATGCCGAGGTCGAGCGCGATCTGGCGGCGGATCATGCTGACGCGCTTGAGCAGGTCGCCGCCCTGCTCCTCGTCGACGAGGCTGATGAGGCCGTAGCCGATCTCGAGCTCGAGTACGTCGAGCGGCAGCAGGCCCTTGACGTTCTCGATGGTGGGCGTGCCCTCCTCCACGGTCGGCTCGAGCGCCGCGACCTCGGCGGCGAGGCGGTCGCGCTCCTGCTGGCGGCGCAGCACGGTGCCGATCGCGAACATCAGGATCGCCAGGCCGATGAACGGGACCTTGGGCAGGCCGGGCAGCATGCCGAGTCCGCCGAGCACGCCCGAAACGATGAGGATCGCCTTCGGGTAGCGGGTGAACTGCACGGCGAGGTCGCCACCGAGGTTGGACTCGCCGTCGCCCGCGGCTCGGGTGACGATGATGCCGGTTGCGGTCGAGATGAGCAGCGCCGGGATGGCGGCGGCGAGTGCGTCGCCGATCGACAAGGTCGAGAAGCGCTGGACGGATTCGGAGAAGCCGAGCCCCTGCTGCGCCATGCCGACGATGATGCCGCCGAAGAGGTTGATGAGCGTGATGATGACGGCGGCGATCGCGTCGCCCTTCACGAACTTCGCAGCACCGTCCATGGAGCCGTAGAAGTCGGCTTCGCGCTGGATCTCGGAGCGACGCTCGCGAGCCTGCTCGTCGGTGATCTGGCCGGCATTGAGGTCGGCGTCGATCGCCATCTGCTTGCCGGGCATGGCGTCCAGGGTGAAGCGGGCGGCGACTTCCGCGACGCGGCCGGCACCGTTGGTGATGACCACGAACTGCACGACCATCAGGATGAAGAACACGACGAGGCCGACGACGATCGAGCCGCCGATGACGAACCCGCCGAAGCTCTCGACGACCTGTCCCGCATCTCCGTCGAGCAGGATCAGGCGCGTGACGGAGATGTTGATCGCCAGGCGAAAGAGCGTGGTGATGAGCAGCAGCGTCGGGAATGCGCTGAAGTCGAGCGCCTTCTGCGCGTAGACCGAGATGAGGACGATCGACAGGGCTGCGGCGATGTTGAGGGTGATGAACAGGTCCAGCAGCACGTGCGGGATCGGCACGATCATCATGATCACGATCGTGACGATGCCGAGGGCGACGAGCAGGTCGCTCTGGCGCAGCACGCGGCCGAGCAGGCCGAGGCCAGCGGGTCCGGACGCGTTCGCTGTGGTCGTGTCGCTCAAGGTTCCCCCGGAAATTGACGCAGGCGGGCTGGAACGAGAAGCCGTTCCGTGGCCCGCCTGTAGAAAATTGGATCCGTCCAACTGGGTGCACGCGTGGTGCTGTCGTTGGATCCTCGGTCGCTCCGTCGGCATCCTTGACGTCACGTGATCATGCTGGACGTATTGCAAGAATCGGGATCTCGTCGTAGCGTGGAGCCATGGCCTCCCCCCAGGTCGATGGTGCGCATCCCCACCGCGCCGGCGCCACAGGCGTCTCCTCCACGGGTTCGACCCCGCGCCTCGACGCGGATGCACGATCGCGCTCGCAGCAGCTCGCACGGCAGTTCGCTGCGCAGATCGAGATGTCGATGATGCAGTCGCTCACGCAGATGAGCGCGGGCGGCGATGACGATGCAGGTGGTGACGACGCAGACGGTGGCGGTGGATCGGAGCTGGGCCTCGATCCCGGCATGCAGCAGATGCTGCTCATGTCCAGCCTGTTTGCCGGGGCTCAGAAGTCAGGCGGCTCGGCGGCCCAGCTGCAGGCGCAGCTGTCGTCGCTCGGACTGGGCAGCCTCGGCGGCGCGACCGCTGGCGCCGGATCCGAAGCACAGCTCGCGCAGCAGCTGCTCGGCATGCTCGGAGGCCTCGACGCCGCAGGAGCGGGAGGGGTGGGTGCCGCGAGTTCGGTGGGGGCCGCCGGTTCGATCGGCGCCGTGGACCGTGGTGCCGCAGCCAACGCGAAGGTCGTCGCGCAGGTCGCGCGCGAGCGCGGCGTGGATCCCGTCGCGGCCGTGGCGATGATGCTCGTCGAGAGCGGCGGCCGCGCGACCGCGGTGGGCGACAACGGCACGAGCTTCGGCCTGTTCCAGCTGCACGAAGGCGGCATGCTGACCGCTGCCGGGCTGTCGAAGGAGCAGGCCTTCGATCCGTACACGAACGCATCGGTCGCGCTCCGGTCGCTGCGTCATGAGTGGGAGAAGGGGCACGCGACCCGCTCGCCGGGCGAGATCGCCGCTGCCTCGCAGCGACCTGCGGATCCGGTTGGGTATGCGGCGAAGGTGAACGGCGCGATGGATCGAGCGCGCGCGCTGCTGGCGGGCTGACGTCCTGCGCGAACGAGCTGCGCTCAGGCGCTGCGAACGTTTCGCTCGACCGCATGTGCCGCGCGATGGATCTCGAGCAGCTGCGGGAAGACGTACTGCTGGATGAGCACCCCGCGGACGGCTTCGCCTTCGCTGATCGGAAACCACGCGTGATGTTCCCTGCCGGTCTCGTCGTCCCAGGTCGGAAACTCGTGGCGGTAGCTCACCTCGAGCTCGTCACCTTCACCGCGAATGCAGAATCGGAACGTTCGTCCGCCGTACTCAAGCGTGACGAAGGTCACCGGCTCGTCGGTGATCGGGATGATCGTCGTCGGCAACGCGTCGCCGTTGACGGTGATGTCGTACATGTCGGTCCCTTGGTCTGCGTCTGTCCGGTCGGTACTCCCCGCTGAGACCGCACCCAATCCGACGCGAGCAGAGCGAGTACGTCCAACTGCACGAACCTGCGCAATCCGGAATCGACGCACGAAGGAGTGCATCCAGCCACCTCGACGCTTGACGCATAACGTCTGCAGACGCGGGCACTGAGCGTCCATCAACGTTTCGCTGTTCCTCGAGCCTCCTCCTGAGGTGTCCGGTCCCGTCGACGACGAGCCGCGCCCGTCGCGCCTGGGTGGCCGCCTGGCGCTCGTCACCGTGCTGGCGGCATGCGGCGCGCTGGCGCTCGGTGTCGCGTGGCACGGTCGAGACGACGCGTGGCCGATCGTCGTGGAGGGCGACTTCTCCGCGGTCGCCGTGCCTCGCGCGGACGCGTCGGAGCCGCACCCGCTCGTGACAGCGACGCCTCGCATCGTGAACGACCGGGTGGCGGACGTACGCGAGCTCGGCCGCGGCGGAACGAACATGGTCCAGGACCTCGACGTCATCTTCGGCGCGGCGGGTCCGACCGCCCGGCCCGCGGTCGCTGCGGTCCAGCTCGCCTCCGACGCCATCGCCTGGTCCTCACCGCGCCAACTGCGCGTCGTTCCGGCAACCTCCGCCACCGATACCAGTGCACGCGCAGACCTGTGCCCGGCCGGCGTCGATGCGGCGGCATCTGCGGGCGAGCTGCTCGTCGTCGCTGCGTGCGGTCGCGTGATGGGGATCAGCGCTGCTGGCCACGTGGCGTGGCGTCGACCGGTCGGCACCGACGAGGATCGGATCACCCTGCTCGGGTTCGCAGATCAGGTCGTGGCGAGCGTGCCGGCAGGCTCGAAGGTCATGATGATCGACCAGTCCGGGCGCGTGACATGGCAGCGAAGCCTGCCTGGACGCGGCATGGTGCGGCACGTGACGGCCGTCGGAACCCACGCGGTCTCGGTGACGTCCGTCGGCGATGCGGGCACCTGGGTGACGCTGCTCGATGCGGCCGACGGTACGCAGCAGTGGCAGCGTCGCTGGCGCGGGTGGAACGCGACCGCCGCGACGAGCGATCACCGGCGCATCGTCGTGGCGATGGTCGACCAGGGCGGCACCGAACGATGCACCGACTCCGGCCTCGTCGAACTGCTGGCAGACGATGGCACGACGGGCGTGACGCGTCGCCTCGACCGACGTCGCACGGTTCGCGGCATGCACGTGGACGGCGCCACGAGCCGCCTCGTCACGATGTCGAGCCTGCGCTCCTGCAGCATCGCGATGGTCCGCCCGTCGATCGACGTCTACGGAGCACGCGGACTCGAGGTCCTGCATCGCGCGCAGCTGGCGGCCCGACCGTGCTCGAACCTCGCCGTGCACGCCCGACTGGCCACCGTTGCGACCTGTGACGAGCTCCTCGCGGTCGACACCCTCACGGGATCGAAGCTGTGGACGGTGCCGCTCGAGGGCGTCGGGACGCGAACCTCGATGTCCGTCGCCGCACGAGGGCCACGCGTGACGATGACCGACGACGTCGGATCGCTCATGGTGGTCGAAGCGGCGCCACAGGCGCCCGCGCGTTGACGACTACGCGGCCATCGTCGGCTTGAGGTGTTCGCCCGAGGCGCGCTTGCGCTCCTCCGCACGGTAGACGTATGCGAGCACCTCCGCGACCGCTGCGTACAGCTCGGCCGGGATGAGATGGCCGACATCGACGCTCGCGTACAGCTCGCGGGCGAGCGCTCGGTTCTCGACGCGCATGACGCCCGACTCGTCGGCGATCTCGCGGATGCGCAGTGCAAGCAGGTCGACGCCCTTGGCGACGACCTGGGGCGCGCCGGATTCGGAGTCGTACTTGAGCGCGATCGCGTAATGGGTCGGGTTGGTGATGACCACGTCGGCGCCCGGCACGTCCGAGAGCATCCGTCGTCGCGCCATGTCGCGCTGGCGACGTCGCTGCGCGGCCTTCATCTCCGGCGACAGCTCCTGCTGCTTGAACTCCTGCTTGACCTCGTGCTTGGTCATCTTGAGGTTCTTCTCGTAGCGGTGTCGCTGGTAGAGGTAGTCGATGATCGCGATCCCCACGTAGATGCCAGCCACGCGGAACCCGATCGACATGATGATGTCGACCGTCACCAGACCGGCCGCGATCGGTTCCGCGTCGCCGAGCGACAGCAGCTCGGCTCGCCGCGTCCAGACCACGTGGCCGGCGGGGATGCCGACGGCCAGCATCTTCATGAGGCTCTTGGCCAGCTCGAACAGCGCCGCCGGTCCGAATCGCTGCTTGGCACCCTTGATCGGGTCGAGCTTGGAAAAGCGTGGCTTGATGACGCTCGGCGTGATCTTCGGCTTGACCTGCACCACGCTGGCGAGCACGCCGACGACGAGCATGCCGAGCATGATCGGTGCGGTGACGATCGACATCACCTTGATGACGTCCACGAACATGGTCATCGTGTCGTTGATCGTGAAGTCGGTGGTGCCCATCGTGCCGAGCGCGCGAAGGCGCTGGACCATGTCCTCCTGCAGGCGTGTCCAGATTCCCGGGCCCGCGAACGCGAGGATGCCGAACGCGGCGAGCATCGCGAAGGCGCTGTTGATCTCCATGCTGCGAAGGACGTTGCCTTCCTTGCGCGCTTCTTCCCGGCGTTTCGGTGTTGCCTTCTCGGTCTTGTCGCTACCTGCTGACATCTGCGGCAGTCACCTCCTCCGCAGGGTCGACCTTCGCGGCGATGACGCCTGCCCCCGCCACGACGTCGCTGACGCGGCGCTCGAGGAAGCTGGTGAATGCAGGCAGGCAGATGATGACGGCCACCAGGCCGACGCCGATCTTGAGCGGGATGCCGACGAAGAACACGTTCATCTGCGGCACGACGCGCGCGATGATGCCGAGCACGACGTCGACGAGCAGCAGCGTCACGAGCACGGGTGCCGCGATCTGGAACGCCATCGCGAACAGCGATCCGAACGTCGAGAACAGGTTCGCCATCATCCGCTCGATGTCGGGCGTCGCGCCGAGCGCGACGGTGTCGAACGAGCGCTTGAACCCGGCGAGCATCCAGTGGTGGCCGTTGACCGCCAGGAACGCGAGCGTCGCCACCAGCGAGTAGAACGAGCCGAGCACGCTCGCCTGAGCGTTGTTGAGCGGATCGATGATGTTGGCCATCGAGAACCCGATCGAGGTGTCGATGAGCGACGCGCCGACCTGGACGGCGCTGAAGACGATCGCGACGGAGAAGCCGAGTGCCAGGCCGATGATCGCTTCGGTGCCGATCGCAAGCACGAGCGGCAGCACGCTCGTGGGCACCGCCACCGAGCTCTGCGGCGCGACGATCGGCGTGATCGTCGCCGCCAGCGCGAGCAGCGCCATGATCTTGATCCGCGGCGGGATCATCGGGGAGCTGAACACCGGTGCGATCAGGAAGAGTCCGCTCAGGCGCGCGATGACCAGCATGAAGCCGATCACCTGCGGCACTGCGATGTCGAGCGGGATCTCCACCAGCTGCCTCTAGCGCTTCGCGACCAGTGCGGGGATGTCGCGGAACAGTTCCTCGGTGTAGTTCACCATGGTGTTGAGCATCCATGGCCCGGTGATGGCGAGCACTGCGACGATGCCGACGATCTTCGGGATGAAGACGAGCGTCTGCTCCTGGATCTGCGTGACGGCCTGGAAGATGGAGACGATCAGGCCGATGAGCAGGCCGACGAGCAGGATCGGACCGCCGAGCTGGAGCGTGACCCAGATCGCCTTGGCCGCGACTGCCGTCACGTCGCCGTCGTTCATTGCTGCATGCATGGTCTGCATCGTTAGGTCCCTCCGAAGCTGACGATGAGGCTCTCGATGGTGAGCCCCCATCCGTCTACGAGTACGAACAGCAGGATCTTGAAGGGGAGCGAGATCATCACCGGCGGGAGCATGATCATGCCCATGCTCATGAGCGTCGAGGCGACGACCATGTCGATGATGAGGAACGGCACGAAGATGAGGAACCCGATCTGGAATGCCGTCTTGAGTTCGGAGATGAGGAACGCCGGGATGAGCACGTGCGTGGGCACGTCGGCTCGGGTCTCGGGTCGCTCGGCATCCGACAGGCGCACGAACAGCGCCAGGTCTTCGTCGTCGACCTGCTGGAACATGAACTCGCGCAGCGGCGCCTGCGCGTTGTCGAGCGCGACCTGCTGCGTGATCGCCTTTTCCTGGTAGGGCTTGATCGCCGTGTCGTTGATCTTCGTGAAGGTCGGGAACATCACGAACAGCGTCAGGAACAGCGACAGGCCGATGAGCACCTGGTTGGGCGGCATCGTGGGCGTGCCGAGTGCGTTTCGCACGAAGCCCATGACGATGAGGATGCGGGTGAAGCCCGTCATCATGATGAGGATCGACGGCGCGAGCGACAGGATCGTCATCACCACGAGCACCTGGATGGCGGTGGACGCGCCACCCTCCTCACCGGTGTCGATCGAGATGCCGAGGCCGTTGCCCGTGCGAGTGCCTGCGCCCTGGCCGGCGGCCTGACCGGCAGCGGCTCCTGCGCCACGGCCGGCTCCCGCGCCTGCGCCGTTGCCGGCTGCGCCGTTCTGCTGGGCGGCAGCGCCGTTGGCGGGGTTGGCTTCGACGGCCTGTGCGGTGGCGACGGTGCCTGCGAGCAGCACGACGATCGCCACGAGGCTGGCGAGTGCCAGTCGGGCGAAGCTTTCGTGATGTCGAAGGGTGCGGGCCATGGGAACGTGTGTGTGGTGCGACCGGTGGTCGCCGTCCCTGGCTCTCGCGTGATGCGCGCTTCCTGCGCGCCGCGGGTCGTGTGTCGCTGTGGTGAGAGGTCGCGGTGTTCGGCTACCTCGCCGTGCTCAGTCGGAGGTTCTCGAGAAAGCGCTTCATGAACGGCTGACCGGCGCTGCCGGCGCCACCCATACCCTGCGGCACACCGGGCTGGTTGCCGAGCATCGCGCCGCTCAGCATCGCCTGGAACTCGCCGTTTCCGGCATTGCCCTGGCTGGCCGAGAAGACGTTGACGTCGACCTCGCCGATGCGGGTGATCGACTGTTCGGTCGCCCCGACGAGTACGAGCTCGTCACCGACGCGCACCAGATGCAGCGCGCGACCCTGGGCAAGCGGCGTGGTGGCAACCACGTCGATGACTCCCGTGCGCCCGGCGACTCCCTGCAGTCGAGACTGGCCCCACTTCTTGAGCAGCCAGTGCACGCCGAGAATCGCGCCGAGCACGACGGCGAGGCCGAAGATGAATCGCAGGACGCTGCCGCTGCTGTCGCTGGAGCCGCCCCCGGATTCCTCGCCCTTGGCGGCGCGCTCCTCTTCTTTGAACGCACCCTGATCGAGCTTCTCGCGTTCGAACTCGGAGCTTGCGGCGCGACGCTCGGCGGCGGACTGCTCGTCCGCAGCTGCCTTGGCCTTCGCCTCGGCTGCGGTCATCCCGGCTGCCGGCTTCGCCGTGGACTCCTCCACTGCAGCGGACGCCGCGGGGACCGCGACGAGCAGTGCCAGCACGAGGAGCGTGGCGAACGAGGACACAAGTGGCGTGATGCGCTTCACGAGGAGCGATTCGGACGCGTCGCGAAGCTGCTTGAACCGATCGGAGCAGGCGCGAGGAATTGCAAAAGCGCCCGCTTGGGGGCGCTCCAACTCCCACCAACTCCACGTTTGATGCTCATGCGGTCACAAACGTTTGATCAGGCGCTGGGCCGGGTCAGCCGAGGCCGCGGAGGCGATCCTCGGGCGAGACGATCTCCGTGACGCGGATGCCGAACTCCTCGTCGATGACGACGACCTCGCCGCGTGCGATCACGCGGTCGTTCACCTTGATGTCGAGCGGATCACCGGCGAGCTTGCCGAGCTCGATGATCGAGCCGATCGAGAAGTCGACGAGCTCGCGAATCGTTCGCTGGGTGCTCCCGAGCTCGACCGTGAGCGGCAGCGGCACGTTCATGAGCAATTCGAGGTCCGCCGGGCGAGACGCCGCAGGCTGCGCGGCCGGGGCCGGTGCGTGAGCGCCGACCGCGGCAAGCGGCACGACGTTGTCGGCGCCGGCGGGCGGTGTCGCCTGTGCGAATGCGGGCATCGGGCCGGCCGGGGCCGGGACGCCCTCCTCCGCGACGATCGCGGCGGCGGATTCGGCGGCCGTGGTGGCGGCGGGGGCGGCGGAAGCTGCAGCGGCAGGCGCAGGCGACGCTGCCTGGGCCAGTGCGTGCGTATCGAGCCAGTGCGTGAGGTCAGCGTCGGCCTGCTGCACGACCGGGAGCGGACCCCAGCCATCGACGTGCAGCGCCAGCACCACGCGGGTGCCGGCCGGGTCGGGCGCGGGCAGGTCAGCTTCCATGCCCAGGTCGATCTCGCCACTTTCGAGCGGCTCCGAGACGCCGCCGGCGATGCCGTCGACGGCGCGCGAGAGCATGTCGCTGAACGCGACGGTGAGCGCGTCCAGGTGCATCTCGGTCAGGACGGCGGTGCGGTCGCCCGAACCACCGATGAGCATGTCGGACAGGCCCGTCGCGTCCTCGTTGGAGATGAACCACGTGAGGCGTCCGCCGGCCGTGAACGGCAGGTCGAAGCGCAGGATGGCGCTCGAGGCGGGTGCGTCACCTTCGCCGACCTGGACGTCGCGACCGAGCCGGGCGCGTGCCACGTCGGCCGCTCCCTGAAGGGCGGCTGCGAGCAGTTCGCTGACCTTGGTGCTCTGGCTCATGGCTGTGGTTCCGGTTCGGGGTGCGTGCGTGGGCTACTGGACGACGAATTTCGTGAAATCGATGTCCTGGACATGATACGGCGGGCCGACGTGTGCGGGATCGTCTGCACCCGCGCTCTTTCCGTACGTGGCCTTGTCCTGCTCGGCGATCTCGTGGAAGCGCGTCAGGAGCGCTTCCTTGAGCTCGGCCTTGCCGTCCTCAGTGTTGAGCTTGTCGGCCGTGAACGTGGACGTGACGGTGATCACCGCGTCGTAGAAGCGCGGGTAGGTCGCGACCTTCGGCGGACCAGGGGCCTCGGCGGGTCCGCCATGGCCTCCACCACCGGCGCCGCTGAACGCCGCCCAGTGCGCATCATCCATCGGCTCGAGCTTGAGCGCGACGTTGAACGCGAGCAGGCGCGTGGAATCGGTATCGGCAAGGTTCACGACGAACGGCTCGGCGAGCGTGATCGGCTCGATTGCGTGCTTCTTGCCGGGGGCTTCAGTTCCACCGCCGATCATGCCGCTCGCAAACAGTCCCGCGCCGGCTGCGGCGAGGACGATCGCGATGATGATGGGAAGCTTGAGCTTGCTCATGTGCGGCATGTCTCCTGGGTCGTGCACAGGTTTCGGCAGGTCGTGTCGGGTGCTTGAGCTGCCGGATCAAGGTGGATGACGTGCAAGTCACTCATGGTGTCGCCTTCGAGGTCTCGGCGAGCTCCTGGATGATCGCCGAGTTGAACTCCGCCTCGAGCGCGGAATCCACTGGACGGGCCCGTTCGATCGCGTCTGGCGTGATCTCCTGGGACTGCGTCGCGAGCTTCGCGATGCGCTGGGTCTCGGTGAGCGGGCTGTCGGCAGCCGGCTGCAGCACGGTGATCTCGATGCGGCGGTTCTTGGCGTTCGGCTGCGTCTTGTTCTGTGGCTTGGTGAGCGGCTTGTCGTCGCCCCACGAGACGGTCTCGATCCGCGCAGGCGCGTAACCCTGCTGAACGAACAGCTGGAAGACAGCCTCCGCGCGGTTCCAGCCGAGCAGGCGGTTGCCGCCCGGGAACGGCTGGCCGTCGGTGTGTCCGGCAATCTCGATCGGGTGGCCGAACGCGGCGAGCTGGCGCTCGATGCGAATGAGCTTGGCCCGGAACGAGGGCTTGATCTCCCAGCTGCCGGATTCGAAGAGTGCGTCGCCGGCCAGGTTGATCTTGATGCCACGCTCGCTCGTCGTGACCTTCACGTCGTTGCCGAGGCCGGTCTCCTTCACGAGCTTCGACAGCTGGCGCTCCTGCTTCTCGAACCGGGCAGAAGTCTGGCGTGCGGCCTCGTTGAGCTGGACGGCCGACGGTGTGGGCGCGGCGGTGGACGAGGTCGGGTCGAGGGCGCCCGTGGAGCCGGGCATCACGCCACCGCTCTCTTCGAGCACCGCACCATTGAACGTCTGCGACAGCGATCGCTTGACGTTGTCGAACTGCTTTGCGTCGATCGAGCTCATCGCGAACAGCACGATGAACAGGCCGAGCAGCAGGGTGATCATGTCGGCATACGGCAGCAGCCAGCGCTCTTCGCCGCCGTCGCCGTGCCCGCCTCCACCCCTGTTGCGTCGTGATGACATTCGTCCTCCGGCCTACGCGGCCAGGTCCATCTCGAGGTCGCCGCCCTCTGCGAGTTCCTTGGCGGCGCGGTAGCGCGCTCGATCTCGCGTCGTGAGGAACGCGACGAGCTTCTCCTCGACGATGCGCGGGTTGTCGCCCGACTGGATCGCGAGGATGCCCTCGATGAGCATCTCCTTGCCGGAGACCTCGTCGGCTGCGCAGCCCTTGAGCTTGTTGCCGACCGGCAGGAACACGAGGTTGGCCGATCCCACGCCGTAGAGCGTGGCGATGAACGCGACTGCGATGGATGCCGCGAGGCTCGACGGGTCGCTGATGTTCGACAGCACGAGCACGAGGCCGATGACGGTACCGACGATGCCGAGCGTCGGGGCAAAGCCGCCGGCCGTCTCCCAGATGTTGGCGTCGCCGTGGCGCTCCTCGTGCAGGGAATCGACTTCCGTGCGCAGGATCTCCTTGACGAGTTCCGGGTCGGTGCCGTCCACCACGAGCTGGACGCCGCGGCGCATGAACTCATCGGGCGTGGAACGAAGGTCGTCCTCGAGCACGAGCAGTCCCTCACGGCGCGCCTTCTCGGCGAAGCCCACGAGGATGTCGATCGCACCGGGTCGATCCATGCCCTTGTACTTCATGGCATGCAGGAACGTGGTGGGGATCTTCTTCATCCCGTCGATGCCGACGGACATCATCGTCACGCCGAACGTGCCGCCGAGGACGATCGCAGCGGCGCTGACACCGATGTACCTGTCGACGGACGAACCCTCGAGGTAGAGGCCGCCGATGACGCCGACGAACGCGATCACCATGCCGGCGATGAGGCTTGGATCCATGCCGCCGCCAGCGGATGCCTCCGGCTCGTCCTCGACCTCCTGGATGTCGTTGTCGTCGGCCATCAGGCAGCCTGCTCCTCGTCGTTCTCCAGCGCGGTCATCACACGTGCGCCTGCGGACCAGTCACCGGTGCCGCCGGACGCGGCGGCGATGCGCGCGCGAAACTCCACGATCCGCTCCACGACGACGTCCACTGGATCCTCGACCACGTACCGGTGCTTGTTCACCAGCGTGATGGTCGTGTCCGGGCGCGCCTCGACCAGCTCGATGAGGTCGGGGTTCACGAAGAACGTCCCATTGCCATGAAGTCGGTGGAGTTCGATCACGCTGGCGACATCGGCGGGGTCGTGGGGGCGCTTGAGGCCGCAGATCATGCTGGATCGTCTGCAAGTGGCCGACGCAGGATGCGGGGCGACACCCGCGAAGACACGCAGGGCGCGTGCCTGGTGGCACGCGCCCTGCGGGGTAACTGCTGCATCGCGCCGGCGTCGCCGTCCTTGGCGACCACCGGGAGAGCTGTTGACGGCACGGAGTGCTCCTCGAACGGGTGGTGAGTCCCGTTCGCGCAAGCATCCCGCCCCGGTTCCGCCGTCTATGACGGAGCCGGCACGATGAATCCATCCACGAAGTACGGGTCGACGAAGCAGTCGTCGCGCGACCCGGCCTACACGCTGGAATCAGCGCTTGAGGTTCACGAGCTCCTGGAGGATCTCGTCGCTGGTCGTGATGACGCGGCTGTTGGCCTGGAAGCCACGCTGTGCCTTGATCATCTCGGTGAACTCCGTCGCGAGGTCGACGTTCGACATCTCGAGGTAGCCGACCGACAGCGATCCGAGGCCGCTGGCGTTGGGAACGTCATCGACGGGCTGGCCTGAGTTGAGGCTCTCCTGCCAGCGGTTGTTGCCGACCTGCTCGAGACCGCTCGGGTTCGAGAAGCGCGACATCGCGATCATGGCGACCACCTGGCGCGTGCCGTTGAGCGGGTTCGCCGGGTCCGTCGGATCGACGAAGATGCCGGAAACGGATCCGTCGGCGCCGATGATCACGTTGGACCAGTTCGCCGTCGCGCTCTGTGCCGGCAGCTGGATCGACCCGACCGGTTCGGTGATGTCGAGCTGGAAGCCCGCCGTACCGGGGTCGTCGTCGGACCAGCCCATGACGTGGTAGCCGTCGCTGGTGACGAGCGTGCCCTGCGCGTCGAACTTGAAGTTGCCGGCTCGGGTGTAGGACATCTCGGGCGTGCCTGCGGCGACGCCTGCCATGTCGTTGGTGACCTGGAAGAAGCCGTCGCCCTGGATGGCGAGGTCCGTCTGGACGCCGGTCGTCTGCAGTGCACCCTGGGTGTGTGTCTGCGTGATCGAGTCGATCGTCATGCCGAGGCCGACCTGCTGGAAGTTGGTACCGCCGAGCGTCGGGCTCGGGGCGCCTGCGCCCTGCATGGTCTGGGTCAGCAGCGTCTTGAACGCCGTGGTCGACCCCTTGTAGCCGTACGTGTTGACGTTGGCGATGTTGTTGCCGACGACGTCAAGCATCGTCTGGTGGTTTCGCAGGCCCGTGATGGACGTGTACATGGCTCGAAGCATGATGCTCCCCCTGTGAGTGGTCGTGCTCTTCGTGGATGTGGCATGTCAGGGATGTTCTTCGGACGTCCCTGTCCTTACCGGCTTCCTCAGGGAGAGGTCCAGCCGGGACGTGCGTGTTGCCGTTGGTGCTTACATCAGGCGATCACCGCGGAGTCGATGTTGGTGAACACGTTCTCCTT
>JBBQUY010000060.1:0-20745 GCA_038212015.1 Gaiellales bacterium | reverse complement strand
GCGCCCCAGCTGAACGTGATGTCCGCTTCGTTGGTGCAGTGCGGCTCACCGTGGTTGCGCGGGCGAGGCGCATCCGCCAGTGCGGGCACGTCCTGATCGACCGACGTCGGCGCGGCCTCGATGGCCGGTTCGAGGGCGGGTGCAGCGGCTTCCGGTGCTGCGACCTCAGGTGTTGAGGCGGCGGGTGCCGCCTCGGCGGTTGCCGCCTCGGCCGCGGGTGGCGCTGCCGGGTCGACGGGGTCGGCTGCCGGGGCCGACTCGACCGGTGCCACATCAGCGGCGGGTTCCGGAGCGGGTGCAACGGCCGGCTCGACCGGTGCCTCGGGCGCAGGCTCGGGCGCAGGTGGCTCCACCATTGCCTGGGCAGGAGGCGCGGGTGCCGCCGGCGGCGCCGCCTCGTCCGCAAGCGCGCTGCCGACCGACACGAATGTCGCCACGAACAGCGCGAGCAGGAGCGTCACACCTCGCGAATTGGGCCTGCGTCGCCGTCGCCGCGGCGTCGGTGGACAGGTCAGGTCGTGCGGGTCTCGGGGTGTGGAGCGTGACACGGCTGGATCCCTCCGGGGGTCGTTGGTCAATCCCGGAGGTTGTGCCGCGCCGGCGTGGCGGCTAGCGAGTGATTCGCGCACCATCGGCTGCACATGCGTGCACGCCGGCCGTGCGTCAGCTTCGAAGGCTCGGCGGTTCGAGCGGCAGAGTCAGCTCGAACTCCGCCCCGTCGCGTCGATCGACGCAGCGAAGGTTGCCGCCGAGCGCCCATGCAAGCTCGCGACCGATCGCCAGGCCAAGGCCCATCCCACCTTCGCGCTTGGTGCCGACGAACGGCTCGAAGATCCGGTCCTGCTGGGACTGGGCGATCGGTTCGCCGTCGTTGACGACGGTCAGCTGCACGTGCCCACCGACGCGCTGGCCGGTCACCGTGACCTTCGACGTGGCGTAGCGCAGGCCGTTGCCGACGAGGTTTCGCAGGATCTGGAGGATGCGCTGGCCGTCGGAGTGAAAGTGCAGCTCCTCGAACGTGCCGACGACTTCGACGGTGCGTCCGTTCGTCGAGGTGCCGTCCTCGAAGATCGCGAGCAGGTGTTCGCCCAGCTCGTCGAGGTCGACGGATTCGGTGACGGTCGTGAACTTGTTGGAGCGAAGGCGGGCGAGGTCGACGATGTCCTCGATGAGCCGCTCCAGGCGCACCGCCTCGCGGCGGATCACGCCGAGTGACACTCCACGCATCTCCTCGTCGTCGGCGAAGTCCTCGATCGCCTGCGCATGCCCGGTGATCGCGGTCAGCGGCGTACGAAGCTCGTGGGAGATGCTCATCAGGAAGCGACGATCGGTCGCGTCGATCTCCCGCAGTCGCAACGCGAGCGTGCGAACGCCGTCCGCGAGCTCGTGCAGTTCGCCTTCGGTCGGCACGTGCGCGAACGCCTCGTCCGGGTGTCGACCCTGGGTCACTTCACGGCTCGCCCGCACCAGGCCCGACAACGGCGCGAGCGCCCGATGCACGAGCGCGACACCGCCGAGCACGAGCAGCACGACGAGCGTGGCGGTGCCGATGATCACCGACGCGCGGGCCTGTTCGCCGATCTGGTCGCCCCAGGCATCGAGCACCCACGTGGCGGCGCCGCCCACGAGCGCCCCGCCGATGACGAGCAGCGCGGCGAGAGCGCCGAGACGTGCGCGGAGCGAAGCGATCACGCCGGGAACCTCGGCCTTACGCCGCGTTCACCTCGGCGCCGACCTTGTAGCCCGAGCCCCACACCGTGACGATCGGACAGGCGTCGCCGAGCTTCTTGCGCAGCTGACGCACGTGCACGTCGACCGTGCGCGTGTCACCCGCGTACGTGTAGCCCCAGACCTTCTCGAGCAGCTGCTCGCGGTTGAGGACCTCGCCGTCGCGCTCGAGCAGCTCCCACAGCAGGTCGAACTCCTTCGGTGCGAGCATCACCTGCTCGCCGCTGACGAGGCACTCACGGCGCGCGGCGTCGATGTGGATCTCGCCGCAGACGAGCTTCTTCGACGTGTTCACGGGTGCGTTGGAGCGGCGCAGGATCGACTTGATCCGGGCGACCAGCTCGCGTGCGTTGAACGGCTTGGTGAGGTAGTCGTCGGCGCCGACTTCGAGGCCGACGATCTTGTCGATGTCCTCGTCGCGCGCGGTCAGCATGATGATCGGCACGTTGCTCGTCGTGCGGACCTTGCGACAGATGTCGAGACCGTCCATGTCGGGCAGCATCAGGTCGAGCGTGACCAGGTCGACCTTGCCTTCGAGCGCTGCCATCGCAGCCTCGCCGGTCGGTGCAACGGTGACGGTGAATCCCTCGCGCTCGAGGTACATCTTCACGAAGGACGAGATCGACTCCTCGTCCTCGACGATGAGGATGTTCTGGTTCTTGCCGTCGCTCATGCGGTGCTCCTGTCGGTGCGCACTCGGGGGTACGGACGCGTGCGCATGTCCGCAATCGGGATGCGCAGCTGGGTTGTCCCCCTGAAAACCCACGCGCGAAACGCATGACACCGGTCCGGTATCGGCCCCTGCAGGCACGACTTGACCGTGGATCGTGCGGAAGGCGCCGATTCGTCAGTTGAGCGGGCGCGTGCCCTCGGGGAGGGTGCCGCCGTCCAGCAGGGCCTGCGCGGCGTCCTGCAGCGCGGTCAGGGCCACGCGCTGCGTGAACGGTCCGGTGGAGACGCGCGCCGCCCCGAGCTCCTGGAATTCCGACACGGGCAGCGACCCGCCCGGCGCGCTGATCATGGAGAGCTTGTTGCGCCCGATGGCGGCGACGACCTGGACGATCTCGTCGCGGGCGGCGAGGCCCGGGATGAACACGGCAGGTGCACCTGCCGCAAGGAACGCCTGGCAGCGATCGATGGCCTCGAGCAGCAGTTCGCCGCGATCGGCGTCTGCGGGCGCCTTCACGAGGAGATCGGTTCGAGCGTTGAGGACGAAGTCGATGCCGGCGGCGCGTCCTGCCGCGAGCGCTGCTTCGACTGCGGCGACCGCCTCGTCGAGCGGCTTGGCCTGGTCTTCGAGGTTGCCTCCGACGACGCCGATCTCGATCGCGCGCCGAGCCGCTTCCCCCGCATCACCGTAGCCGGCCTCGAAGTCCATGCTCACCGGCAGGTCGGTTGCGGCGACGATGCGTTCGACCATGCCCAGGTGCAGGTCGAACGGGATCTGCTCGCCATCGGGGTATCCGAACGTCGAGGAGATCGAGTGGCTCGCGGTGGCGAGCGCGTTGATGCCCTCGACTCCCGCGACCGCCTGCGCCGACACGACGTCCCAGACGTTCGCGAGCACGAGGATCTCGGGCGCGGTGTGGAGGTCGAGCAGGGTCTGGGCGCGGCGGGCGAGGTCAGTCATGGGCGGAACGTATCAGCGCAGCGGTCCGGCCCGCGACCGGGCGCCCGCTATCGTGAAGGCATGGACTCCATCCCCGATGTTGACGATGTTGCCGGGCCTGACGCCGTACGCCCCGACCCGGCCCCGACACCGGTGGAGGGCCCGCCGCTCGTGGAGACGACGCGACGGATCGACGTGACCTCGCCCGAGGGAGGCAACCTCGCGGAGATGGAAACCCTGCTGGGTGCGGTCATGACCGGTGAGCCCGACGGTGAGGCGGCCTCGCTTCGCCGGACGCTCGAGCTCGACGATCGGCCTGAGGCCGCGACTCTCACGCGCGATGAGCAGTCGGAGCAGGCCGCGGCACTTCGACGCGCCGTGACCGCAGAGGAATCGCCCGGATCGGCGGACGGAGTCGATCCCACGGAGCGATACGAGGTCCACGACGCAGCGCGTGGCGGCGACCCGCTCGCCCAGGCCATCGACGAAACCGCCATTGCACAGCGCGCTGCACAGGCACAGGCTGCGCGCGCCGACCATCGCGACGACGTCGCGGTGCGCCAGGAGCAGGTACCTGGAGCCACCGATCGAGCAACCCAGGACGCAGGCGCTGCGGCAGCCACCCAGTCGGGAGCGGGACGCCCCGCCCCTGCCCGCGCCTCCACCGATGCCGAGTTCGAGGCGGAAGCGGAGCGCATCGAGCGCGTCGACGGCCTCGACGCCACATCGCGCGTACGACCGGTCCGCTCACGCGAGTTCGACGAGTAGCGCTACTTCGCGAGCTCGTCGCGATCGATGAGCCAGATCCGCTGGAGCTTGCCGGTGATGCCGATGCGCACGCCCGGCATCGATTCCAGTTGTCGCTGGGCCTCGGCCGCGCCAAACGGGTTCACCACGATCGCATCGACCTGCTCGTCGAGCAGCAGCTGGCGACGTTCGTCGAGCGTCATGCCCTCGCGAAAGAATGACGAGGCGATCTCGAATCGCTCCTCGACCCGGTTCTCCGGCGTGAGCGCCGTGTGTCGCGGCACGGACGAGACGACGTACACCGGTGCGATCGCCATCACCATGTAGGCGTCGCGCGGCTGTGCGCGCGGATCCGCCAGCACCGTTGATCCGGGCGGGAGCTTTCGAAGCTCACGCGCGACGTTGGGTGCGAACACGCGCAGCTCCGCGGTGCGCATGTCGATCGGCAGGTTGTCGAGCCGTCCCGGCTGCGCGACGTCGCCGATGCGCCCATACACGGGCGTGGCCGCGATGAGCACCAGCGCCAGCGCGAGCGTGCACGTACGCGCATCGAGCAGGTCGGTCGGCCACGACCAGTGGGCCAGGCGCGCGGGCGGATTCGCTTCCAGCGCGGTGGGGTCGGGGTCGGTGCGGTGCGTCAGGCGCAGGCCGAGCGCGAGGATCATGGCAACGACGCCGAGCAGCAGTGCGACGAGCACCGCGACGATCACGCGCGGATGCACGATGCGTTCGCCGCCGTATCCAGCGAGCGGCGGCACGGCATCCACGACCACTGCCGCGATCGCGGCGACGCCGACGGCAGCCAGCACTGCAACTGCCCGGAGTGGTCCGCCACGTCGCCAGAGCGCCACCACGCCGATGGCTGCGCCGAGCGCGCCGACGCTCGCGCCGAGAGTCAGCGGCAGCACACGCTCGATGCGACGCGCCTGATCGAGCGTCACGACCTCCACGAATTTCGGGAAGATCGCACTCGACAGGGCGATGCCGAGCACGAGCACGCCTGCCCCTGCCAGGTACCACCCGCCCGGCCAGCGCGGCGCGAGCAGCACGAGCGGAATCGACAGCAGTCCGAGCAGCGCGAGACCGCCCGCGAGCACGAGATAGTCGCTGCGCAGGTGGAAGGAGCCGGCCGGGTCGCCGCGCAGCACGTCGTCGAGGTTGGCGGCGTTCTCGCCCTGGTACTGCTCCGAATCGTTGTACTCGAGCTCCGCTTTCGCGTCGCGTCCGAGCCCCTCCAGGCGACTCAGGCCTGGCAGCAGCAGTGCGAGCACCGCGACGGCGATGATCGCGATCGCGGCGCCCGTGGCCAGGTGGCGCGTCACGACTGCGCGCGGCCACGGCGACTGCAGGCCCCAGATCAGGAAGTAGCCGAGGATGCCCATGCCGAGCACCCACAGGTAGCCGACGTGGAGGATCCCCACCTCGGCGGTGGCGATCGCCGCCAGAAACGTCGCAGCACGAGTCGTCACGCGCGGCGAGACGTCCGTCAGGTCGCGGTCGCGGCGCGCGTCGGGCCATAGCGCGGTGAGCAGCATCGCCAGCACGAGCGGTGCCAGCACGCCGAGCGCGATCGCACCCGGGTGCAGGCCGTTCACGATCGCATCCGCGCTCGGCAGCATCCCGATCGTCGTCGCCAGCAGCACCGCGCTCGCGACGCTCGTCGCATGTCGAGCTCGCGTGAGCGACCAGGCGAGGCCGCCGATCGCGAGCACGCTCGTGGCGAACGTCACGCCCGGCATGATCCATGCGGCGACGACCGGATCCACGCGTGCCGCGTACGCCGTCAAGGCGACGGCCTCATGCCAGACCGGGATCAGGTAGCCGGGGTGTGCACTGCCGTCCGTGAACTGGAGGGTGTTGGTGAAGCTCGGCTCGTCGAGCGCGAGCAGCTTCTGGGCCTGACCGATGTGGTACAGCGAATCGTTCCACGCATGGAATCCCACATACATCGCGATGAGGCCACCGATCGTCGCCAGTACCAGCGCGGGCCACGGCGTCGCGCGCACCCAGTCACCGGCGACCAGGTTCCTGATCGGCACGAGCAGGTCCCTCGCGCGCGTGCGTGCGCGCCCGCGAGAACCGGGAGTGGCGGCGTGCCGTTCGTCGCGCGCACGTCGCGCCAGGTGCAACCAGCCGGCGATCACGAGCGCGCCCATGGCGATCGCCACGGCCTCGATCGGCTGGCGCAGCGCCAAGGTCGCGGAGGTGATCGCCGCGAGCGGCAGCAACCCGAGCGCGAGCGCCGCGGCGGGCACGAGCGGCGGCGGCACGACGCGATCCAGGCGCCACGTCGCGAGCAGGCAGGCTCCGGGAACGAGCACGACCAGAACGGAGGCGACGAGCGTCGTGAGGATGGTCAGGAGCAGCTGCATGCAGATTTGGACGTTCGAGGCTCGCGCGAGCGTGGTATGGATCACGGAAGCCGCGCGGGAGGCACCCTACCTGCGCGAGACGAGGTGCACGGCACCCGAAGGAGAAGCGCAGTGTTCGAGTTCGAATCCCTCAGCAACGGCGTACGCCTGCTGACCGCCCAGCAGGACGAATCGCCGAGCGCCACGGCCCTCGTCATGTTCGGCGTGGGCTCACGCTTCGAAGAGGCACACCAGAGCGGGATCGCGCACTTCGCCGAGCACATGTTCTTCAAGGGCACTGAACGCCGCCCCACGGCGCGCGACATCTCGGTGGAGATCGACGGCATCGGCGGCGATTTCAACGCCTTCACCGGCAAGGAGTACACCGGCTATTACGTCAAGTGCGCCGCCGAGCACCTGGACCTGGCCGTGGACGTGCTCGCCGACATGCTGCTGCACTCGAACTTCGATCCGGAGGAGATCGAGCGCGAGAAGGGCGTCATCCTCGAAGAGATGGCGATGTATCGCGACCTGCCGCAGCGCTACGTTGGCAATGTCTACGACGACCTGCTGTACGGCGACACGCCGCTTGGCTGGGACATCATCGGCACCGAGGCCGTGATCAAGGCCGCCGACCGCGACCTGTTCAAGTCCTTCACGGATCGCTGGTACTCGGCCAACCGCACGGTCGTCGGCCTCTCCGGCAACGTCTCGGCGAGTGCCAAGGCCGCAGTCAGCGAGAAGTTCCTCGCCCTGCCGAGCGCGAACGAAGGCACGCGCACGGACGCGGTCTGGTCACAGGACGGCCCGCAGGTGAAGCTCCACCACAAAGAATCCGAGCAGGCGCACCTGCTGCTCGGCGTGCGCGCGATCAGCCTGCTCGACGACGACCGCTACGCGCTCGGCGTGATGAACGCGATCCTGGGCGGCGGCATGTCGAGCCGACTGTTCACCGAGGTGCGTGAGCGTCGCGGCCTCTGCTACTACGTCTACTCCCACCACGATGCCTACACCGATGCGGGCTCGCTCGTCGTTGCGGCGGGCGTCGACGTGAACCGCATCGACCTGGCGATCACGACGATCCTCGAGGAGCTCGCCAAGCTCGCGGAGCAGGGTCCCGACGAGGCGGAGTTCACCAAGGCGAAGAACTACCTCAAGGGCAAGTTCGTGCTCGGCATCGAAGACACGCGCGGCCTGATCATGTTCGGCGCGCGCCGCGAGGCCGTCGAGAACGGCTACTGGGAGCCGGCGCAGGCACTTGCCGCGATCGACGAGATCACGATCGAGGATGTTCGTCGCGTCGCCAAGGCCGTGTTCGATCCGGAGCAGCTGAACCTCGCCATCGTCGGCCCGTTCGACGACGAGGAGCGCTTCGCGAAGCTGCTGGCCCCGGCCACCGCGTCAGTGTGAAGCTGCTCGACTGGCTGCTCGGCCGCGGTCGCAACCCGCTCGAGACGCCGGAGGCGACGTCGCGCGTGTCGACCACCCCGCACGTTCGCACGCCCGAGCAGCGCAGCGACGGGAGCGACGTCTCGCTCGCCGACGAGGCCGACGAGCTGATCCAGGCGCAGGCGCAGGCGCTCGGCGTGAGCGTGGAGTCGCTGCTGACGATGATCGAGCAGCGCGAGCTGTTCGTCGCGAAAGTCGAGGCCGAGCCACGCGCGTGGGGGTTCGACCTCGCACCCGCCGATGCCCCGCGCCGCGATGCGGCCGAGGAATACCGACGGGCGACGCGCCTTACCGGCGTGCTCGGCGAGTCGTTCCTGTCTGGCTACGAGCCGCTCATGGCGGCCGCGCCGAATCCGTTGACGATGCCGGACGGAACGCCGCTCGCTCGGCACCTGGAGATCTCGGCGCGCCTGAACGCCGATGCCGCGCGTGACATCGCACAGCACGTGCGGACGACGGTCCAGGCACGGCTCGGACGTCCGCTCGACGCCGATGCGTTCGAGCACGCAGTGCGTGAAGCGGCCTGGGATCACGAACTCGATGCCGCCCAGGTCACGCCGCTCGTGCTGCGTGCGGTCGAGGAGCTGCTCTGATCGGCGGTCCCGGCCGCGTAGGCTCCGCCGTGATGGCAGACGACGACACACAGGACACGACGCATGGGTTCGCGCGCGGGATGCTGCTGCTCGCGCTCGCGAATGTCGCGTATGTCGTCACGGCCTACGTGGTGACGACGGTCACCGCGCGCGTGCTCGGGCCAGGCGACTTCGGTGCGTTCGGCGTCGTGATGGCGTGGATCACGGTGCTGACGGCGTTGCTCGTGAAGGGATTGTCGACGACCGTCTCGCGCGAAATGGCGCGCGGCACGGTCGACCAGGCGACGGCGTGGCGCGCGGGGCGCAGCCTCGGCATCCGGCTGAGCCTCGGGCTCGCGGTGCTGGGCGTGGTCGGGTCGCCGCTGTTCGCGTCGGCGTTCGGCGCCGACGGGCTCGGCGAGCAGTTCATGATCGGCGCGCTCGGCGCGCTGACGTTCGGCACCAACGCCGTGCTGCTCGCCTGGCCGACCGGGCAACGGGACTATCGGCGCCAGGCGATCGCGCAGGTCGCGTACGCCGTCGCGCGCGTGGCGCTCGTCGTGGGCGGCGCGATCGCGTTCGGTCTCGAGGGCGCGGTCGTCGGCTACGTCGTCGCGCCGCTCGTGTCATCGCTGTCGATCCTGTCGCGCGTGCCGGCGGCCACGGGCTCGATCGCCGCAGTCCGCTCGACGATGCTGCCATCGATCCTGCCGCTGGCGCTCACGTCGATCGCCATCAGCGCCTGGTTCGTCATCGACGTGTTCGCGGTCTCCGCAGTGTTCGGGGAGCGGTCGACGCAGCTCGGGGCCTACGTCGCCTTCGGCACGATCGCGCACGTTCCGTTCTTCCTGCTGCAGGCGACGAGCGTGGCGATGGTGCCCGCGCTTGCCGCGGCGATCGACGGGGATGCCCGGCGGTCTGCGATCCGCCGCACGATGACCGACACGATCGTGCTCGTCGCCGCACCAGTGTTCGTGCTCATGTCAGCAGGCGACGCTGCCGCTCGAGCGGTGTTCGGTGCCGAGTTCCGCGTCGATGGGCTGGTCGCCGCTCCGCTCGCGCTCGCGACGGGTGCGGTCACGATCCTCGCGGCGCTCGTCGCGGTCGACGCTGCGATCGGTCGGCTCCGCGCGGCGCTCGTGGTCAACGGATTCGGGCTCGTCGTGCTCGCCCTGGTCTGCCTGCGGCTCGGCCGCGACCAGCAGTCCGTGACGGACGTCGCGTGGGGCGTCGCTGCCGTGAGCGTCGGAGCGATGGCCGTGCTCGCGGTGCTCGTGCTCACCTCGCACGGTGCGCTCGTCGACCTTCGTCGCGCAGGTGCGGGGATCGCGGTCGGCGCGGCGGCCTCGCTGCCTCCGTTCGTGTTCCAGGACGACATCGCCCGTACGGTCGTCGCCGCGGCGAGCGGGATCGCGTGGCTGGTGATCGTCGTGCGACTGCGGCTGGTCGACCTGCGTCGCGCGCCGCACGTCGCCGAATGATCTGATCGTGGTGTGAACGGCCTCGCGGTGGGTAGGCCATCGGTACCATCGAGGGAAGGTCATCGTGACGGAAACCAAGCACCTGCGAGTCCTGATCGCGAACGAGAAGCTCGATCGACTGAAGCTGCTCGCCGCGGTCGTGGAGGGACTGGGTCACGAAGTCGTGGCTCGTTCGGTCACCGTCACGGAAGTCGCCGCGCTCACCGCGCAGGAACGGCCGGACGTCGCGCTGGTCGGTCTCGGCGACGACTCGGTACACGCGATCGACCTGGTCACCGAAATCGTGCGCGAGGCGTACTGCCCGGTGATCGCGATTCTCTACGGGCACGACGCCCCGTGGGTGAATGACGCCGCGAAGATCGGTCTGTACGCGTACATCGTCAACGGCAAGCCGGACGAGTTGCAGAGCGCGATCGATATCACGCTGCGACGCTTCGCCGACGTCCAGAGCCTGCAGCACTCGCTCGAACACCGCGCGGCCGAGACCAAGCGCGAGAAGGACCTGGCGAACGCTCGACAGGAGCAGGCACTCGAGCTCCACGACGGAGTCGTGCAGGGCCTCGTCGCGGCCCAGCTCGCCCTCGAACTCGGTCGCGAAGACGAGTCGGCCGCATCGCTCGCGGAAACGCTTGACCGAGCCAAGGACGTCGTCAGTCGCTCGCTCGCGGAGCTTCGCGCGTCCGGCATCCGGACGGATCAGCTGATTCGAAAATCCACGAGCGACCCCGACGATGCCTGACGACGAGTCATCAATCGGGGTCCTGATCTGCGACGACGTCGAGGCGATCCGCAGGCTGCTGACGCTGATCGTCGAATTTCGACCGGGTCTCCACGTGGTGGGGGAGGCTTCCACCGGGACCGAGTCGATCGCACAGGCCAAGCTCCTGCAGCCGGACGTCGTGCTGCTCGACCTGTCGATGCCGGGCATGACGGGCTTTGATGCGCTGCCGGAGATCAAGCTGGTTGCACCGGACGCGAAGGTGATCGTGCTGTCCGGCTTCTCGGCGGCGGTCGTGGCCGACGACGTGCTCGCCCAGGGTGCGGATCAGTACATCGAAAAAGGCGCGGCGCCCGACGCGATCGCCGACGCGATCCAAGCGGCCGGTGCGCCGGCTCGTCAGGGCTCCTCGTAGCTGGCGAGCTCGTCCCAGCTTCGCCCGGCATCCGTCGACGCGAGCAGCTTGCCGCCGGCCGCGACGATCAGCTCGTCTGCATCGCCGGAGGCGGCGTCCGGCGGCGCCTTCACGCTCCCGACCCGCTTCCACGATGACCCCGTGTCGTCGCTCATCCAGACCGTGCCGTCGACGCCGAAGCCCCAGGCCTGCTCCGGCTCGGGCCACACGAAGCGCATGAGCTGCGGCGCATCTTCGACGGTCGTGAACGATCGCCCGGAATCGGTGCTGCGTCGCAGTTCGAGCGTCGTCTGATCCTTCGCGCTGCTCGCGAGCAGGGTCTCCCCGGTCGCAGGATCGACTGCCACGTCGAGCATCATCGCTCCGTCGACGAGGGTCTTCCACGCGCGACGATCCGTGCTCACCATCAAGGCGCTGTCCTGCGAATTCCACCCGTATGTCGTGTCGCCGACCACGCGCAGGGCATGGAAGTCGGCTTCACCGAGCAGCGACCGACTGGTCCATGACGTTCCGCCATCCTTGGATTCGATGAGGCCGAGATGCGGGGGCAGACCGTCGACCGAGTTGGGGTGCCCGCTCGCCACGAAGTGGTCGGGACCCACCACGGAGAATCCCATGAAGTCGTGGAGGTGTCGGCCGACGAGCTCCAGGCTGTCGCCATCGCGCAGGCGCCACAGCCCGTGGTGCGTCGCCACATAGACATCGCCGTCAGCGGGATTGCGACCGATCCCGTGTGCGTGCGACATCGACGCGTTCTTCGGGTCGGCGGACGACGCGGGGATGCGGTCACCCGCTCCGATCGACGCATCGCCGTCCGAGGAGCTCGGAGAAGAACATCCGGACAGGACGATCGCACATGCGATGCAGGCGACGAACAGTCGGCTCGCGGTCGTGCCCTGGAAGTTCCGTCTCGATGACATCGACGCGCAGCCTAGCTCCTGCGTGCAGGTGGAACCACTCAGCGCACGTCGTAGATGCGCAGCGTCCCCGCGGATCGGTCCTCGAACCGGGCCGGATCGGCGGCGGCTGCATCGAGCAGTGGCTGGAAGGAGTCGTCGAAGCGGCTGCCGGCCACGACATCGACGTCCCATTCCTCGATGAGCTCATCGAGCCGTGTCGACGCTGCTCGTGCGGACAGCGGCGGACCCATCAGCTCACGCAGCACGCTCTCCTCGACGGACTGCACCGGCGACAGTGATGCGATGCGGCGCACGTCGTTGAATCCGGCGAGCACGACGGCGCCCGGCTCGATGGCCTGCACCGCGCGACGGGAGGCGGCCGGATACACGTCGATGCGCGTGAACTCCCGATCGGTGCGCGCTGCGTGCTCGTACGCATCGGGCTGCCACGTCGCACGAGCGCGATCGATCGATGCGGGCGCAAGTCCCGCGACGGTCGCGACGACCGCCAGCGCCGCGAGTACGTGCCGGCGGCGCCGCGGCTTCACCGCGGTGGGCGCGGCGAATGCTCGGATCTGGTGCCGGACGCGCACCAAGACCGCGACCCCCAGGATCGCGACCGTCACGACGATCACCGCGATGCGTGGCAGCACACTCGGATCCAGCCCGCCGACCCAGCGCGCCTCGACGAACGGTGTCACCACGATCCGCTTTGTGTCGCGGAGCGCATCGAGCGCCGCGGTGCCGACCGCGAGCGCGACGAACACACCGGCGCTTGCCGCCGCTCCGAGCACCGCGCCGCGCTGCCACACCCGCTCGAGCAGCCACCCGATCCCGCATCCGATCGCGGCGACACCGATCGCCGCAGGATAGACGCGATCAAATCGCGTCGCCGGCGTCACCGAGCCGAGGCGATCGATGAGGTTGATGAACGGCGGAAATGCGGCGAACGCCACGATCGCCACCGCGTAGCCGGCAACCACCCACGGACCCACGCGGCGCCGGCGCACGTACAGCAGCACGGACAGCGCGAGTGCGCCGAGCACGAGCCAGGGTTGCGTCGCGAGCGAACCGAGCTCGACGTGGAACCAGCCTTCGCTGCCGGCGAACACGTCGCGATGCCGGATGAACGCGGACGGCTCGCCGGTCGGCGCGCTGTCGCCCCGCAGGAAATTGTCGTCGGCGGTGATCCAGGGCAGCTGCGCGGCGAGCGTGACGCCCCCAGCCAGCGTCACGGCCCCGGCGACGAACGTCGCACCGCGCCAGCGATCCCGCGCTCCGAGCAGCAGCAGCGCCGCAGCCCCGAACGCGAGCAGCGACGGATACAGCACGTAGTTGCCGTGCAGGATCCCGATCACGACCGTGCCGACCACCGCCACGCCGAGCTGCTCCGCGCGTCGCTCGCCATCGCTCGCGATCGCACGCGTCACCGCGACCACCACGATCGGCAGCACCACGAAGATCGCGACCTGGCCCGGATACGACAGGAAGCGCGTCGCGTAGAAGTACGGACCGTAGCCGAGCACCACGATCGCCACGAACGTCCAGCACCCGACCACGGTCGCGCGCCGTACCCCGATGAGCTCGGCGGCCATCGCACCGAACGCGAGCATCGCCACCGGCGCGAGCCAGATCGTCACGAACCACGCCGCAGTCCACGGATCCACCTGCGGCGCACGATCGGCGACCGCCAGGACGGCGTGCCACGACGGCAGCGGATAGTTGGCGTTGCCGGGCGCGCCCGCCTCGAACGCGAGCGCTGCGCTCGACAGCTCGGGCAGCTCCGTCATCTTGCGCGCGAGGGCCACGTGCCAGTAGGTGTCCGAGCGCGCGTGCGGCGCATCCGCCAGACCGAGCGCGACGAGTACCGCGCCCGGCGCGAGGTACGGAGCCGCCGCGCGGCATCGATCCAGCAGCGATCGTCGCTCGCCGCGCGACGGCTGCATGCGCAGCAGCGCCACGACCACGAGCGCGATCGTCATCGCCCCGAGCAGCAGCAGCATGCGGTTCATCGACCACTCGAGGGACATCGCGACGGCGAGCGCGACTGACGTCACGAGCACCGACGCGGCGACCGTTGCCGCGGGTCGCAGCAGCGCGGGGACGACAACGAACGCTCGCGTCGCGCCGAGGAGCGCAGCTCCGGGCAGGAGCGCCGCCAGCATCGTCGCGGCAACTGCCGCGACCAGGACGATCATGCGTTCGTCACGCCCGCGGGGCGCGATCCGCCATCGCGATCGAGCGATTCGCTCGACGGCGCCGTCTCGATCGTCGCACGAATCGGTTCGTGCTCGACGCCGCCGGCATCGAGCCCGACCGGGCGCGACTCGCTCACGAGCGGTCGATTGTGCTCGAAGTCGAAGAGCATGCCGAACAGCGTCAGCAGCAGACCGCTCTGCAGCAGGATCGAGGCCGCCACCGCGGACGACCCGCTCACGGTGCCGGGACCGAACCCGATCGCCGCAAGGGCCACGGATGCCGCGATGCCTGCCGCGAACATGACCATGCCGAGCACGTAGAAGAGCACGAGCGGGTGGAAGTCGCGCACGACGTAGAGCTTCCACAGGCGCCACACGAAGCGCTTGAGCAGCAGCCAGCTCATCGTGAACAGCACGCGACGAATCTTGAGGCCCGACACCTCGCCGACGTCGTAGACGGGAACGCTCGCCACGTCCACGACGCGGGCGCGCAGCACGTTGAGACGCACGAGCATGTCGTTGGGGTAGCCGTAGCGCGGATACATGTCGTCCAGGTCGATGCGGCGCAGCATGCTCGAGCTGATCGCCGTATAGCCCGTCTGGGAGTCGGCGACCTGGTAGTAGCCCGACGCGATCTTGGTGAGCAGGCTCAGCATCGCGTTGCCCAGGAAGCGCTTGCGCGGGATCGTCTCCCAGGCGCTGTCCCCGACCAGGCGGTTGGCCTTGGAGTAGTCGGCCTGGCCGCTCGTGACGGGGCGCACGATGTCTGCCAGCTCGTTGGGCGGCATCTGTCCGTCGCCCGCCATCACGACCGCGACATCCATGCCGAGGTCGAGCGCACGCTTGTAGCCGGTCGCGATGCCGGCGCCGACGCCGCGGTTCTCCTCGTGAATGAGCAGCTCCACGCGCGCGTCGGACTGCATGCACTCGCGCACGACGTCGACCGTCGCGTCGGGGGAGCGATCGTCGACGATGATGATCCGGTCGACGAACGCCGGCATCGTGTCGATCACGCCGCGGATCTGCGTCTCCTCCTTGTAGCAGGGGACGACGACCGCGATGGAACTTCCTTCGAACATGTGGGCATTGTCGCACCCACCCCGCGCGTGCGTGGAGATCTGCCGAACGTTACGGGCCGCATGCGGCCGCACCCGACACCGCGAGTGTTGATCAGCGGCATCGCGCAGTGCCGTCTGCCATCACTCGCGGGTGGAAGCGCTCGCGAGTGTTGATCAGCGGCATCGCGCAGTGCCGTCTGCCATCACTCGCGAGCCCCACTCGGGCACATCACGTTCATGCCCCGGCCCCCGTTCGACGCCGTCCGTCTAGACTCGACGGGATGATGGAGGCGACTGCAGCACAAATCACGAGTACCGACGCGATTCGCGTCGTGCCGCATGCCGAGTGGGATGCGCTCGTCGCGCGGCTCGGTGGCGACGATTCCTACCTGCGAGCGGGCTGGAACCTCGCATCGGTGCACCTGGAACCGGCCGGGACCGTCGCGGTGCTGCTGCACCACGTCGGCGCGAACGGCGCGGAGCTCGCGTTGCCGCTGCTGCTGCGCCCGCTGCCTGCGGACTCGGCGGGTGGCGCGCGCGGCTTCGATGCCACGAGCGCCTACGGCTACGGCGGCCCGATCGCGACGGGCGACATCGACCTCGACGCCTTCGGTGCCGCGCTCGACGAGTGGGCGCGCGCCAACGACGTCGCCGCGACGTTCCTGCGCTTCCACCCGGTGCTCGCCAACGATCGCTGGAGCCCGCCACGAGCCGAGCTCGTCGAACTGGGTTCGACGGTCGTGTGGAACGTCGCCGCTGGTCGCGAACTGCTCCCGGCCATGCACACCCATCACCGCCGCGCCGTGCGCAAGGCCGATCGCGCCGAACTCGAGCTGCGCATCACGGTGGCCCCGACCGACCTCACGGAATTTCGGGCGACGTACGACCACACGATGCGCCGCCAGGAGGCGGGCGCGTTCTACTTCTTCGACGACGCGTACTGGGACGCGCTCATCGAGACCGGTGGCGGGGGCGAGCTCGTGCTCGTCGACGGGCTGCTCGACGAAGAGGCGGTCGCGTCGCTGCTGTGCATCGCCCACGGCGAGTGGCTCCACTACCACCTCGGAGCGTCCGCGGATGCCGCGCGCAACATCGGCGCGTCGAATCGCTGCTTCCTTGCCGCCGCCGAGTGGGCACAGGATCGCAGCATGGCCGGATTCCACCTCGGCGGCGGAGTCGGTGGCGGAACCGACAGCCCGCTGTTCGTGTTCAAGCATCGCTACGATCCCGAATCCGAGCCGCGCGCGTTCCACATCGCCAAGCTCGTGCACGACGCTGACCGCTACCGCGAGCTCGCGGGCAGCGATTCGACTGCAGGGTTCTTCCCGCCGTGGCGCGCAACGACCTGACCGCTCGGCTCGACAAGCTGGCATGGAGCTGTTGCCTGTGGACAGGGCGCAGTACCGTGGGACGATCGGGACCTACCGTGCCGCAGCCGAGCATGTCGCCGCCGATGTCGGCGTGCCCAGTGCTGCCCGCGAGATCGTCGTCACCGACCACATGCCCCAGCGCGGCGCACGTGCGATCGCCGACGGGCGCACCGGCGGCATCCTCATCGCGCGCGGCGAAGCCGATGCGTTCGAGGCCCTCGCGACGCGCCTCGCGCGCGACGGCGCCGCGCAGCTCGACCCGCCCGCGACCCGCGACTACGCGCAGCGCCTGTTCACCGCGCTGCACGAGGGGTCGCACCTGACCGGACCGGTCATCCCGGACGCCAATCCACACATGAAGGTCGACCTCATGTGGGAGGAGGCGCTCGCCTCGCTCAACGCCCGTCGCCTGCTTCCGTCGTTCGCGAGCGCACACGCCGGCCTCGACGTGCCGCGCCCGCCGATCGCGGACGTGACGTACTCGGGGTATGCGCAGCGCATCACCGAGCTGCTCGAGCTGACCGGCGCCCCCGCCGATTCGCCCGCCTTCGACGCGCACGTGCGCGACCTCGCCGAGCAGGTGCCGTGGCGCGCGCGGCCGACATGGGTCGCGCGGCGCATCCTGGAAACGCGAACGCCCACGGTCGGCGCTGACGCGGTGGCGCGTCTGGAGCCAATCGTGCACGGCTATGCACAGCGCATGTCAAAAGGCACCGGCGCCGTCGAACGCGAGCTCGTCGAACTGCTCGCGCGCGTGGTGGCCTGAGCCGTCGCATAGACTTGCAGCGGCATGCCCGCCGCCTCGTCGACATCCCCCACCGCACGGCGCCGACCCGTCCAGCGCGCGATCAAGTGGATCGCCGACCGCGTGCTCGCGCTCGTTGCGCTCGTGCTGCTGTCACCCGTCTTCCTGATCCTGACGCTCTGGGTATTGCTCGACGCCGGGCGTCCCGTCCTGTTCGTGCAGCGCCGCATCGGCAAGGGCGGACGCGAGTTTCCGATGCTCAAGTACCGCTCGATGGTCAACGACGCGGTGAAGGTCGGTCAGGAACTCGGCGTCACCGACGATCCGCACGGGGTCGTCAAGGACGATCCCCGCATCACGACCAGCGGGAAGTTTCTGCGACGCTCGAGCCTGGACGAGCTGCCGCAGCTCGTGAACGTGCTCGTCGGCCAGATGAGCCTCGTCGGGCCCCGCCCCGACATCCCCGAGCAGGTCGCGCACTATTCCGAGCACGACCGTCGCCGCCTCGAGGTGCTGCCGGGCATCACCGGCTACTCGCAGGTGCACGGACGCGACGAGATCGAGTGGCCCGAGCGCATTCGACAGGACATCCATTACATCGATCACTGGTCGCTCTGGCTCGACGCCAAGCTCGTCGTGCAGACGATCGGCCAGTTCGGTCGCGACGAGCCCGATCCGGTGCTCGACACGCACAACATCGAGCGCTCGCGCCAGGAGGAACCGAATGGCTGAGATCGGCGTCATCCACCTGCTCCGTCACGGACAGACGATCGACAACCAGGACGTGCGCTACCGCGGCCAGCGCGACCTGCCGCTCAACCGCACCGGGCGCAGCGAAGCGCTTGCCGCGGCACGAGCCCTGCGTGACGCGCGCGTGGAGGCCGTCTACGCCAGCCCGCTCGCGCGCGCACTCGAGGTCGGCACCGCGATCGCGGCAGCGTCCGACCTTGACGAGGTCGTCGCCGAACGCGGACTGCTCAACCTCGACTATGGTCGCTGGGAAGGCCTGACCCGCGAGGAATGCCGCAGCGTCGATCCCGAGGCGTGGCAGCGGTACCTGACCGATCCCGAGCACGCGCACTGCCCCGGTGGCGAGTCGCTCGCCGCGGCGGCCGACCGCGTCGTGCGCGCATTGCAGGAGATCGGCGCACGCCATGCGGGTGCCACCGTCGCCGCCGTCTCGCACGGCGTGATGCTGCGCCTTGCGGTGCTTCGCATCGCCGGGCCGATCACCGAGAACTGGCAGTTCGCGTTGCCGCCCGACGGGTCGATCACGTTCGAGATCGAAGACGGCACGATCCGCCTTGCGACGGAGATCGCCGACACGGCAAATCCGTACGCCGGCAGCATCTGACGCTCCCGCTCGGAGCACGGCCACGAGATGGCCGGAATCGCGTGGAATTCCTGCAACACATGGCCTTGGTTGCCCGACGAACAGGTGACGCAGCACGTGTGCTCCGGGAGGGAGCGTGCCGCCTGCAGGGAGGTAGACCATGACGAACATCAACCCGGGCGCGAGTTCGCTCGCGCAATATGAGGCAGCCAAACGCCAGGCCATGCTGCAGGGCGGGGCAAACCCCGTGACGCCTGCAGTGCAGCCGCCCCCGACCGTCACCGCAGCATCGGTGCAGGCGCAGCAGGGCGCAGCCCAGGCGCAGCCACAGCCAGAGGTCTTCAACGCACCGATGCTCGACATTCCACCCGGCGCCACCACGCGAGAAGTGCTCGCGGGGCTGCAGAAGGCGATGGCGGATCCGACCGTGAACACGTCCTCGGTGAACGGGCTGAACCAACTTCACGAGATGCTCATGCAGGCCGAGAAGGCGATGGCGCAGGTCATCATCGACGGCATGCTCATCTAACCCGCGCGAAACCCGACGCCCGCCACACTCGACACATGGTCAGGGACCCCCTGGACCGGGGTCGATGCGACGGGACGGACGGGACGATGACGACGATCACCACGATGGCTATGCCGATGGCAGTGCCAGCGACGAATGTCGCTGCGGCGCCCTACGATCCGTTCGCGGGTCTCAAGAAGGAGATCGCGACGATCGTCACGGCGTCCGCGACCGAAGCCTTCAAGCAGCAGCAGCCGCTCATTCGCACGACGATCGGTGATGCGATCGGTGATCAGCAGGCATCGATCCAGTCGGCGGTCGAGGGTGCGATCCAGGACCAGATTCCCGCGATCCGCACCGAGCTCGACTCGCTCATCGCTGCGCAGCGACCGGTGCTGCAGACGATGGTCGACGACACGATCACCCGCGTGAAGACCGAGTTGCCACAGGTCATCGACCAGGAGGTCGCCCGGCAGCGCGCCGCGATCGAGGCCGAGGTGCGCCCGATCGTCACGCAGCAGGTCGACTCGGTCAAGCACATCGCCACCAGCGCGATCACCGGCGGTGGAATCGGCGCCGTCGGCGGTGGCGTGCTCGGATTCGTGCTTGGCGCACGTGCCTGGAGCGGTCCCGCAGGTGGTCTGCTCGGCGCCGCAGGCCTCGCGGCGCTCGGCGCAACGGCCGGCGCGCTCGTCGGCGGCTGGCGCGGCGCCAGCACCCTCGAGGCGTCCAGCGAGACAAGCGCCTGACTGAGCGGCGCCTCGTGACGGGAGCGCGGATCGGCGATGCCGATGCGTGACCCCGCCCGTGTCACATGATCACCACCAGGTGGGGATGCGGTGACACGGGCGAGTCCAGCCGTGTCGACGAGCTGTGCTGCCGTGCCTGCGCCACAGGATGCGCGGTCGGCATCGTGGCCACGAACTGACTCCGAAGACACGAGGGGCCCCGCCGAAGCGGAGCCCCTCGCAGTTCGTTCGCTGAGCGCGAGCGAGATGTGTCAGTCGATTGCTCGACCTACATCATGCCGCCCATGCCGCCCATGTCGGGCATGCCGCCCATCGGCGAGCCGCCCTTTTCGGGAGCCTCGGCGACGATCGCCTCGGTCACGAGGATGTTCTTGGCGATGGACGCCGCGTTCTGCAGCGCCGAGCGCGTCACCATGGCCGGATCGATGATGCCGGTGGCGACCAGGTCGATCATCTCCATGCCGTCCTTGGAGAAGTCGACGCCCCAGCCCTTCTGGGCCTCGCGCGTCTTGTTCACCACGACCGAGCCCTCGAGGCCCGCGTTCTCGGCGAGCTGCCGGAGCGGCTCCTCGAGTGCGCGGATGACGATCTTGGCACCAGTGGCCTCGTCACCCTCGAGCGTCTTCCAGTCGAACGCGGAAGCCGCGTTGAGCAGTGCGACGCCACCGCCGGGGACGATGCCCTCCTCGAGTGCCGCGCGCGTTGCCTGGAGCGCGTCCTCGACTCGGTGCTTCTTCTCCTTCATCTCGGTCTCGGTGGCTGCGCCGACCTTGACCACTGCCACGCCGCCCGAGAGCTTGGCGAGGCGCTCGTGG
>JBBQUY010000059.1:0-21360 GCA_038212015.1 Gaiellales bacterium | reverse complement strand
GCTCGTCGGTGTGCGTGGTGCCTGTCATGTCGCTGCTCCGGTCCGCGGATCGTGTGCCACTCCTGGCCCACAAGCATACCCCCCGCACGTTTGTTACCGAATGTCGCCCAAACGTGCAGCGGGTCGCTCGTCTCATCACTGACGCCCCACACGTTTGTTACCGAATGTCGCCCAAACGTGAGGGTGGGTGGGGTGGGGAGGGGAGGGGTGTGACTGGCGTCACATCACTGGCAGGTAGCGCTCGAGCTCCCAGGGCGAGACCTGGGTGCGGTAGTCGTCCCACTCCTCGCGCTGGAGTGAGATGAGGCGCGAGTGCACGTGCTCGCCGAGGGCGCGCAGGAGGAGTTCGGAGTCCTCGGCGTAGGCGATCGCCTCGCCGAGCGAGCCGGGCAGCGACTGGATCCCGAGCCGGCGGCGCTCGTCGTGCGACAGGTCGAACAGGTTCTTGTCCATCGGCTGCTCGAGCTCGTAGCCCTTCTCGATGCCGTCGAGGCCCGCGTGGATCATCACCGCGAAGGCGAGGTACGGGTTGCAGGTCGGGTCGGGGCAGCGCAGCTCGAAGCGCGTCGCCTTCTCCTGACCGGGGTGGTAGAACGGCACGCGGATGAGCGCGGAACGGTTGCGCTGGCTCCAGGCGACGTACACCGGTGCCTCGAAGCCCGGCACGAGGCGCTTGTACGAGTTGACCGTCTGTGCCAGCACGACGCTCATCTCGCGCGCGTGGCGCAGGACGCCCGCGATGAAGCTCTTGGCAGTCGCCGACAGGTGGTGCTTGTCGTCGGCGTCGAAGAACGCGTTGTCGCCGTTCTGGAAGAGCGACATGTGCACGTGCATGCCCGACCCGTTCTCGCCGTGGAGCGGCTTCGGCATGAAGGTCGCGTAGCAGTTGTTGCGCGAGGCGACTTCCTTCACCACGACGCGGTAGGTGAGCGCGGAATCCGCCATCGGCAGTGCGTGGTTGTAGCGGATGTCGATCTCGTGCTGCGACGGCGCGACCTCGTGGTGGGAGTACTCCACCTCAATGCCCATCGCCTCGAGCGCGAGCACCGCCTGCTTGCGCACGTCGCCCTTGGCGTCGAGCGTCGTGAGGTCGAAGTAGCCGCCACGATCCAGCGTCTTGAGCGACGGGCTCTCGTCCTCGAACAGGAAGAACTCGAGCTCGGGGCCGACGTTGACGGTGTCGTAGCCCATGTCAGCGGCGCGCGAGAGTGCCTTGCGCAGGATCCAGCGCGGGTCGCCCTCGTACGGCTCGAGCGTGCCGGGGACGAGCACGTCGCAGATCATGCGACCGACCTTGCGGCCGTCTGCGACGTCCCACGGCATCACCGAGAAGGTGTCGGGGTCGGGCATGGCGACCATGTCCGATTCCTCGATGCGGTTGAAGCCGGTGATGGAGGAGCCATCGAAGCCCATGCCGTTGGTCATCGCGTGCTTGAGCTCACCGACGGGGATCTCGAAGCTCTTCACGTTGCCGATGATGTCGTTGAACCAGAGGCGCACGAACGTGACGTCGGCGTCCTTGGCTGACTTCAGGACGTCGTCGATCGACGTCCTGGAGGAGTGGGTGGGGGTCGGCATGGTGGCTGTCATGTCCCTTCTTCCGTTCGTTCGCGCGGGGCGCGAGTGGAGATTCACTGTTCGCACGCTACCCGGGCGACGGACGGACGTCATTGGCCGTCGGTACAGGATTCGAGGATCGTTTCGGGGCGCCTGCCACGCATCAACGCGCGTCGAGGCGACCCGCGGCCGTCAGGACCCGTCGAGCTCGAAGTCCGAGCACGAGTCGCTCGCGATCGACGGTCGAGGTCACGTCGAGCCCGGTCAGCTCACGTACGCGATCGAGCCGATAGCGGATCGTGTGGCGATGCGCATACATGCGCGCTGCCGTGACCGAGACTGACGCGTCACAGGCAAGCCACGTGGAGAGCGTCTCGACGAGGCTCGTGCGGTACTGGGAGTCGTAGCTTTCGAGCTTCGCGATCGTATCCGCATGGATGCGTTCCGCCGCGTCGAGGTCACCCGCGAGCAGCGAGTCGGCAGGGTGGACCGGGTCCGATCCGGGATCCGAGGCCGGCTCCGCATCGGGACGAACTGATGCAGTTCTTTGCGCGCGCGCGAGCGGGTCGTCGGCGAGCTGGCCACCAGCGGCGACGTGCACCGCCGCCAGCGCCAGACGGCGCACCTGCTGTCCGCGGGCAGTGAGCAGGTACCGATTGCGCGGGGGTCGCGCCTGGTACTGGCGCGTCTCGACGAGTCCGGCCTGCGCCAGGTCCTTGAGCCGTTCGGCCAGCACGCGGCGCGACAGGCCCGGTTCTGCGGCCAGGTCGGTGAAGCGGGCACCATCGTCCTCGTGGATGGCGAGCAGCAGCCAGAGCGCCCAGCGATCGCCGACCAGGTCGATGGCGCGCCGTCGCTCCGCGCCGAGGGGGACGTCGAGCCGACCAGTTGGTTTCATGCTGGAACTCACAATGCCATCGTAGCAGCGGCTGTGGCAGTCGAATGCGCGCGGCGAGCGCCCCGTGGGGCGGTAGGGTTGGCGCGATGCCACCGTCGCCCGGTTCGATCTCGCTGCGCTCGTGGGCGTGGCTCATGCTCGCGGCCACGGTCGTGCTCTGCGCGGCGCTCGCCGCGTTCAACGCGGTCGTCGACCCCACGGCCCAGCTCGGATCCGGCGTGCTCGAACCCGTTGCCGCGGGTCCGCGCGACCGGACGGCGAAGGTCGACCTGCTCGATCGCGACGCGTTGCCACCGCTGGTCGTGCTCGGATCCTCGCGTACGAAGAAGCTGGATCCAACGTGGTTGGGGGCACCGGACGGCGTCAACGCCGCAGTCGTCGGTGGCGACATGTTCGAGGCGCGCGTGCTGGCGGCGTGGATCGTCGAGCGGGCGCAAGCGACCGATGGCGACGTTCCCCAGTTCGTCGTGGGCATCGACGTCGAGCAGTTCCGCGACAGCTCGCTGCAGGGCTCGGGATTCCTGGACGTGCCACGGCTCGAGGCAGTCGCGCGTGTGCAGGCTGCGGGCAGCGACGGCTCCGTGGGTGACGAGCTCGATCGGCTCGAGCGGCTGCTGCTGTCGTGGCAGGTCACGAAGGCGTCGCTCGCGTCGGTGCGTGCACGGCTCCGCGGCACGACGCGCGATGCTGCAGAGGACGAGCGGGTCGAGTCCGGGTTTTCCAGAACAGGCGTGCCCGCGGCAGATGCGCGCTGGGAGGACCCCGCGGCCGCACTGCGTTTTGCGCGCGCCACGCCCGGCGCGGTCGAGCGCAACCTTGCCGAGCTCGACTCGACCTATGGCGCCAACGGCGCCGAGCTCGATTCCGATGCGGTCGACGACCTGCGCGCGCTCGTGGATCTCGTGCACGCGGCCGGCGGTCCACCGCCGCTGCTGTACCTCACCCCGGCGCACCCCGCACTTCGGACGCGATTTGCGACGTTCGGTCGCAGCGGACGTCGCAGCGGGGTGCAGGAGCTCGTCGACGACATCGCGAGCGATGGCCGCGCGTTCGTGGTCGACTGCGAGCTGTGCGTCGACTCGGCCGACACGAGCTGGATCGACGCGACCCACCCGTCGCCGCTCGGCGCGCGCCAGCTGGCGGAGCGCCTCCATGACGTGCTCGCGACTCGATGACGCGTCGCATCGGTGACGCCGCGGTGCCGTCGCCGGGCGGGCGTGAGGGGACTCGACGCGGCGAGTGATCGTCAACGGCACACGAAGCTGCCGCTCACTAACACTCGCGCGATCGATCCGCGGCGAGTGATCGTCAACGGCACACGAAGCTGCCGTTCACCAACACTCGTGTGATCGACATGTGCCACGCGCGGGAGCGGCAACGACGACGTCAGCGACGCACGACGCCGACCACTGCCCGCAGCGCTCAGGCGCCGAGTGCGACGCCGACGGAGCGGTCGGGCGAGTCGAGGTAGCGAGCGAGGCGCTTGGGAGTGAGCTGGACCGCGCCGGCCGGGCTGCCTGCGTCCTGCAGCACGAAGCGGGCCGTGCCCACGTCGAAGCGCAGGATCGCCACGATCGGCGGCGCGGCCTTGGTCTGCTCGCTCACCGGTGAGAACGCGCCCGTCACCGGCGTGGCGCCGGCCTGGAACACGGTCACGCCATCGGCGACCTCGACCTGTTCACGCCGCACCAGGACCGCGTGGCCGCGGCGCACCGCGTCCGTGATCTCGGTGAAGCCCTCCACCACGTACGGCAAGGCGCCATGCGCGCGGGCATTGCCCGCGACATCGTCCCACCACGTGTGTGGAGCTCCGGAATCACCGTGGCGTCCGGCCTGTGCTCGTCGAAGCGATCGTCCCATCGCGTTCGTCCTTCCGCGACACGCGCAGGGCAAACGCTCGCCCGGCACGCCTCGATCTGTCGTGTCGTCCCTGTCCCACGAGCATTCGTATTCCGCGCCCAAGCCCACACGAGGGTCGGGAACGCCCGTACCCATTCGTCGTCGGAGGGATCGCCAGCGTTGCAGCAATCGACGCGAGCGCCCCGAGGATGGCCGCGTTCGACGCACCGAACGCCAGGGGGACGTCCGACGGCCCCGGTACCGTCGCGCGTCATGCGCACGCCCCCCCGCGCATTCGCCCCGCTCCCCGCGCTCGGCATGCTGCTGGCATGCGCGTTGCTGGGCATGCTCATGTCGGCACCTGCTGCGGGCGCGGTCCAGTCGCTGCGGGTCGTGCGCGACGTTCGCGTTCCCACGATCAATGGATCCGGCGTGACGGTGGACGTGTGGCGGGCCCGACCGCGCCGCACCACCGCGCGCGCCGCGCGTCCACGCCTTCGGCCCGTGGCGCTGCTCGTGCACGGCGGTGGCTGGCACTCGGGCGACAAGCGACAGTGGGAACAGAGCCGCTGGGCGCAGCGCCTCGCGCAGCGCGGCTGGCTCGTGGTGAACGCCAACTACCGGCTCGCCTGCACCGCGTCGGTCTCGGCGCGCGAGGCCCGCGAACGCGACGCGCGCCTCTGCGGGCACGCGATGCGCACCTCGATCGCCGACGTGCGCGCGACGCTGCGCTTCACGGCGCGCAGGTCGCGAGCGTGGGGCGGCGATCATCGGCGGATCGTGCTGTTCGGCGCGTCCGCAGGTGGTCAGCTCGCGATGCTCGCGGGATCCGACCCGTCACGTCCTGCCGGCGTGCGCGCGGTCGTGGCGATCGCGCCCCCGACCGACCTGTCCTGGGTGGGGATGCGACCCGAGCTGCCGCTGTACGCATCCGCGGCGCAGTCGATCGGGTGCACCATCGCGGACTGCGGCGGTGCGTGGCACACGGCATCACCGATTTCCAACGTTCGCCGACGCGTCACGCCGCCGACGTGGATCTTCAATGCCGGTGCCGATCCGATCACGCCCCTGCAGCCCGTTCGCGACTATGCCCGGCGCCTGCGCGCGTCAGGCATCACCGCAACGGTGCTCACGACCGCTGATCCGAACGCGGCGTGTCACGGCGCGATCCCCTGCAAGGGACTGCCCCTTGCAGGAACACGCCTGGACATGTTCGAGCACGCGGTGGCGTGGCTCGCACCGCGCATCCGCTGACGCCACGACAGTTTTCAGCAGAACTTTCAGGTGGCGGGCAGGAGGGGCTTCGAGCACGTCGAACATCGAGGCAGGGCGGCACAGCCGGCGCTTCGGATGGGCAACCGATTCGCCACACAGGCAGCCGACCTGCATCCTTTGGGGGCAAAGGGGCGTTGGGGCTCGTCGCGCATGTTCGCGACGGGCCCTGACTTCTTCTTCGCGGTCAGTCCTCGCCGCGCTGCACGTTCTGGTCGGTGCTGCCGATCGCGGCTTCGAGGATGCTCTCGTTCACTTCGATCTCGTCACCGGGCGGTGGCGTTCCGGCTTCCCGGTACGTCGCGCCGTCGCAGCCTTCGACTTCCAGGTCGAGTTCGTACTGCTCGGTCCAGTCGACGAGCGTGTATCGCGGCAGGCCGGAGCGCGACAGGTAGCTCGCCACGGCCACTCGCGCGGTTCGGTCGTCGCCGTCTTCGTCGATGTCGACGATCGAGACCGTCAGGCCCGGGCGTTCGATCGATGCGCTGCCGTCGGAGGAGCGTACGTCGAGCCTGACCTCGCGCTGTTCGGCGGGCGAGAGCGCGATCGGTACATCACAGCTGCGCGGCAGGTCCCGCGGTCGCGCGAACAGGCGTCCGATCTCGATGTCGGTGCCCGCCTTGTTCGTGATCGTCACGTCGCCGCTCAGCGGTGCTGCGCGCAGGATCGAGCTGAACCCGTTTGCCGACCCGCTGATCGTGCCGAGCTCGCTCGGCGGCAGCGCGTCGACTTCGCTCGACTCGACGATCGATCCCAGCTGGCTCGTGACCTCGACGCCCGCGCCGAACGCGCCCTCGAGCACGAGGTCGTACTGGATGCCGCCCGACAGCTGTGAACCGCCGAACGTGAGCGCCGCATCGAGCTCGCTCGTGGTGCGGCGCGTGCCGCCGTTGACGCCCTCGTTGCCACCCGCGCGGCCTTCCTCTCGCTTGGTGTCCCACGCGCCCCTGCCGCCGCTGGACTGGGCGTCCTCCGGCGTCAGGATGTGCCCGACGTCTCGCAGGTGCACGAGCAGGATGCCGCTGTCTGCAGCGAGCTCCACGTCAAAGCACTGCACGCCGATCATCGTCGGGCGTTGCGGCAGCTGCGGATCCGCGTCGACCTTGAGGACCTGGGCGCGGGCGTCGTTGCGCACCTTGGTCCCGGATCGGTTGCGGTCGTCGGGCGCGCGCGCAGCCGCGACGTCGGCATCGGTACAGCCCTCACCACGCAGCGGCTCTTCGGGTTCGCAGGTGCTGGGAACGAACGAGCGGCTGTTGACATCGCAGCCGATCACGTCGCTTTCGGGAAGCAGCCGTCCTGCCGGTCGATCCGGTGGCGTGTTCTCGCCAACTCCCTCGACCGGGTGGTGGACCTGCGCGACCGGGATCGTCGGAGCTGCCTGTCGGGCTGCCGCGGCCGCTGCTTCGGCGGCGGCGTCGGTCGACGGATCGCCGTCGGAGCCGCCCTGCGGCATCGCGCCGTCCGCGTTCGCGGCGCCGGCGTTCTCGGTCCCCGGTCGGTCAGCTGTCTGGGTCTGTGCGCGCTGCGTCAGCAGGGCAGTGTCGACCGTGGCGTCCGCGAGCGGCACTGGCTTGGACGTGCGGTCGCGGAACAGCCGTACCTGGTACTTGTCCAGGTCGGACTGCTCGATGTAGCGCAGGCCGGGATCGCTCGACAGCGGGCTGCTCGACACGATCACCTGGTCATAGCCGGTGGTGCGCGTGCCGACTGAGGAGAGCTCGGATCGCTCCTCGCTGATCGCGTCCGCGTCGGCGTATCCGCCGGGCACGCGTTCACCGTCCACGACGAACGCGAGCCAGGGATCGCCCGCCGCGATGATCGCTGTGTCGCCGCGCTTGGCGGCGCCGGCGAAGTCGACCTTGGGGGCGTGGACCATGCGCGTGCCGGTGACGGCGGTGGCTGCAAAGCTCAGCACCACGAATGCCACGACGAGCAGCGTGGGCCCGAGGCCGGCCCAGCGGCCTTCGCGCGTGCCCTTGAGGTCGCTCGCGTTCTCGCGCGCGAGTGCCACGGCACGGATCGCGAGCGCCGCGAGGAACGGCGACATGGACAGCATCGTGAACTCGAACAGTCGGATGCCGGCGTGCTCGTCGAACATCCCGATGACCAGGGCGAACACGCCACCCAGGATCGCACCTGCGAGCACGCCCAGTTCGCGGCGCTCGTTGCGGACGATCGCGTAGATGACCGCTACCGCAAGCAGTGCCGGGCCGATCAACCAGATCGCGGTCTCGAGCGGCGTGTCGGGGCCGATCACCAGCAGGTTGGAGTCGAGCCATGCGAATGGCCACGAGCGCGCCGCGTCCCAGAGGTTGGTGTGCAGGGCAGACCACGAGAGCTGTTCGCCGCCGGACACGAGCAGCGGGACGGTCGCGACTCCACCGAGACCGGCAGCGATTCCGGTCATGACGAGCGTGCGCAGCTGCCCGACCGGTGCATCGTGCTGGGACAGGTGCTCGTACGTATCCGAGCGCAGCAGCATCCACGCGATGCCGACGCACAGCAGCGGCAGCAGCGCGATGGGGCCGGCGGTCGCGGCGATCGCGGCGCCGAACAGGACGACGAGCGCCCACCAGCCTCGGTCGCGGCGCGTGACGAGCAGCGAGAAGACCGCAGCCGTGGTGAAGGCGACGCTGGCGACGGCCGCACCCTCGCCGTTGGCAAGTCCCAGGAACACCGCGGGGGCGAGCACGCCGAGGGGGACGAGCACGGTCAGGCCCAGCCAGCGAACGCCCCGGGCGCGGGCGAACGCGAAGATCGGGAGGGTCACGAGTGCCGCGAGCAGGCCCGTGATCGCCGAGTGCAGCCCGTATGCCGACCAGGTCGCCGCTCGCTCGTCGTCGGGATCGTCGGTCACGCCCACCGCCACGCTCAGCGCGGCGAACTGCTCGAATCCGATCGCACGCTCGTCGGCGTCCGCGCGCGTCGCTTTCGCCACACCAAGCTTGGACGCGGGGCCGTCGGCGGCTGCGTCGATGGCCGCGACTTCCGACACGGGGTTGACGTTGGTGCCGTAGCCGAGCGGGCCGTCGCCATCGTTGCCGATGACCGGCAGCTGGATGAGGACGATCGCGAACAGGAGCAGTCCGCCAGCGCCGATGAGTTCGCGCGAGCGCCACTCGACGTCTCGTCGCCAGATCACCAGGACGCTCACCACGGACGCGGCCACGAATGCCCACGGCACCCAGGTGTCGCCAGCGTCGATGCCGAGCCGGCCGAGCGTCGCCAGGAACGCGAAGGCGAAGGCGATGCCGGTCACCGGTGCAAGCGGAAGCGCGCGCACGCGCGATCCCTCGCCGAGGACGAGCCAGTGCAGGATGATGCCCAAGGGCACGAACAGGAGCCCCCAGAGCAGGAGCAGGGCAAGCGCGAGATCCATCTGGGCCCCTCTACCCACCTCGCCGCGGTATCCACCAACCGGCCGAGTCCGATACTGGACGTTCGCAAATTGATCGACGCGTCGATCGGTTCCGTTTCCTGCTGCTGGGGTAATCTCGCTTCCCAGCGAGCTTTTCGGCCGGACCGGCCGAACCGGAGGAAGCTCGCACGAGGGGGTCCCCTGAGCAGTGCCGCCACCCATGTCGCAGCCGATGGCGCGCGTGCATCGCGTCGCCGGCGGTCACTCGCGGCCACTGCGGCCCATGCGGTCGCAGCTGCGATGCCGAACGTGCCCGTCGTGCAGCCCGTGGCGGGAACGGAGTCCGCGGCGCGAGCGGCGGAGGCCGCAGCGAAGCTGGCGAAGCAGGCTGCTGGTGCACGCCCGCATGTCGTGCTGGACCCGGACCTGGCGACGCGACCGAAGGAACCCAAGCAGGGGCTGCCGCCGAACATGCCGGCGTCGGAGGTCGCCGACCGGATCGTCGCCAAGCTGCTGCAGGGCTCCGGACCGATCCTGCTGGTCGTCCCCGGCACGCTCGGAACGCTCTACCAGACGTCGATGCTGGCGACGGCTCGCGCGTTCGCACGCCACTCGAAGGGGCCGACGTCGATCGCCGCGATTCCGTATCCCAACGGTGTAGCGGACGTCGTGACACGCGCGTTCAGGCTCGGGATCGGTCCCGACCAGAACGTACTTGCGCACGTCATCAAGAAGCTTCGAGCTGCGGCACCGCATCGTCCGATCCTGCTCGCGGGCGAGAGCCAGGGCGCGTGGCTCATCGCCGATACCCTCGAGCAGGATCCGTCACTCGCCGCGGCGGTCACGCGCGTGGCGCTCATGGCCAAGCCCGGGTTCGTGAAGCTGCCCTCGTCGATCGGAACCGCTCGCCTGGGCGCGTCGATGCTGCCCGGGAACACCGACGGGGTCGACGGGATCGTCGAGTTTCGCCATACCGACGACATCGTCCCGAGCCTGTTCAGCCGACTGCGGCCGCAGGTGCTGAGCGGGTACGTGACGTCGCTGCTTGCCGGCAAGGGCTTCGAATACCTGCCGCACCACTATGACTGGCACGACCAGGAAGCCGCCCGGTGGCTGCTCGACGGCATTCGGCCCGAGCGCGACACCGTGCACGCCTCGGATACGCACCCCACGCACAGCGCCGATCGGGCCTGACCCGATCAGGACGCGATGCGCGTTCAGTCCTTCGTCGCGCGCTCCAGCTGTTCGAGCTGCTCGACGATCGGGGCCGGCAGGTGATCGATGCGCTCGAGGTGCGCTCGCACCTGGGGCAGCTCCCGACCGACGGCATCCATGTCCACCGTGAGCAGCTGCTCCATCGTCGCCGGATCGATCTCCAGGTCGGACGTGTCGATGTCCTCGATGTGCGGCAGCAGGCCGAGCGGCGTGTCGACGGCCTCGACGGCATCGTCGCAGCGACGAACGATCCAGTCGAGCACGCGCACGTTCTCACCGAAGCCGGGCCACATGAAGCGACCGTCGGCGTCCTTGCGGAACCAGTTCACGTAGAACAGCTTCGGAAGCGTCGCGCCCGCACGCTCGCCCATCGCGAGCCAGTGTGCGAAGTAGTCGGCGACGTGGTAGCCGGTGAACGGCAGCATCGCGAACGGGTCGAAGCGCAGCGAACCGACTGCACCTTCGGCAGCGGCGGTCTGCTCGGAGCTCATCGTCGCGCCCATGAACACGCCGTGCTGCCAGTCATGCGCTTCTCGCACCAGCGGCACCACGGTTGCTCGACGACCACCCATGATGATCGCGTCGATGACGACGCCGTCGGGGTCCTCCCACTCGGCGGCGATCGACGGTGCCTGATCGGCACGAACCGTGAAGCGCGCGTTGGGATGCGCGGCGAGCTCGCCGCTCTCCGGCGTCCACTCGTTGCCACGCCAGTCGATCGCGCGGGCGGGGGCGTCCTGGGTCATGCCCTCCCACCACACGTCGCCGTCGACGTACGCGACGTTCGTGAACACGGTGTCGTGCTCGATCGCCTTCATGGCGTTGGCGTTGGTGTCGAATCCGGTGCCTGGTGCGACGCCGAAGAATCCGGCTTCGGGGTTGATCGCCCGCAGCTTGCCGGCGTCGTCGAACTTCATCCAGGCGATGTCGTCGCCGATCGTCTCGACCGTCCATCCCTCGAGCGTGGGCTCGAGCATCGCGAGGTTGGTCTTGCCGCACGCGCTCGGGAATGCCGCCGCGATGTGCTTGACCACGCCCTGCGGCGAGGTGAGCTTGAGGATGAGCATGTGTTCGGCCAGCCAGCCCTCGTCGCGGGCCATCACCGAGGCGATGCGCAGCGCGAAGCACTTCTTGCCGAGCAGCGCGTTGCCGCCGTAGCCGGAGCCAAAGCTCCAGATCTCGCGGGTCTCGGGGTAATGGACGATGTACTTGGTCTCGTTGTTGCAGGGCCACGGCACGTCGGCCTGGCCAGCGTCGAGCGGCATGCCGACCGAGTGCACGCAAGGCACGAAGTCCCCGTCGGCGCCGAGCTGCTCCAAGGCGGCGGTGCCCATGCGGGTCATGATGCGCATCGACGCGACGACGTAGGGGGAGTCGGTGAGTTCGACGCCGATGTAGGACTTGTCGGAGCCGAGGGGGCCCATCACGAACGGCACGACGTACATCGTGCGGCCGCGCATGCAGCCGGCGAAGACCTCGCTCAGCGTCTCGCGCATCTCGGCGGGGTCGCGCCAGTTGTTGGTCGGGCCGGCATCGCGCTCGCGCTCGGAGCAGATGAACGTCTGCTTCTCCACGCGCGCGACGTCGCCGGGATCGGAGAGCGCGAGGTAGCTGCCAGGGCGCTTGGTCTCGTCGAGCTTGCGGAACGTGCCGGCGTCGACGAGCTTGGCGGCGAGTCGGTCGAATTCAGCCTTGGATCCGTCGACCCACACGACTTCGTCGGGTGTCGTGAGCTCGGCGACCTCGTCGACCCAGGCCGCGAGGCGGGCGTGGGAGGTGTGCTGCGACTGGGAGACGGGCATCGACGCGGGCATGCTGAACCTTTCGAGATCCGGGGTCTCGGGTTGGTCAGCGATCGCTCGGCACGCCAACCCGAGCTCGCGCGGGGAGTGATGCGCGAGGGTCCGAGCCTACCTGTTCGATCTCCGGCGTGTGCCGCAGTCCGCATCCAGCGGCGTGAGGGGTCCCCGGATGGGCGATATGGAGCTGCGACGCGCCACCCGAAGAGATGTTCATGGACCGGGTCGCTGCAGACATCGATTTTTCCAGCGCTCACGTACGCACGGTCCTGACGGACCCGCGGCGCCTTGCAGCACTCGACGCGCTCGACCTGCTCGACTTCGGCGGGAACGAACGTCTCGACTGCCTCGTGCGCATGGCGGCCCGCGTGCTCGAGGCGCCCGTCTGCCTGGTGTCGCTCGTCGACGACGAACGCCAGTATTTTCCGGCCCGATTCGGATCCGACGCCGTGGCGACGCCGCTGTCACACTCGTTCTGCCAATACGTCGTGGCGTCCGACGCGACGCTCGTCGTGCCCGACGCGGCCAGCCACCCGGTCCTGCGCCACGACCCTGCGACGACCGAGTTCGGGGTCGCCGCGTACCTGGGCACGCCGCTTCGTGCTCGCGACGGCAGCGTCGTCGGCACCCTCTGCGTGCTGCAGACAGCCACCCGCATCTGGTCCGCCGACGATCTGGATCTCATCGAGGACCTCGCGACGGCCGTGAGCGCCGAACTTGAACTGCGCGTCGTCGGCGGCGAGCTGCGCGAGTCGTGTTCGGCACTCGCACGACGCTCCGCGACCGTCGAGCAGCTCATGGAGGAACTGCGTCACGCCCGCGCCGCGGAACGTCGAACGGCGGCAGCCGCGATCCATGATCGTCCCCTGCAGGAACTCGTCGCCGCACTCATGATGCTGCGAACCTCGACGTCATCCACGACCGACACACGCGCGATCGAGGACTGCCTGGAACGTGCGATGCTCGACCTTCGGGGGGTCATGAACGAGCTGGCGCCGATGGAGCTGCCTCACGCCGATGCATCTCGCTTCGTGTTCGAGGCCGTGGTGGAGACGGCCGAACGGTTCGGCCTGTCCCACGATGTCGCCGTGCACCTGACAGACGACATCGAGCCGGCGGCGAAGCAACTGGTATTTCGCGCAGCGTTGGAGCTGGTCTACAACGCCTGTCGTCACTCTGGAGGCAACAGCGTCTCGGTACAGATACGCAGCACGTCGGGTCACGTGCGTGTGGAAGTCGCGGACGACGGGCCCGGCTGGGGCGGTGCCGAGGGTGGCGGAGGTGGCCTGCGCCTGCTGTGCGAGGACCTCGCAGACGCGGGCGGGCGCCTCGAACCGGCACGAATCAACGGGCGCTTCGCCGCCGTCGTGCACGTCCCGCGGCTGTCCTTGTTGGAACCGTCCGCCGATCGAGGCCCCCTCGAGGTCGTCGCATGAAGTCGATCACCTGTGTAGTGATCGAAGATCACGCGATGGTCCGCAGCGCATTGGTCGACCTGCTTCGCGCCCAGCCGGGGCTCGAGGTGATCGGGGACGCACCCGACGGCGTACGCGGGCTCGCCCTGCTGCGGGTGCTTCGCCCCGACGTCGCAGTGGTCGACGTTCGGATGCCGGGAATCGACGGCATCGAAGTCTGCGCCACGGCCCGTTCGGAAGGGCTGCCGACCGCGATCGTGCTTCACAGCGCGTTCGGCTCGGCAGGAGTCGCCGAAACCGCGCGCGCCGCTGGCGCCCACGGCTGCGCAGGCAAGGGCGACCATCCCGCCGAGCTGCTGCAGCTCGTCTTCTCCGCGAGCAGAAGGCGCTCGCCCACGGTTGACGACTGACGCGAGCGGATGACTCCGCCCGCACCTGGGCATGACCACGATCGACCGACACATGCTCGCCCGGGACCACCTACGACGTATGCGGGGTCATTGGGCGCGGGCGGACGCGGATTGCCGTGATTGGCGGTCGCCGACGAGTCCGCGAGCGAGCCGTTCATGCTCCACATCGCGAGCGTGCCGCCGATCGGCGCGGGCAGCATCGCGGCCCCGACGACGCTCGACGAGGTCGCGGCACCGGAAGACCCGGCCCACGACAGGACAGCCACGCATAGCGCAGCCATCGACCACGTCCTGGCCCAAGATCCTGGCATCACTCCGCATCGGCCGCGCCGACGCATCACGTGAGCCGTCAACCACCCAGCCGCCGGGGCGAAATCGCTTCGTTCGACGGAGTACCGTGCTTGCAGCCGATCCCGACGACCCTGTGAAATCGGCCCGTGGTAGGTTCGCGGACGGTTTCCCGTGCGCGTCATGCGCGTCGCGTACGTACGCGCGCGGGGTGAACGAATCGAGAGGATCAGCGTGATCGCATCACATGACGTGGTGATCGTCGGTGCCGGACTTGCCGGCATGCGCGCGGCAGTCGAGGCAGCGCGTGGCGGCGTGGACGTCGCCGTCGTGACCAAGCTCCATCCGGTGCGGTCGCACTCGGGCGCGGCGGAGGGGGGCATCAACGTCGCGCTCGGCAACGTGTCCGACGACTCCACCGAGGGCCATACCTACGACACGGTCAAGGGCTCCGACTACCTCGCCGACCAGGACGCCTCGCGCATCATGTGCGAAGCCGCCGTCGACGACATCCTCGAACTCGAGAACATGGGCTGCTTCTTCAGTCGCCTGCCCAACGGCCGCATCGCCCAGCGCCCGTTCGGCGCCGCGGGCCGCCCGCGCACCGCGTTCGCCGCCGACATCACCGGTCACGTGCTGCTGCACGTGATGTACGAGCAGCTGCTCAAGCACGGCGTGAAGGTGTACGAGGAGTTCTTCGCGATCGACCTGGTGCTCGACGACAACGGCGAGTGCATCGGCGTCTCGAGCTGGGACATCAAGGACGGCGGCATCAAGACCGTCCTGGGCAACGCCACGGTGATCTGCACCGGCGGCATGGGGCGCATGTACCACGGCACCACCAACGCATTCGCCTGCACCGGCGACGGCATGGCGATGGCGTTCCGTGCCGGAGCTCCACTCAAGGACATGGAGTTCATGCAGTTCCACCCCACGACGCTCAAGGCGAACGGGGTGCTCATCACCGAGGGCTGCCGCGGCGAGGGTGGCGTGCTGCGCAACGCCGACGGCGAGCGCTTCATGAAGAACTACGCGCCCAACGCGATGGAGCTCGCGTCGCGCGACGTCGTGAGCCGCGCGGAGTGGACGGAGATCATGTCCGGGCGTGGCGTCGACGGCTGCGTGCTGCTTGACCTCACGCACCTGGGCGCAGACCACATCAACCGCGCGCTGCCAGGCAGCCGCGAGCTGGCGCTGGACTACGCCGGCGTCGATGCGATCGACGAGCCGATCCCGGTTCGGCCCGGTGCGCACTACCAGATGGGTGGCGTGCACACCGACAACTGGGGCATGACGCCCCTGCCCGGCCTGTGGGCCTCCGGCGAAGCGGCCTGCGTGTCCGTGCACGGCGCCAACCGCCTCGGTGGCAATTCGCTGCTCGAGGCAGTCGTGTTCGGGCGCCGCTCGGGCGAGCACGCAGCACGCACCGTTCAGGGCAAGGCGCGTCCCGACGCCGCAGCTGCCGCAGCCTCGATCTCGAAGACCGAGGCGAAGGTCGCCGGACTGCTGTCCGCCACCGGCCCGCGTGCGGACGAGCTGCGCGAATCGCTTGCCGAGACCATGTACGCGAACTGCGGCGTGTTCAGGACCGGCGACTCGATGACCGAGGCCCGCGACACGATCGCGACGCTGCGAAAGACCTACGACGAGGGCGTGCTCGTCCAGGACAAGGGCTCGAACTTCAACAACGACCTGACGTATGCGATCGAGGTCGGCTACCTGCTCGAGATGGGCGACGTGCTCACGCGCTGCGCGCTCGAGCGCGAGGAGAGCCGCGGTGGCCACACACGACTCGACTTCGTCGAGCGAGATGACGAGAAGTGGCTGGTGCATTCACTCACGACCCGCACGATCGACGACGCGAAGATCAACGTGGGTACGCACCCGGTGACGATCACCGACTACCAGCCCGCGATCCGCACCTACTAGGAGAGACACAGACTCATGCTGGTCAAGCTGAAGATCTGGCGCCAGACGCCCACGGCTGATGGCGCGTTCGCTCGCGAGCTCGTCGACTTCGAGGTCGACACGTTCGAAGAGGCGACGCTGCTCGACGTGCTCGACTCGATCAAGCACCATCAGGACGGCACGCTCGCGTACCGCAAGAGCTGCCGCATGGCGATCTGCGGATCGTGCGGCATGCGCATGGACGGTCGCGCGGTGCTGGCGTGCAAGACGCCGATGAAGGAGCTCGCCGCCAAGGGCCGCGTCCCGGTGATCGCGCCGATGGGCAACATGCCCGTGCTGCGCGACCTGGTCACCGACATGACCGACTTCTGGCAGAAGGTCCGCGCGATGACGCCGTGGCTGGAGCGCGCACACCATGGCGACGCTCCGGCCGACGGTCGCGAGCACCTCGTCTCGCCCGAGGAGCAGCAGAAGATCACCAAGGAGACCATGTGCATCATGTGCGGATGCTGCGTCTCCGAGTGCAACTCGATGGAGGCCGATCCGTCGTTCCTGGGACCGGCGGCGCTGGCGAAGGGCTATCGCTTCGTCGGCGACGTGCGTGACAAGCGCACCCGCGAGCGCCTCGAGCAGTACAACGGTCCGCACGGCGTGTGGGACTGCACCCGCTGCTACTTCTGCAACGAGCGCTGCCCCAAGGGCGTCGATCCGCGTGATGCGATCGCCAAGCTCGGCGCAGCGATGTTCGACCACGGCATCACGAGCGACCGGGGCGCCAAGCACGCCCAGGTCTTCGTCGACTCGACCAAGGGTCAGGGTCCGGTACCGGGCAGCTTCGGCATCCCGGTCCCCGGCTCGGAGATCCTCTACAACGGCCACCTGTCCGAGACGGCGCTCATCCCGCTGACGCTCGGCATCCCGACGTCGCTGACGCCCAACTGGGCCGGCATGGGCGTGAAGCTCGGGCGCAAGGGCAAGGTGCCGCCGCCGTGGCACGGTGCGCTGCATCGCGTGAAGGGCCTCGACGAGGTGCGTCGCCTGTGGCGCGTGCTCGAAGGCAAGGAGAGCGCCGAGCGGCGAGGCGGCGATCTGGAAGAGCCGGCCAAGCCGCTGCCGCCGAACATCGCGCAGGGCGTGCTGACGCAGTTCACTCCCGAGCAGATCTTCGAGCGCACGGGCGCGGTCGTCAGCTCCGACATCACCGCCGGTGGCGGCAAGCTGCCACCAGACCAGGTCGACCTGGCCGGCTACTACGGAGCCGAGACCGTCGTCCAGCGATTCGTCGCCGGCGGCGGCCTAGACAAGGACCACGGCCTGAGCGGACCCGCTCCGACCGATTACGCCGCCCAGCAGGCGGCACAGATCGACGCCCATGGCTCTCGCCCGGGCGCCACCACCAGCAAGGACGCGTGAGAACGAACATGAAGAAGGTCGCCTACTACGCCGGATGCCTCGCCAGCCTGAGCGCGAAGGAGCTCGACAGCTCCACGCGTGCGCTGGCACCGCAGCTGGACCTGGAGCTCGTCGACATGCCCAAGGCGACGTGCTGCGGCGCCGGTGACATCCACGAGGCCAAGCCCGACTTCTACCTGCACCTGAACGCGCGCGTGCTGAGCCAGGCCGAGCAGATGGGCGTCGACACGCTCATGACGATCTGCAACGTCTGCACGCTCAACCTTCGACAGGCCAACCAGCGCATGCAGGGTGACGAAGCCGTTCGCGAGCGCGTCAACACGCATCTCATGGAAGCCGGCGTCGAGCCGTACCACGGCACGGTCGACGTGCAGCACTTCCTCTGGCTCATCACGACCGGTGATCGCTACGAGAAGCTCAAGACGGTTGCGGGCGGTCGCCTGACCGGCATGAAGATCGCGCCGTTCTACGGCTGCCAGATCCTGCGCCCGAGCAAGATCCTCGGCTTCGAGGATCCGGACAGCCCGCAGAGCCTGGAGAAGATCATCGAGGCCTGTGGCGGCACGCCGATCGACTACCCCGCCAAGCTCAAGTGCTGCGGATTCCCGATCGTGCTCGCACGCGAGAGCGTGGCGCTCAACGAAGTCACGCAGCCGCTCGACCAGGCAAAGGAGCGCGGTGCTGACTGCATCGTCACCCCGTGCCCGCTGTGTCACCTCTCGCTCGACGCGTGGCAGGGCAAGGCCGAGAAGCAGGCGGGCAAGAAGTTCGAGATGCCCACGCTGCACATGTCGCAGCTGATCGCGCTCGCGGCAGGCATCCCCGGCTCCGAGATCAAGTTCCATCGACACGTCACCCCCGTCGGCGACAAGATCCTCAACGCGGTGGTCAAGTAGCGATGCGACGCCTTGCGGCCACGACAGGTGCGATCGTCACGGGGGCGTTCTCGATCCTCGCGGCCGTCGCCGGTGCCGTGAAGCGTCGCAAGGACTGACCGGGCGGACCTGCCGGCGTTCCAGGGCGATCCGGGACCCGCCGTGTCGCGGCGCGCCTGCGGGAGTGCTCGACGGCGCTTGGGGGACGGACGACGTGCCTGTCCGCAGGTCGCGGATGCAAACCGCTCGGCGAGCCCCGGATCGATGCTCTGGAACGAGACATCCGAGCAGACCCACGTCGGGCCGGTTTCCTGCCGAACGTTCGCGAATCGGAGCGTTGGCTCAGCTCCAGCGACCACGTTCGGCGAGCGCCTCGAGGATCTGTACGGCGTTGGTGGCGGCGCCCTTGCGCAGGTTGTCAGCGACGACGAACATCGCGATGCCCTTGTCGTCGGGCACCGACGAGTCGCGACGCACGCGACCGACGAACACCTCGTCGCGACCGGCCGCATCGCGCGGCATCGGGTACTCGTTCTCGGACGGATCGTCGACGAGCTCGATGCCGGGCGAGCTGGCGAGCAGCGCCTGCACCTTGATCGGGTCGGCGCTGTCGCGCAGCTCCAGGTGCACGCTCTCGGAGTGGCCGATGAACACCGGCACGCGCGTGCAGGTGGCGAACACGCGCAGGTCGGGCAGGCCGAGGATCTTGCGGCTCTCGTTGACGAGCTTGAGTTCCTCCTTGGTGGAGCCGTCGTCGCCGAAGGAGTCGCAGTGCGGCAGCACGTTGAACGCGATCGGGTGCGGATAGACCTTGGGTTCGTCTGCGCCGACGCCCATCACGATGCGCGCCTGGTGTTCGAGCTCCTGCATCGCGTCGCGCCCGGTGCCGGAGGTCGACTGCATCGTCGTCACCGAGACGCGGTCGAGTCCGAACATCTCGTGGATCGGCTTGAGCGCAACCACGAGCTGGATCGTGGAGCAGTTGGGGTTGGCGACGATGCCGCGCGGCAGCTTGTCGAGCGCCTCGGGGTTCACCTCGGGCACGACGAGCGGCACGGCGGGATCCATGCGGAATGCGCTCGAGTTGTCGATGACGATCGCACCGGCCTCGGCAAAGCGCGGCGCGTGATCGAGCGCGCGGTCGCCGCCGGCGCTGAACAGCGCGACGTCGATGCCGGCGGGATCGGCCGTGGCCAGGTCCTCCACGGTCACCGTGTGCTCGCCGCACGTGACTTCGGTGCCGGCGCTGCGGCTCGATGCCATCGCGCGCAGCGACGCGATCGGGATGCCCCGCTCGGCGAGCACCTCGAGCATGGTCGTGCCGACGTTGCCGGTGGCACCCACGACCGCGACGTTGAGCGGTCGCACGCCGTGCACGATCGATGCGACCTCGGCCGCTCCGGTCAGCTGCTCGTCACCGGCCATGTCAGCCCTCCACGGTTTCGTGGTCGCGCAGCGCCGAGCTCGTCGCGAGGTCGAACGCATCGTGCAGGCAGCGCACGGCGACCTCGACCTGGTCGGACGGGATCACGCAGCTGATCTTGATCGGCGAGGTGGCGATCATCTGCAGGTTGATGTTGTTGTCGGCGAGCGTCCGGAACATCTTGGCGGCGATGCCCGGATGGGTCTTCATGCCGGCGCCGACGAGTGACACGATCCCGATCTCCTGGTCGCTGCGCCAGCCGGCCGAGCCGATCTCCGTCACGATCCGGTCGAGCGTCTCGCCGGCGCGCTGCAGGTCACCGATCGGCAGCGTGAACGCCACGTCGGTGACGCCTGCCACCGACGGCGTCTGCAGGATCATGTCCACGTTGACGCCCAGGTCGGCGCACGCGCCGAAGATCCGGGCGGCGGTACCGGGCTGGTCGGGTACCGCGCTGATGGTGATCCGCGCCTGTGCCTCGTCGTGGGTCACGCCGCTGATGATCGCGTCTTCCATGCGCTGGTCCGCCTCTCCGATCCAGGTACCGGGCTCGTCATGAAAGGACGAGCGCACGTGCAGTCGTACGTTGTAGTTGCGAGCAAACTCGACCGAGCGCAGCATGAGCACCCGCGCACCGGAAGCTGCCATCTCGAGCATCTCCTCGAACGACACGAAATGCAGCTTGCGCGCGTCGGGAACGATGCGCGGATCGGCGGTGAACACGCCGTCCACGTCGGTGTAGATCTCGCACACGTCCGCGCCGAGTGCGGCAGCGAGCGCGACCGCGGTCGCATCGGATCCGCCGCGCCCGAGCGTCGTGACGTTGTGCTCGGTGGAAACTCCCTGGAAGCCGGCGACGAGCACGATGCGGCCCTTCTCGAGCTCGTCGTGGATGCGAAAGCCACGGATCTCCACGATCTTGGCGTTCGTGTGCTCGGGCGTGGTGACGATGCCGGCCTGGGAGCCGGTGAAGCTGACCGCCTCGTGGCCAAGGTCGTGCACCGCCATCGCGATGAGCGCGCAGGAGATGCGCTCGCCGGTCGACAGCAGCATGTCCATCTCGCGCTCGTTCGGCGCGTCGGACACCTCATTCGCCAGGTCGATGAGCTGGTCGGTGGACTTGCCCATCGCGCTGGCGACGACGACGACGTCGTTGCCGGCCTCGCGTGCGGCGACGGCGCGTCGCGCGACGCGCTTGAGTCGTTCGGCATCGGCGACGCTCGTGCCGCCGAACTTCATCACCATGAGCGGGCGGCCGGTCGAACGAGTCGCGTCGCTCGTGATGCGCGCGAGCGATTCGTACCCGGATCCGGAATCAGTCGAAGGTGTGGTGCTGGACATGCGTGGCACAGGCTATCGCGTGCGCCGTGTCCACGGCGGGAGCATGCGTTCAGGCGGCGGCGTGATGCGGCCACGGGCAGGTCGGCATGGGCCGATGCGATGGGCTGCCTCCGGCGCGCAGGCGCCTGCACGTGCAACTCTGTCGGCATGAACATCACCCCCGTCGCCCACATTCCGAACGTCAATGGTTACAACCCGCTCGTTCCCGAGTACGGCGACGCCCGGATCGTCGCCGCGCCATCCACGCGGTCGCCCGCGTATTCGACGCTGGACGCGGCGATTGCCGCCGCGAAGATCGAGTCCAACGACATGGATACCGCCGCTGCGGTCTTCCAGTCCACGAGCG
>JBBQUY010000058.1:0-22772 GCA_038212015.1 Gaiellales bacterium | reverse complement strand
CCGGTCTTGGTGTCGAACAGGCCGATCGTGCGCCACAGCTCGAAGATCGGGCCGACGATCGAGATGCCGGGGAACATCGCCACGGCGAGCACCGCGAACATGATGTATTGCTTGCCGGGCACGGGCAGGCGACCGAGCGCGTAGGCGGCGGCGCCGCCGATGATCATCGCGATCGTGGTGGCCGAGCCCGCGACGATGATCGAGTTGAAGAACGCACGCACGAACTCGTCGTTGTCGAGCACCGCGCCGTAGTTGGACAGCGAGAACGTCGTGGGCAGCACGTTGCCGTTGGCGGCCGGGTCCATCGACAGTCGCACGAGCCACAGGAACGGGAAGAGGCAGTAGCCGACGAGCGCGAAGATGCCCCAGCCGGTGAGCGCGGCGGAGGTGCCGAGCATGCGGATGCTGCCGTAGACCATCATCGGGATCCAGAGGATCGCGAGGATGCCGGGCAGGCCGAGCACGATTCCGGCGGCGGAGCCGATGATGCCGCCGATGAGCAGGCCCTTGCCGAGCGAGTCGCGCTCCTCCTCCGGCAACACCGGCGCCGTGGAGGGCATCTGGAACGATCCGGCGGTGGTAGCGGTCATCAGTGCGCCATCTCCAGTGTCACGGGCTGTGACGCAGCGAGCTTGCGCTCACGTCGCGACGGCTTGGGCTCGGTGCCTTCGGGCGCGGCGCCGAGCACCTTCACGAAGATGAACGCGACGATGAGCACCATGAGGAACACGAGCACGCTCATGGCGCTGCCGACTCCCATGTCGAGGCGCTTGATGAGGAAGTCGTAGGCGACCATCGAGACGGTGGCGGTGTCATTGGCGCCCGACGTCATGACGTACGCCAGGTCGAACATGCGCATCGCGTCGAGGGAGCGGAACAGCAGCGCCACGAGGATCGCGGGCTTGAGTGCGGGCAGCGTGATCTTGAGGAACTTCGTCATCGTCGACGCGCCGTCCACGTCGGCTGCCTCGTACATCTCCGCATCGATCGACTGCAGACCGGCAAGCAGCAACAGCGCGATGAACGGCGCCGTCTTCCACATGTCGGCGAACACCATCGCCATGATGCTCGTCCAGTGCCCGCAGAGCATGCAGGACTCCTCCGCGAACAGGCCGGTGATCTTGTTGACCAGCTCGAACGTGAACGTCGGCGTGAAGATCCACTTCCAGGCAAGCGCGGTGACGATGGTGATCGTCGCCCACGGCACGAGCACCGCCACGCGCACGAGCCCGGTCGCGCTGCCGAGGCCCTTGTTCATGACGAGCGCCATGAGCAGGCCGAGCGCGAACTCGAATCCGACGCTGAGCACACCGAACGACAGCGTCGTGGAGACGGCCGTCCACCAGGTCGGCGACGCGAGGATGCGCGTGTAGTTCTCCAGGCCGATGAACGCGTAGTCGTCCGGCACCTTGACGTTGTAGCGGTGCAGGCTGAGCCAGACGGCCTTCATGACCGGGTAGGCCGCGACGATCGCCATGAGCACGAGCGCGGGGATGACCATCGCGAGGCCGAGACGTCGCTCGTCGAGGCGGTTGAGGTAGGCGAGCGGATTCATCAGATCTCCGCCTTGCCTTCGATCGCCGCCTGCGCCTTGCGCTCGAGCTCCTTGACCGCGTCCTCGGGTGAAATGCGTCCGTTAAGCACGTCGTTGTAGATCTTGTAGATGACGATCGTGAGGTCGTTGTAGTACGGCGACGCCGGTCGGTTCCTGCCGGTCACGAGGCCCTTGGAGACCACGTCCAGGAACGGGATGTCCTTGGCGAGCTGTGGGTCGTCGTAGAGATGGGTGAGCGTCGGCATCTCGCCCTTGACGACGGCCTGCTCCTTCTGCACCGACTCGCTGGCGAGGCACATGATCGCCTTCCACGCGAGCTCGGGCTCGTCGGTCGAGGCGGCGATGCCGTAGTTCTTGCCGCCGAGCGTGCTCGCCGGGGTCTGGCCCTCGAATCCCGGCAGCGGCGCGATGTCGAACTTGCCTTTGACCTTCGAGGACTCGTCCTGGTTCATGAGCGCCCAGGCGTACGGCCAGTTGCGCATGAACACGGCGTCGCCCTTCTGGAAGGCCAGGCGCGCGTCTTCTTCCATGTAGGTCGTGACGACCTTGGGCACGATCTTGTCGTCGAAGATCTGCTGCAGCCAGGTGAACGCGCGGATCGCGCCGTCGCCCTCGCCGACAACGACCTTCGATCCGTCCTCGTTGAGGATGTTCGCGCCGGCGCCCGCCATGAACTCGAGCGCGTTCACGGTGCCACCCTCGTAGGCCGCGCCCTGGAACACGAATCCTGCGATGCCGGGCTGCTTGCCCTGCGCTGCCTTCGCGGCGGTGGCCATCTCCTCCCACGTGGCGGGGGCCTTGCCGACGAGGTCGGATCGGTAATAGAGCACCGGAGCGTTGGTGCCTGCCGGGATCGCCCAGTACTTGCCCTTGTAGTGCGCGCTCTCAAGCGGCGCCGGCAGGTACTGGTCCTTGATCGGCTCGACGCGCTCGGTCAGGTCCATGATCCAGTTGGCGTCGCTGAACTCCGCGGTCCAGATGACGTCGAGGTTGATCATGTCGATCGTCTCGTCGCCGGCGGCGAGGCGGCGCGTGAGCTGTTCACGGGCTGCGTCGACGGACGGTCCCATCGGGATCGCCTCGATGCGGTACTCGTTGCCGTCGGACTTCTCGCACTTGCGAAACTGCTTCTCGTCGAAGCCGGTCTGGTCGCGCCAGGTCATGAAGCCGATGACGGGCACGCCGCTGGCGCTCGCATCGTCGGCCGACCCGCCGCAGCCGGCGGCGATGAAGGCGGATGCGACGAGCACGATCAGGCACGTCGCAATGCGCGTGCTGGTCGTGCGGTGCCTACGAGAGGCATCGTCCCGGTCCCGTCCCATGCCTTGATGTCGTGCAGCGCGGGGCTGCTGTTACATCAGAAGACTGAATGAAACGATCCGTCAGATCTTGACGTCGGCCACCGGGGCGCTGCTCGGCACCGGCGCGGGGCGGGTGGTCGGCTCGTAGCTGACCATGACTTCGACGATGTCGGCGCGGTCGAGCACCAGCAGCTGCGTGTCGCCGCTCTTCCACTGCGCGACGTTCTCGATGAGCCCGTTGGAGTCGGCGGTCCAGACCTGCCAGGACGTGCCGACGGCCGGGGTCGGCACGTCGTTGAAGGCGAGGATCCACTTGTCCTTGGAGACCTGGATGAGCGAGCCGGTGGCGCCTTCGAAGTCGCCGGTCGTGGCGACCGTGTGCGGCGTGGCGTTCTCGAACCCAGCGGGCGCGCCAGTATTGGATTCGGCGGCTCGTTCGAGGCGGTCTGCCCGCTCGTTGGCCGCATCCAGGTCGCGCCCGAGGTCGATCGCGACGACGGCGAGCAGCAGACAGGCGGCGGCCATCGCGCCGGTGAAGGCGGGTGCGGTGAACCAGCGTCGACGGGCGCGATCGCGGGCTCGGGAGCTGCGCTCGGGCGCGGGGCGCGCGGAGTCGGCAGCGGCGGCGATGTCGTCGAGCGTGCCGCCGGCGCGGTGTGCGGCGCTTGCGCGCACGGATGCCATGACGTTGTGCTTGATGCTCGCGGGGGCGCTCACGGGCGCCATGCCATCGGCGAGTCGCGCGCCGACGTGCTCGTAGGCGCCGAGCTCACGGCGCAGCTCGGGGTCGGCCGCGAGGGCACGCTCGACGCGCACCTGGTCGCGCTCGTCGAGCTGGCGCAGTGCGTACAGGGCCAGGAGTTCGCGGATCTCTTCGTTTCGATTGGTGTCGGTCATCCGCGGGGGTCCCCCTGGCTGCCGGTCGGCATGTCTGCCTCGACTCCGAGGGCATCTCGGAGGCGTCGCATTCCTTGGAACATGTACGTCTTGACGGTGCCGAGCGGTTTTCCGAGACGTGCCGCAATCTCCGACTGCGAGAGACCGTCGAAGTACGCGAGCTCCAGCGCGGTGCGCTGGTCGGCGGTCAGGTCAGCCATCGCCGAGCGCACGTCGTCGGCGTAGGCGCGGTTGGTGGCTTCCTCCGCGACGTCGTCGGATGTCGACATGCGCGACGCGACTTCGTCGCCCGCTTCGGCGCCGGGGCGATCACCGGGGCGGGCATTCGCACGGCGGATCATGTCGATCATGTGGCGGTGGGTCAGCGTGGTGATCCACGTCGCGACGGAAGCCTTGCCCGAGTCGTAGGTGCTTGCGGCGTTCCAGATCTTGATCCACACGTCCTGCGTGGCGTCCTCCGCGCGCTGCCGGTCGCGGAGCATGCCGATCGCGATCGAGAAGGTGAGATCGACGAACTCGTCGTAGAGCATCTCGAACACGTCCGGATCGCCGTCGGCGACCTGGCGCATCCACGCCACGTGTTGCGCGCGCTGTTCGGCGGTTCGCTGCATCAGGGGAAGTATTGCAGGTGGCGCCTGCCGTAGATCATAACAAGTTGTAAGGCTTGCAAAAGCGGGTGATCGGGCTCGAACCGACGCATCCAGCTTGGAAGGCTGGCGCTCTACCAACTGAGCTACACCCGCGAGGATCACTCGCAACTGTTTATAGCAAACGCATGACGACGCGAGCCGCTTGCGAGGGTGGCTGACGGGACTCGAACCCGCGACCACTCGGACCACAACCGAGGGCTCTACCGACTGAGCTACAGCCACCAAGCGAAGCCGCAGCATAGCAGCGCGAAGCGGTGCACTCCAGCACTCGCTCGTCAACGTTGCGCCCGCGGCGAGCGCACCTGAGCGCGGCGCTCACACCCCGCAGCGATCACACCTGACTGCGTCCCGGATCGTCGGCCTCGCACTGACGAAACAGGACGCAGTCGATCCGCGGCGACGACCGCGTCCCGAATCGCCGGCCTCGCACCGACGAAACGGGACGTGGTGACCTATTGCGCGCGCCGCCCGTCAGGTCTGGACCGGCGTGCCGAACTTCCCGCGAAGGTCGACCATCGTCGCGCCGCCGACGACCGCCTGCACCTCCGGCACGAGCGACGTCGCCTTGGGCTTCCAGTAACCCGGGTAGCCGCCCATGCGCAGCAGAAACACGCCCTCTTTCTCGGGCACGAGCGCCCCCAGGCTCGCGGCGTGCCACGATCCGTCCGCCATGAGCAGCAGCGCCTGCGCCTGCTTGTCGCCGGGCGCCATGCCCGGGCGCGTCGTGAGCGAGATCTCGCGCGCGGCACGAACCGCGTCGTCGAAACTCGTCGCGTCAAGCCGCACGACCCGTCCCGCGCCCGCGGGATGCTGTGCCCAGAACTCGCCCCATCCGAGGTCCCAGAACTGCTGGCGGGTCGCCTCGGTCCACGCTGGAATCGCTCCGGCGACCTTCGCCATGGGCGGCTTGGGGTTGGGGCTCGAGATCGGTCGGTGGTCGAATCGGACCAGATCGACGCGTCCGAGCTGGTCGAGCCGGTCGCCAACGGGGTTGAACGCACGGACTGCTGCGGAAGCGACGGAGAGCTGCATGTGCGGATCCTACGCACGTGGGCGCGGGTCAAGCCGGACCGGCATGCGGCCGATGATGGAGTTCATGGATGCTCCCTCTGCTACCTCCGTCGATCCGTCCGTCGCGTTCGAGCTCGCTGCCCTGCGCCTGCATCTGGTGGTCGGCATGGCCGCCGCCGACGACGTGATCCACGACGACGAGATCTCCGGCCTGTCCGAGATCGTCGCGCACGCCGCCGTCAACGACGCCCAGCGCCGCTACCTCGAACAGCTGCTGCTCGCGCTCGTCGCCAACCCGCCGAAGCTCGAGGACCTGCTCCGCAAGCTCGTTGACCGGATCGATGACCACGCGCTCGCGCAGCTGCTCGTCGACGACCTCGTGCTCATCGCACAGAGCGACGACCACATCGACCCGCGCGAGGAAGGCATGCTCCGGCTCGTCTGCGGCGCACTCGAGATCAACCCGGTCTCGCTGTACGAACCGCACGAGCGTGCAGCCGGCGACGCCTCCGCCGTGGACCTCGCGCGCCTGGTGCGCAACCTGCTCGACCTGGAGCCTGCGACCTAGCGTCGGCTCAGCTCAGTCGACCTCGTTACCGAGCGCGAGTTCGATGCGCTCGAGCGCGTCGGTGATCTCGATGCCCTCGATGAGCGCGATCTCGCCCGCGAACAGCGACTTGGCGCTCGTGAGGGTGCGCAGCTCGGTCGCCGACAGCTTCTTGCCGCCGCGCTCGAGTTCGGTGTAGTCGCGCAGCACGCCGACGAGCACGTCGGCATCCGCGGACTTGGTGCGCTCGATGCCCTCGCGCGTGCGGTGTTGCGGGTTGTCGGGCAGCGCTGCGCCCTCGTCGGCGAGGCTCTTGAGCAGCTTCTTCGCGCGCGCCGCGGGAATCACCGGTCGCACGCCCTTTTCGTCGGCGAGCTTGGCGGGGACCATCAAGGTCATGTTGCTCTGGGCGATGCGGATCGACAGGTACTCGCCGAAGTCGTCGTCTCGATAGATCGTCTCCACGATCACGCCCGCTCCATGCGGTGCATAGACGACCTTGTCTCCGACCTTGAACTCCGCCACCTCGCCTGACCTCCAGCACACGACTTCGACGCCGCCCGTCGGCGCCTTCGTGCTCGATACCCGCTTGGCGGACTTTGGCACCGTCTGAACGGTACCAAGCCGTTTTCTGCCCATCTGGTCGGGCACATCCCCGTCATGTCACCTCGCTCGCTCGCCACCTACACCGACAAGCGCGATTTCGACTCCACCCCCGAACCGTCCGGCACCACGAAGCGTCGCCGCGGTCGCCGCAAGGATCCACGTTTCGTGGTCCAGGAACACGACGCCACCGCCATGCACTGGGACCTGCGCCTCGAACACGACGGCGTGCTGCTCAGCTGGGCCGTCCCCAAGGGCGTGCCGATGGAGCCCAAGCTGAACCGCATGGCGATCCGCACCGAAGACCACCCGCTCGAGTACCTCGACTTCGAAGGCGAGATTCCTGCGGGCAGCTACGGCGCCGGCACGATGCGTATCTGGGACCACGGCACCTACGAGCTCGAGGAGCTCGCGCTCGACGATGGAAAGGTGCACGTGCGCTTCGAGGGCGAGCGCGTGCATGGTCGCTACATGCTCGTGCGCACCAAGGGTGGAAAGGGCTCGAGCGGCAAGGAGCAGTGGCTGCTGCGCCGGCTCGACCCGGCCGAGGATCCCGATCGCGTGCCGATGCCCGAGCACGTCTCGCCGATGCTCGCGAAGCTGGCCGACCTTCCTGCCGACCCCGAGCGGTGGGCGTTCGAGGTGAAGTGGGACGGCATCCGTGCGGTCGTGTTCGCCGAAGGCGGGCGCATTCGAATCGAGACGCGCAACCAGAACGACGTCACGGCCATGTATCCGGAGCTCACGCGCTTCGGACGCGCGCTCGGCTCCCGCGAGGCCGTGCTCGACGGGGAGATCGTCGCGTTCGACGAGGCCGGCAAGCCGAGCTTCCAGACGCTCCAGTCGCGGCTCGGGCTGACCGCCGAAGCCACGATCAAGGCGCGCGCGGCGAAGACCCCCGTGCGCTATCTCGCGTTCGACGTCCTCCACCTCGACGGGCGCGACCTGCGCGAGCTGCCCTATCTCGAACGCCGCGAGATCCTGCGCGAGCTGTTCACCGACACACCCCGCTGGCAGGTCCCGCCCCACCACGTCGCCGACGGCAAAGCGCTGCTTGCTGCGGTCGTCGAAAACGGGCTCGAAGGGATCATGGCCAAGAAGGTCGACTCCCCGTACAAGGAGGGCAGTCGCGCCTCCGCGTGGCTCAAGATCAAGCAGCAGCAGCGCCAGGAGTTCGTCATCTGCGGATGGACCGAGGGCGACGGCCGTCGCGCGGGATCAATCGGCGCGCTGCTGCTCGCCTACCACGACTCCACCCCGGCCCAGGCCAACAAGCGCAAGCAGCCCCAGAAGCTCATCTACGCGGGCAGCGTCGGCACGGGCTTCTCCGACGCGATGCTCGCCAGGCTCCACACGCTGCTCACGCCACTCGAGATCTCGCAGTCACCGCTCGACGTCGGCGCGCCCGACCCTGCCAACCCGGGCAAGTGGCAGAACATTCGCGCCCGCGATCGCGCGAAGGCGAAGGGGCTCGATCCGAAGACGGCCGCCAAGGCGAAGCGTGGTCTCATCCACTACGTCACCCCACAGCTCGTGGGCGAAGTCGAGTTCACCGAGTTCACCCGCGACGGCACCCTGCGCCACCCGAGCTTCAAGGGCCTGCGCGACGACAAGCTCGCCACCAGCGTGATCCGGGAGGACGCATGACGCCCGCCCTCGCACCCGTCACCAACGTCGGCACCAAGCGCGACCAGCAGGCCGCCGCCCGCGCGCTCGAGGCGCTCGCCGACCTCGAGAAGGGTGACCACCGCATCAAGATCGGCACCCGCGACCTCAAGCTCACCAACGTCCACAAGGTGCTCTATCCCGACGCCGGATTCACGAAGCTCGACGTCGCGCGCTACTACGCGACGATCGCGCCCGCCGTCCTGCCCCACCTGCGCGGGCGCCCGCTCACGCTCAAGCGCTACCCCAACGGCGTGGATGCCGATTTCTTCTACCAGAAGCGCTGCCCCGACCATCGCCCCGATTTCATTCGCACGACCGGCCCGATCGGCGACAAGGACGTCGACTACTGCCTCGGCGACGACGTGCCCTCGCTCGTGTGGGCGGCCAACCTCGCGGACCTGGAACTGCATGTGCTGCTCGCCAAGGCCAGCGACGTGCAGCGCCCGACGGTCATCGCCTTCGACCTGGACCCCGGCGAGGGCGCGGGAATCGTCGAGTGCTGCCAGGTCGCGTTGCACGTGCACGACCTGTTCGACGAGATCGGGCTCGCGTCGTTCGCGAAGACGAGCGGCTCCAAGGGCATCCAGGTGTACGTGCCCCTCAACGATCCCAACGTGACCTACGACGACACCAAGCCGTTCGCGAAGGCCGTCGCCGAACTGCTCACCAAGCGCCACCCCGACCTGATCGTCGCCAAGCAGCTCAAGACGCTGCGCCGCGGCAAGGTGCTCGTCGACTGGAGCCAGAACGACGACCACAAGACGACCGTCTGCGTCTATTCACTCCGCGCGAAGTCGCATCCGACGGTGTCGACGCCGCTCGAGTGGCACGAGGTGGAAGACGCGTGCGAGGCGGGTGATCAGGACGCGCTGCGCTTCCTCCACGACGACGTCGTCGAGCGCGTGGCGACGATGGGCGACCTGTTCGAACCGGTGCTCAAGCTGCGCCAGCGCCTGCCCGACCTGGGATGAGCGATACGATCAGCGGCAGACCATGCTCGCTCCGACCGACCAGACCCCTGCCGTTCGCTTCACGGACCTGACGAAGGTCTACGACGACGGAACGCGCGCGCTCGACCAGTTGACGCTCGAGATTCCCGCCGGGAGCTTCTTCGGCCTGCTCGGACCCAACGGCGCGGGAAAGTCGACGCTCATCCGTGCGCTGTGCGGGCTCGTTCGCATCGCCGACGCCGACTCCCGCATCGAGGTGTTCGGCCACGACACGCGCCGCCACGCCGTCCTCGCGCGGCGCCTGATCGGGCTCTCGCCGCAGGACCCGAACCTCGATCGCTTCCTCACCGTGCGCGAGACGTTGACCTACCACGGCGGCTACTTCGGCATGTCGCGCCGCGAATCGCGCGACAAGGCCGACGAGCTCATCGACGCATTCGACCTGTCCGCCAAGGCGAACACGCGCACGCCGCGCCTGTCGGGCGGCATGAAGCGCCGCCTGCTGCTTGCCCGCGCGTTCATGCACGACCCGCCGCTGCTCGTGCTCGACGAGCCCACCGCCGGCGTGGACGTGGAGCTGCGCATGGAGCTGCACGACTACATCCGGCGCCTGCACGCGAGCGGCCGCACGATCCTGCTCACCACGCACTACCTGGAAGAAGCCGAGGCGCTCTGCGACGACATCGCGCTCATCCAGCACGGCCGCATCGCGATGCGCGGCACGCCCGACGACCTCAAGGTCGAGCACGGCGCAGACACGATCGAGGAGCTGTACCTGCAGGTGATCGGCCGATGAACGCAGCTCCCTCCCGCAGCGCCGAAGCGCTCACCCGCCACGGCACCACGCGCGGGTTCCTGACGCTGCTCGAGCGCGAACTGCTGCGCGTGCTGAAGATCTGGACACAGACGATCGCCACGCCCGTGCTCACCGGGATCCTCTACTTCGCCGTGTTCGGCGTCGCGGTCGGCGAGCGCATCGGCTCGATCGACGGATTCGACTACGTGACGTTCATCGTGCCGGGCGTGGTGCTCATGCAGGTGGCGACCCAGGCCTATGCCAACAACTCCTCCTCGATCTTCCAGGCCAAGACCGACGGCTACCTGGAAGACGTGCTCAGCTCCCCGATGCACGCGTGGCAGGTCGCGCTCGCGATCCTGCTCGGCGGCGTGCTGCGCTCGCTGCTCGTGGGCGGGCTCGTGCTCGCGGGCGCGGCGATGATCACCGACATCCCGTTCGCGCACCCGTTCGAGGCGATCGTGCTCATCGTCGCGGTGGCGGTGCTGTGGGCGTCGATCGGCGTGATCGCCGGCATCTACGCGCAGACGTTCGACCAGCACACGCTCATCTCCAACCTGCTCATCACGCCGCTCATCTTCGTGGGCGGGGTGTTCTACTCGATCGACATGCTCCCCGACCACCTCCAGCTGTTCACCCGGCTCGACCCGCTCTTTTACGAGGTCAACGGGCTGCGCCACGCCTTCCTGGGCACGAGCGACGCATCCTTCGCTGCCGCACTCGGATCGACGGTGGCGCTCGCGATCGCGGCCTTCGCGGTGCTCGTGTGGCTGTTTCAGACCGGACGCAGGCTCAAGAGCTGATGGCTGGCGACGACCGTCGACCGCTGGTCCGCGCGCTGCTCGCGATCTCGCTGCTCGTCGTGATCGGCACCTGCACGGTCGCCGGCATGGCCGCCGGGCTGCTGCTGGGCGCCGACCAGCGCCAGTCGACGTCGTTCGGGACCGTCGATTCACAGGTGCGGCCGTCCCTCGATGGCTATGTGAGCGTGCACGTGCCGCTCGTCGACTGGCGGGTTCGACTGCTCGACCATCGCGCGCCCGTGCGCATCGACCTGGAGCTTCGTGGCATCGACCGCGAGCGCGCCGAGCGCAGCATCAGCTCGGCGGCGGCCGCGAATCGTTCCCTGCGCGAGATCCGTGCCGACAGCGAGCAGCTCGTCACCAGCGCGATCCGGCGCGCGACGATCGCCGCGACCATCGGCGGCATCGCAGGCGCGCTCGTCGCAGGCGCGCTCATCACCTCCACGCACCTTCGCCGCAGGTGGCTGCTCTTGTCACCGACGATCGGCACGGTCATCGTCGCCACGGTGCTCGTGCCGGCGATCGTCGAGCTGCGCGGCCTGGATGCTGGACAGCTGCGCCCGACCGCCGCCGGCGGCTACGCCAGCGAGCTGCCCGTCGTGCTGCGCTTCGCCCAGCAGCTGCGCGACGTCGGCGACGAGTACGAGGACCACTACGCCACTGCCCTCGAGAGCATCGGCAACGTCAGCGAGCTGACGCGCAACGGCGACGACCCGGCCCCCGATCGATTCGCGTACGTGATCAGCGATTTCCATGACAACGTGTTCGTGCTCGACGCCCTCGCCGAGTTCGTCGACGGCGCGCCGGTGTTCGCGATCGGCGACTTCGTCCAGGTCGGCGCGCGCGTCACGCAGCGCCACGCGCCGCAGATCGCGAGCCTCGGCAGCGAGGTCGTCGCCATCTCCGGCAACCACGACACCCCCGAGTACATGCAGTCACTCGCGGACGCCGGTGCGATGGTGCTCGACGGCGACGAGCCCACGACGTCGGTGCATGGGCTGCTCGTGGCAGGCTATCCCGATCCATTGCAGCGCGCGCCCGACAGCAACGGTGAGCACCGGCTGCGCGTGTACGGCGAGGCGTACGAGCGCCAGCGCGACGAGTTCATCGAGTGGTGGCGTGCGCTGCCGGAGCGCCCGGACGTGGTGCTCGTGCACCAGCACGGCTTCGCGCACCGCCTGTTGAGCGAGCTTTCCCGGGATGGGGACGACGAGCCGCTGCTCGTGCTGACCGGGCACGATCACGAGCCGCACGTGCACGCGGACGGACCGCACGTGATCGTCGATGGCGGCACGCTGGGTGCCGGCGGGCTCGCGGCGATCGGCGAGCAGGACGCGAGCTTCGCGCGGATCGAGTTCACCGACGACGAGCCCGTCGCGGTGCGGCTGTTCGTGGTCGATCCGCTGACCGGTCGTGCGCAAAGCGAACTCGTCAAGCTCCCGTGACGATCAGCGCGGCGCGGCAGACGAACCAGGGCCACGAACGATGAGCCCGAGCCGGAGCATCTGGACGCCGTCGGTGACCTGCGTGAACGCGGCGAGCTGCGACGCGTTCACGCGCACCGGGGCATACAGCGCCGGGTCGAACACGACGTAGCGATCGGTTGCGGCCTCGTAGCGCGCGACGACGGCGGCGTGGTTGGCGACCTTCGTCGGGGGCGGATCGTCGTCGCGTCGCGGCCAGCCACGCGCTGCGCGGTCGCCGCCGAGCAGCAGCACCGCGCCCTCGCGCACGGCCTCGAGGCCCGCGTTGATGGACGTGGTGGTGTCAACGTCGGCGCCTGCGGCGCGCAGCGCGATCGCCTGCTGCTGCTTGGTCGTGGCGGCGGTCGGGTCGTTGGTGCCGGTGGTGAGCAGGCGGGCGGCGTCGATGACGGCCTGCGTGCGCTCGCCGCCGAAGCCCGGAATGTCGAGGTCGACGAGCCGAAGCGCGTTCACGATCGAGGTGGGCCCACAGTTGCCGTTGTCGGGGCCCCACGGCATGCCGTCAGGCAGGCCGGGTGAGCGGAACTGCGGCAGGAACACCGAATCGTCGCGCACGGGGCCCGGGCGCGCTGCTACGTGGATGGATGCGGGGGCGGCAAGCTGCATCGGCGAAGATTCTCACATGCGCCGGCGCACGGGCGCGAGCGTCACGACCCGGATCTGGCCGCGTCGAGCCAGCGGTCGAGGTAGCCGAAATTGTGGCGCAGCAGGTCCTCCGGGCGGGTCAGGTCGCGCGCGCCGTGGATCTCGTGGGCTCGGACCAGGTGCCCGTCGTCGATTGCCTGCTGGATGCCGGTCGCGAGCTCGATCACGCCGCCGGCCGGCTGGATGCGCTCCACATACGACCAGAACGGCGCGCGCAGCACGTACAGCGGCGAGCCCGACAGGGCGGTCGCGTCGGCCGGTTCGGCTGCGGGGTCGACGCGATCCAGCACACGCGTGACGTGGCGTTCGTGGTCGGTGCGCACCGCCATCGAGTGCGGCAGCTGCGCGACCGGCCAGCGCAGCAGCGACATCGTCACGAGTGCCTGCTCGTCTCGGGTCGCGTCGTCGACGAGCGCCGTGACGTCCTCGTCGCGCCACCATGTGTCGCTCGCCGCCATGATCGTGTCGACGCGCTCGAGGCCGGCGTCGAGCGCGAGCTGCAGGGCGTGGCCGGTGCCGAGTCGCTGCGGTTGCTCGACGAATGTCAGCTCGATGCCGGATGCGATGCGCTCGAGGAATGCGCGCAGCACGTCGCCGCGATAGCCGATCACGACGGTGATGCGCTCGACGCCGATGCGAACGAGCTGGCCGACGAGGCGTTCGACGACCGCCTGGCCGTGGATCGGCAGCATCGGCTTGGGAACGTGGTCGGTGAGCGGCCGCAGCCGTGATCCCTCGCCCGCGGCGAGCAGCAGTGCCTGACGTAGAGCTGCGGTGGGTTCCTGCACGTGCGGTCTAGACCATCGGTGCGACGACGTCGAACGTCACTGGCGCGATGTACACACCTGGTGGCTGTGCGCTCGCGGCGCGCATGCCGAATCGGAGGTTGGCCTGTGCGGCGGTCGTCGTGGCGATCGTGCTGCGTGCGACGACGGCGTTGGTCGATGCCGTGGTCTGGGGGATGCCGTACCAGGTGCCATTGTCCGCAGCCGTGCAGGAGCCGCCGCCGCCCGTCCATGCCGCGGTGGCGCCGCCGGCCACGCTGGCGAGGCAGGCGCCGAAGGTGCCTGAGGTCGATGCCCAGTTCGTCGTGCCGTAGTCCGGGACGGTCGTCGTTCCCATGCGGTAGATCGCCAGGTCGAGGTTCGAGCCGTTCCAGTATCCGGTCGCGGTCACCGTACGGCCATCCGAGCCCCACGTGTTGCCACCGCCGGCTGGAGGGATTGCCGGGTTGCCGATGTCGGCCGTCGCATAGCTGCCCTCGGCGAAGGTCGTGTCGAGCACGCCCGTCGTCGACCATCGAAAGAGTGCACCCTGGTAGGTCGCGCCGTTCTTGCGCACGCCGAATCCGACGACCCGCCCATCCTCCTGCAGCAGCACCCCGCCGATGTAGGCATCTCCGACGGCGGGCGCGGCAACGCCCCCGGCGCCCCACGTTGCGGTATCGGGAGACCCGTCGGCGTTGAGCCGCAGCGCGCGCACGCTGCCCACGCCGAGGCCGTCGGTGGTGGCACTCGGGAACACGAGCTTGCCGTCGGCCTGCAGCACGCCCGGGCCGCAGAAGTCGTTGTTCGGTGCGGCGATCGTCGTGCGGCCCGAGGTACCGAACCCGTTGTCAAGCACGCCGGCTGCGCTGGTGCGGAAGATCCACAGGTCGGGGTTGCCCCCGGCGGTGGTGTAGTCGCACACGACGATCTTCCCGTCGGGCTGGATGATCGGCGGGTCGACGGTGACGCGCGGCGATGCGGCGGTGATGATCGAGGGGATCACGAGCCGCCCGCTGGTGCCGAAGTTCGCGGTGTCGAGCGCGCCGGCGGCGGGCGTACGCCGCTCCAGGTACATGTTCCAGATGTTGCCCGCGCCGCTGTATGCGATCCCGTAGACGACGATGTTGCCGTCCGGCTGCAGCGCGACGCCCTTCGCCCAGTCCACACCACTGCCGAGGTTGTTGACCTGGGTCCAGTCGGTGGTGCCGTCGGCGTTCAACCGCATGAGCAGCGAGTCGCCGTTGCTGATGCCCGCCATCACGATCTTCCTGTCGGGCTGTACCGCGAGCGAGTAGATGACGTCGTCGGCGACGGCCGCGCCGGAGATGTCGATCGTGCGGACGGCTCCGCCGTTGAACCCGGGATCGAGGGTCCCGTTCGCCTGATAGCGGGCGACGACGATCTTGTTGCGGCTTCCGTTGTAGTAGTGGCCGGCGGCGACGAACATCCCGTTCGCGTCGCGGGCGACGGTCGTGTACATGTCGGTGCCGGTCCCCGTGGCGTTGACCGTTCGTCCGGCGGTGCCGAACGTCGAGTCGAGGCCGCCGTTGACGGGTCGGTACATGCCGCGGTCGGCGCGATCGGCCTGGTGCATCCGGAGGGACGCGGTGTCGTTGGACGATCCGAAGGTGACCACGCAGTCGGTCGAGGTCGTCACGCTCGCGCCGGGCAGGATGCTGCCGATCGTGGTTGCGGCGGTTCCGGTGGCGCACCCGGCGATCGTGATGTTGGTGGCGCTCGGGACGGTCGCCCCCACGACGGTTGAGCTCGTCGCAGCGCCAGCGAACTGCGACGAGGCGACGACGATCAGCAGCATGGCCGCGAAGGCAGGCAGGATCGGTCGTAGCAGGCGCACCTAGGTTCATCGGCAGCATCGCCGCCCGAGATGAGGACTCCGTGTCCCACGAGCGGACGGATCGATCGAGATGCGGTTTGTAGGCCGCCCCGTCTCGGCGGTTCCATGGTTCGCTGGCATGTGGCAGGAACGAGGGGGACGTCATGCATGATCGGCTCGTTACCTGGCTGACACCGGATGTTTCCAAAGTCGAACTGGCGCAATGCCGAGCGTGCGACGCGTCGCACGCAACGATCGGCCCTGCTCGTCTCGATGCACAGGGAGGACGCAGTGCGGCGGGACGGCCGCGCGTGACCAACGGGACGAGCGGAGCATGGGGATCGCGTCGACGATCGGGACGTTTGCAGCCAGGCCTGCCGTGCAGGCGGGCGCGCTGCTGGGCGGCGCCGCCGCGGTCGCGTCGTTCTCCCCGACACTGATGCCGCGCCCCACGCTTGACCAGGCGCTCGTTACGGGTGGGTCGATGCTGGGCGGATTCGCAGTGGGCGCTGCGGCCTATCGCGCCGCGTCCGCCGCGACCACCGGTGCAGCTCGGCTCGGCGCCGGCCCGGCAATTGCACGAGTCGCGGGACCGCTCGCACTTGCTGCTGTGGGTGGCGTCGCGATGCTTGCGGCGCGTCGCGAAGACGGCGAGTCGGTGGGCCGCTCGGCGATACGGTCGGCAGGCATGGTGACGATGCTCGGCGCCGGTGCGGCCGCCGCAGTCGGCGCGGGCGCCGCGGCGCATACGATGATCGCTGCTCGCGTGCCGGCTGGCCGCGTGATCGGCCCGGCGCTGATCGGCGCCGCGGTTCTGGGAGTCGGCGCCGGCGCACTGACCCGCAACCTCGACCGGTCAGCTCGCGCGCATGGTGGCGATGACAGCCCCGGATCCGCGCTGCGCCCGATCGGCATCGGGCTCGGTGTGGCTGGCGCGGTCGGTGGCATGATCGCGCTCGGCCGAGCCGGTGGTGGCGTGATCGGTGGCGGGCTCGCGTCGCGACTTCCGGGTCCGGCATCGGCGTGGCGAATCGCGGGCCACGCTGCGGTGCTGGGAATCGTCGGTGGCCTGGGCGCGTTGGCAGTGGGCAAGGCTGCCGGCGCGTTCGAGCGTTCCAACCACAAGCTCGAGCCCGCATACGACACGCCGCCGACGATGCCGAACGTGTCAGGCGGGCCCGGAAGCCTGGTCGGTTTTGACGTGCTCGGTCGCCAGGGCCGCCGCTTCGTGTCCGAAGCCGTGCCGGCGGCCACGATCACGGAAGTAACGGGCGCACCAGCCGTCGATCCGATTCGCGTCTATGTCGGAACGCCTGCCGGCGCGACGATCGACGAGCGCGTGCAGCTCGCCATGGGCGAGCTCGAGCGCACCGGAGCGTTCGAGCGCTCGATGCTGGTGTTCGCCTCGCCCAGCGGCACCGGCTTCGTGAACCCGATCCCGATCGCCGCCTCCGAGTACATGTCGCGTGGCGACGTCGCTACGGTCGCGATGCAGTACGGCTCGCGTCCCTCGGTACTGTCGGCGGACCGTGTCTCCCCCGGCGCGCGACAGAACGCGGCGCTGCTGGACGCGATCGAGTCGCGGCTGCGCGAGATTCCGGAAGCTCGCCGACCACGGCTGGTGATGTATGGCGAGAGCCTGGGCGCGCACACCACACAGGACGTGTTCCTGCACGAAGGCACCGATGCCCTCCAGCGCGCCGGGGTCGATCGTGCACTGTGGAGCGGCTCACCCTTCCGGAGCGAGTGGCGCCAGCAGGTGCTCGGCACGCCTCGAGACGACGTCGACCCCACGCTCGTGGGCGAGTTCGACTCGATCGAGGAACTTCAGGCGCGACCCGACTCGGTCAACGACCGCATGCGCGTGGTGCTGTTGACACACGACAACGACCCGGTCGCGAAGTTCGGCGTCGACATGCTCGTGCAGGAGCCGGCGTGGCTGCGCGGCAATCGCCCCGAGACGGTGCCCGACGAGATGTCGTGGACACCGGGTGTCACCTTCCTGCAGTCGGCGCTCGATGCCAAGAACGCGGCGACCGTGGTGCCGGGCGAGTTCGCGTCCAACGGACACGACTATCGTGCAGACCTTGCCCCGTTCGTGCGTGAGGCCTACCGCTTCGACCACGTCGACGACGCGGAACTCGAGCGCATCACGAGCCGACTGGTGGCCGACGATCTCGAGCGCAGCCGCCAAGTGACCGGCTGATCATGCCGCGGATGGACCTGAGTTCGTGTACGTGTCTCGTTCGCGTGTTTCCGACGAGCTCACGCGGAATCCGGAATCCCCGCTAGACTGAGCCAGCTCCGGGGTGTGGCCTAGCCTGGTAAGGCGCCTCGTTTGGGACGAGGAGATCGCTGGTTCGAATCCAGTCACCCCGACTATCGATGCTGCCCGAATGCCTGGGCAGGTACTTCGCGCACCGGCGTAACCGATTCGCTGATCGAAACGATAGGCTGGGTGGTCGCTCCCTGCTCCCCAGGCTTTCGAGGCTCCCATGTCGGTTCGCGCTCCCCGTTTCCTGCTCGTACTCACGGCGATGCTGTCGCTGCTGCTGCTCAGCGCATCGAGCGCCGCCGCGGCCGGCCGCTACATCGTCGTCCTGCACGACGGCGCGAGCCCGGTCACTGCAGCGAAGCGCCATGGCGCGGCACCCGAGCACGTGTATCGCCACGCACTGCGCGGCTACGCGGCGACGCTCTCGGATGCGACGCTCGCCAAGGTGCAGCGCGACCCCGCCGTTCGCTTCGTGTCGGTCGACCGCGTGATCTCGCTCGGCAAGCCGGTAAAGGGTGGCGGTGAGACGACCACGCCGCAGGTGCAGTCGGTTCCGACCGGCATCACGCGCATCGGCCAGGCAGAGTTCCGCTACGACGGCTCCGTCTCCAACGACCTCGTCTCCACTGCGATCGATGTCGCGGTGATCGACACCGGGATCGATCCGAAGCATCCGGATCTCAACGTCGTGGGCGGCACCAACTGCTCGACCGGCCGCTCCTTCGGCGACGGCCATGGACACGGCACGCACGTTGCCGGCACGATCGGTGCGCGCGACAACGGCTTTGGCGTCGTGGGCGTCGCGCCTGGCGTGCGCCTGCATGCGGTGCGCGTGCTCGACAACACGGGCTCGGGCTCATGGTCTGCAGTGGTCTGCGGGATCGACTGGGTGGCGGCCAACCCCGGCATCGAGATCGCGAACCTGAGCCTCGGCGGTCCCGGCACACAGACCGGCACCTGCGGCGCCACCTCGGACGCGCTGCGCCAGGCGATCTGCCGGCTGACCAGCAACGACGTCAACGTGATCGTCGCCGCGGGCAACGACTCCTCCAACGCAGCAGGCTTCACGCCCGCCGCCTACGACGAGGTATTCACTGTCTCCGCATGGGCGGACTTCGACGGTACTGCCGCATCCGGTTCGAGCGAGGGCACGCCGTGCCGCGTCGACGAGGAAGAGACGTTCGCGAACTTCTCCAACTGGGGCGCACCGGTCGACCTGGCAGCGCCCGGCGTGTGCATCGCCTCCACGTGGAAGGGCGGCAGCTACAACACGATCTCCGGTACGAGCATGGCGGCGCCGCACGTGGCAGGTGCGGCAGCGCTGCACCGCTCACGCACCACCGACGGCGCCGATGCGACGCGCGCGGCACTGCTCGCGGCTCGCTCGATGCCGAGCCCGTGGATCGGCGATCCCGACGGGAACTCCGAGGGCCTGCTCTCGATTGCGGGCTGGTAGCTCCCGGTCGATCGCGACCTACTCGGCCATGCCCTCGCGGATCGCGTGGCTGATCGCCGACGCACGTGTGGAGCAGCCGAGCTTGTCGATGAGCGACGCGACGTGATCGGTCACGGCCGCGGCATCGAGCTGGAGCTGGAATGCGATCGCGGCATCGTCGCGCCCGGCTGCCATGTGCTCGAGCACTCGCAGCTCGGTGGCTGACAGCAGTTCCGACGCGGGTTGCAGCAGGTCGCCCGCGACTTCCGGGTCGACGTAGCGCGCGCCGGCGACGACTGCATCCAGTGCCTGCGGCAGCAGCTCCACCGACGAGACCTTCGACAGGTAGCCCCATGCGCCGGCGTCGAAGCCGCGCTGCACGAGCGCGCTGCTGATGCGCGAGGACACGAGCACCACGCGCGTGGGCAGGCCGGCCTCGACGATCGCCTCGACGACGTCGAACCCCTCCATGTCGGGGAGCCCGACGTCCACGAACGCGACCGGCGGCTGGAGCTCGGCGATGAGCGCGATCGCTTCTGCGCCCGTGGCGGCCTCTCCCACGCAGCGGGCGCGACCACCATCGGCCAGGTGCACTGCGATGGCCGCGCGAACGAGCTCGTGGTCGTCGGCGATCACCACGTCGATGGGCGTCGGCTCGATCATGTCGACACCTCGAACCCGCGCTGCAGGCGATCCAGCAGATCAAGCGCGGGCGCGATGCCGGAGGCGCCGGGCCACTCGCGGAGCAGACCTTCGAGCTCGTTGGCGGCGCGGGCTTCGTCGTCGAATCCGTAGACCCCGGCGCTGCCGGCGATCGAGTGTGCGAGCTGCACGCCGCGCGCGAGCAGGTCCTCGTCGCCCGGCGCTTGCTGGAGGCCGATGAGCGCGGTGGCCAGGTCGGCGACATGAGCGTGCGTGGCGTCGCCGACGCGGCGCCACAGCGTGGCGCGCAGCTCCTGCATGACGGACTGCGTCGGCTCTGTCACATTCCCCCCTGCTCGCGGCGCTTCCTTCGACAACCGCGACGTTCGGTAACCGAATCTAACAGGGTGAGTGGTTCGCGACAACCAATCCGCGGCGGTCGGTAGCAGGCTGCAACCGACCCCCTCCCTACACTTCTCGCCATGGGTGACGTTGACGAGTTCCAGATCGCAGAAGAGAAGAAGGCGCAGCGCGAGGAGGCCGCCAAGGCCAAGAAGCGCGAGCGACGAGCCACGGAGCTCCGCGAGACGCCGCAGCGTCCCGGGCTGGCCACCAGAGCGCGCGTGACGCGCCAGGTGCACGTCGCGCAGCTGCATCCGGGCGAGAACATCCGCCTCGATCTGCCGGAGATCCAGGAGCTCGCGCTCTCGATCCGCGAGGTCGGGCTGCTGACGCCGCTGCTCGTGCGCCCGTGGAATCCGGATTCGAGCGCCGACGGCGAACTCCCCAAGGAAGCAGACCCGGCGCTCGAGCAGTACCGCGTCGTCGCCGGCCATCGCCGACACGCCGCGCTGAGCGCGCTCGTGGACGCTGGCGTCGACGGGTACGAGGAGGCTGCGTGCGAGGTGCGCGAGGGCCTCACCGAAGCCGAGGTCTATGCGCTCATGCTCACCGAGAACGTGCAGCGCGTGCCGCTCGAGCCGCTGCAGGCCGCGCGGGCGCTGCGACTGCTGCTCGACCTGAACGAGGAGATGGACGCGGGCACGCTCGCCCGGTCACTCGGCCTGCGACCCGCGTGGGCGTCGACGCACCTGAAGCTGCTCGACCTGCCGCAGGAGGTCCAGGACCGGCTCGAGGCGGGCGACCTGTCGGTGACGATCGCCGACCTGCTGCGTCGCGGCACGGAAGCCGGACGCATCGACGAGCAGCGCGCCACGGAGCTGGCCAAGCAGGTCGCCAAGGGTGAGATCACCGCGGCACAGGCCAAGAAGGAAGCCGGCCCCGCCCCGAAGTCGCCCAATACCCAGGCGCCCAAGACCGTCGAGATGGGCCCCGACGGCAAGCCGCTCGACGAGACCGCGATGTCGGCGAACTGGCAGACGCTCAGCCAGGCGAGTGTGCAGGGCGAGGACTTTCAGCGCCCCGCCACGCCGCTGTCGGGCGAGAACCCGTATGCGAAGGGCGAGGTGATCGCGCCCACGCCCGGGATGAAGCCCAAGGAAGCTGCGGCCGCCGTGAGCGGACCCAAGCCGCCCGCGGCGCCGGTGATTCCGTGGGAGGACCGACTCGACGCGTACCTGCTCGGACGCTCGCTGCGCGAATGGGCGCCGGACGAGTACCTCGACGAGCTCGGGATCGATCGCGTGCAGGCGGATGCCTACGCGATGATGCTCGGCTTCGAGGAGCGCATCGCGGCGATCCGGCACGTGAGCGCGATGCTCATGGAGCTCGACGCGAACGCCGTGACCGCCTGATAACGAACGCGGTCTTGGGCTCGGATCAGCCGGCCGCGGATGAGGTGTAGCAATCTAACGTCCCGCTGGGATAGCAGATTGCTACACCTCATCGAATCGGGTCCGAGCGAGCACGACGGCCACGTCCGCGTGATCGATCAGGTGTTGGCGGCGAGCAGCGAGTCGTAGGCGGCGCGAGCCTGCGCGGCGGCATCGCCGTCGAGCAGGACGCCGACCTCGCGCGACTGGCGACCGCCCGAGCCGTAGAGCACGCGCTCCTCCAGGTACGGCGAGCCGATGAACGCGCCGCGCCTGGTGTCGATGAGCGTGCCATGCAGCGCGGTGGCGGCGCGTTCGGCGTCGCGCTCGTCGATCTCGTGCACCACGATGCCGGCGCGTTCGAGCAGCCGATGCTGCCGCTTGGGAATGTCGTGGGTGAGCAGCTCGGCCGGCTCGTCCATGCGACCGCGCACCGCGGCGGCGATGCGTTCGGCGAGCACTTCGTCGTCGAAGGCCTTGGTCATGATGCGCAGCCGACCGCCATGGTCGTCGACGAGCAGCTCGATCGCGTCGGTGGCGTGCCGCGCGCCGGTGCGCGGATCGTTGATGACGATCCCGGCGGCAGCGGCATCGTCGAGCACGCCGGCGAGCACGGCTTCGCTGCCAGCGGTGGCGGCGTGGACGCGTCCGAGCGCCGCGGCGGGCGCGCCTTCGAACGTCACGCCGAGCTCGAGGCGGCGCGCCGCGTCCTCGTCAGCGAGATCGGTCCCGACGAACGCTTCGGCGCCGCTGTCGCGCGAGGCGGACTTGCCGTGCTGCTTGAGCGGGTCCGTGCCGAGTTCGGCCCAGCCGTCGCCCGCCTGTCGGCGCAACACCTTGGCCGCCTTGCCGGTGGTGGCATCGGTGTCGGCGAGCACCGACAGCGACACGTCGCGCCGAGCCAGGCCCTCGATCATGTCGGCGACGGCATCGTCGCCCACCCGGAACACGTCGACATGGAACGACGTTCGTGCGCGAGAGGCGACGTCGTCGAGCGCGCCGCGCAGCGAGGGCGTGCCGACGTGCACGACCGCGTTCGCGATCGCGCCGATGCGTGTGGTGCCGGCCACGTTCACCGGCGCATCCCCGTCACTCGTCCCATGCCGTGGTGTCGGCTCCGGACGCGACGCTGATCCG
>JBBQUY010000057.1:0-22825 GCA_038212015.1 Gaiellales bacterium | reverse complement strand
GCGGTGCGCAAGCGCCCCGGCATGTACATCGGATCAACCGGAACCAAGGGTCTTCACCACCTGATCTGGGAGATCGTCGACAACTCCGTCGACGAGGCGCTCGCCGGTCGCAACGACCGCATCGACGTGCGGATCCATCCGGACAACTCGGTGACGGTTCGCGACTACGGGCGCGGCATCCCCGTCGACATCAAGAAGGACGACGAGCTGGGCCGCAGCGCCGCCGAGATCGTGATGACCGTCCTGCATGCCGGCGGCAAGTTCGGCGGTGGCGGCTACAAGGTGTCCGGCGGCCTGCACGGCGTCGGCGCCTCGGTCGTGAACGCGCTCTCGGAAGAAGCGACGCTGACGATCTACCGCGACGGGTTCGTGTGGACCCAGGTGTACGAACGCGGCGTTCCGGTCGCGCCGCTCGCCAAGGGCGAGAAGACCACGGAGATGGGAACGGCCACCCACTTCAAGCCGGATCCGGAGATCTTCGACGAGCTCGTCTACGACTTCGACCTGATCGCGAACCGTTTCCGCGAGACGGCGTTCCTCACGCGTGGACTGCGCATCGAGCTCATCGACGAGCGTGGCGAAGGCCAGACCGCGTCGTACCAGTTTGACGGGGGCCTCGCCGACTTCGTCGCACACCTGAACAAGACGAAGGACCCGATCCACAAGAAGATCCTCGCGTTCACCCGCGAAGGCCAGGACTCCAACATGGATGTCGAGGTCGAGGTCGCCGCGCAGTGGAACAGCTCCTACTCGGAGTCGGTGCACACCTACGCCAACAACGTGCAGACGCCAGGTGGCGGCTCACACCTGTCCGGCTTCCAGGCGGCACTCACCCGCACCATCAATGCGTACGCGCGCGAGAAGGGGCTGCTCAAGGAAAAGGACGAGAACCTGCAGGGCTCCGACGTGCGCGAAGGCCTGGCAGCGATCATCTCCGTCAAGCTCGGCGAACCACAGTTCGAGGGCCAGACCAAGGACAAGCTCGGCAACCCGGGCATCAAGGGCTTCGTCGAGGCAGCCACCAACCACTTCATCGCACAGTTCTTCGAGGAGAACCCCGCCGAGGCCAAGTCCATCTGCACCAAGGTCATCAGCGCCGCGCAGGCCCGCCAGGCAGCGCGCAAGGCTCGCGACCTGACCCGCAAGAAGAGCGCGCTGGATGCGTCACGCCTGCCCGGCAAGCTCGCCGACTGCACCAGCGATGATCCGTCGCAGAACGAGATCTTCATCGTCGAGGGCGACTCGGCCGGCGGCTCCGCGAAGATGGGCCGCGACCGCTTCTTCCAGGCGATCCTGCCGCTGCGCGGCAAGATTCTCAACGTGGAGCGCGCCCGCATCAACAAGGTGCTCTCCAACCAGGAAATCCAGAACATCATCACCGCGCTCGGCACCGGCATCGGCGAGGAGTTCGACCTGGAAAAGGCGCGCTACCACCGCATCGTGGTGATGACCGACGCCGACGTCGACGGCGCGCACATCCGCACGCTCATCCTCACGTTCCTGTTCCGACAGGCACGCGACCTGATCGATGCCGGCTACATCTACATCGCCGCACCCCCGATCTACCTGATCAAGTACGGCAATCAGGAGCGCTACATCGAGAAGGAGCACGAGCTCACCGACTTCCTCGTCGCCGAGCGCATCGAACAGGTGGTCGTCACCGACGGCACCGGCACCGAGCAGGCCTGGAGCGAGGCGCGCTGGCAGCGCTTCACGCGCGACCTGAAGGAAGCACAGGGCTGGGCCGCCACGCTGCAGAGCGAGTACGGACGCGCGACGATCGAGTGGCTGCGCAGCCACCCGATCCTCTTCGAGAACTTCACGTCGCTCGACCAGGTCGCGGAGTACCTGCAGCGCCCGGCTGCGGTCACGGACCATTCCGAGATCCAGTTCGAGCGCATCGACGAGACCGAGCAGAAGCTGTTCTTCCGCTCGCTCGATGCGGCAACGATGAGCGCGACCCGTGTGATCCTGCCGTGGGCGCTGTTCACCTCGAGCGCGTACACGGGCCTTCGCAAGGCGTCGGAGAAGCTCAAGAGCGCCGCGGGCGTTCCACGCTTCGTCGCCCGCTACGCGGACAAGAAGGAAGTCGAAGCCGCGACGTGGGACGAGCTGCGCGAAGCGGTGCTGGATTCCACCAAGCACGGCATCGAGATCCAGCGCTTCAAGGGCCTGGGCGAGATGAACGCCGAGCAGCTATGGGAGACGACCATGGATCCCGAAAAGCGGATCCTGCAGCAGGTGTCGATCGAGCAGGCCGAGCGCGCCGACGAGGTGTTCTCGATGCTCATGGGCGACGTCGTGGAACCGCGCCGCGAGTTCATCGAGCGTCACGCGCGCGACGCGAACGTCGACGTCTGATCACGCCCCGCCGCTACCCCCGCCGGGCGGCGGCGGGTTGGAGCCGCTCTGGCACGCCGTGGCCGGGTAGTAGTAGTGCTGGTGGATGTAGGAGCCGCTGACGACCCAGCTCGTGGTGCCGTCGGCGTTCGTCACCTGAGTGTACGTGTAGTGCGTGTGCGGCACGTTGCCGCCACCCGGCCCGAGGCCCACGCCGGCAAGGAACGACACGCGGCGCGCGTAGTTGCACCAGTGACGCGTCCACGACGCGGTCCCGCTGTTGGGGGCGTCACCACCACCGACCCCGTTCGCCACGGGATCGATCCACAGGAACTTGAGATCGGCGCCATTTGCAGCGGGCCCCTGATGCAGCAGCAGCGAGGACTTGCCTTGGGTCACGATGCGCGCGGAGTACAACCCCGGCACCAGGTTGGTGAATCGAATCCTCTGTGCGTTGGGACCGACCGATGCGTAATTCGACCAGTGCCCACGGGAGGAGGGCGCCGGCGCAAGGAAGCCGGCCATGCCGCTCGGCTTGGCGTTGTTCTCGCAGGGACCGGTCCCCCAGCTCTGCACCTCGGAGTGGTCGCAGTTCCAGAGGTCGACGTCGTAGAAGGCCCGATCGACCGGGCGGATCACCTGCAGCACGCTGGAGCTGCGCCCCTTCTCGACGATGGCGGTGTTGTCCGACGGGATCGAGTGCAGCGGCCAGATCACGTACCCGTTGGGTACGCCGGTGACGCTGACTGAGTAGCGACCCGGAATCAGACCGGTCACGTTCAAGGGGGCGCCGGCACCATTGACCGAACAGGTGACTCGCTTGCGGTTCGCCGTTGCGCTGCAGCCGCCGGGCCCGTTCCAGCCTGGTGGCACGGCATCGCGTTGCACGCCGCTGGGCCCAGGATACTGCTCGATGCTGAGCTGTACGCCATTGGCCGGGTTGATGTTGAAGCTGACCATGTTCCAGTTGCCGCCGTTGCGTCCTCGATCCAGCGCGGCCTCCCAGTCCTGCTGCACGTTGGTGTTGCCACCGAAGGGCGATCCAGCCGGGAATGCGAGCAGGGAGTCGGGCCTGTTGTTCGGACAACCGGCGATCGGGATGCGCTCGTCGTACTGGCGCGACACGCGACACACGATGACTTTCAGCGCGCCGGTGGTGACGCGCCCGGGAGGGTCGATCGTGCCGTTGAGCGTGAACCACTCCTCATTGGCGTCGCGACGCACCTGGATGCGAGCTGCGTAGTAGTCAGGGCGGGTTCCGTCGCGATCGCTCTGTCGCTGACCGTCGAATGCGTCGTCGATGCCGACGATCCGGATGTTCGTCTGGAACGTGACCGGAGCGGTCGTGCCCGACTGGTTCGCGAGCGCGCTAGCCTGGAAGTTGGCGCTGAGCCATGCTGAGTTGCAGGTGATGTTCACGTTCCCGGTCGGCATCGACTGGCAGTTTCCTGCGCCCGCCGCCATCCAACCCGATTCGGACTTGAGCCGTTCGAACACGCCTTCGGCGACAGCCATGCGCCGCTCGTTCAGCGACAGCTTGGACTGCGTCTTGACGGTATCGACGAACAGCCCGCTGAGCGCCGCGCCGACGACCAGCAGCACGACGCACGCGACGATGACCTCGATGATCGACAGTCCCTGTTCTCGCCGCATATGTCGCAGAGTGTCGTGCATCAGCAATCCGGATCCGAGATCGCGCCGCCCGCGAAACAGTCCAGGTCGGCTGGCCGTACGTGCTTGGAATCCCACGTCTCCGTGGTCGGGAAGTACGGGGGTGGATTGCGCCGCAGGTGCTTGTCCCAGACGTACTCTCGGGTCGAGTATCCGGCGTGGCCGGCGACGTTCGCCCAGTCCCAGTACAGGATAGGTGAGCGGTGCGCGGCGAGCGATCCACGGATCACGATCTTGCCGCACTGCGCTCCGCCGTTGTGATGCAGCGTGGTGGTGTAGCGCGGGTCGATCGTGAGCGTGCCCGTCATCGCCATGATGCCCGCATTGACTTCCTGCACGCAGCCGCCGCCACCGAGCGCCTGCAGCAGCAGCCCGCCCTGCGCGACCAGCCCCACGACCGCTCCCGGGCCGTTGCTGAGGATGTCGCCGTGGATGTAGATGTTGGCGGCGCCCGTTCGCTCCTGGACGTTTCCGACGTTCACGCCGACATCCGGCTTGCGGGCTGCGATCGTCACGCGAGCATTGGTCGTTCCGGACACGATCACGTTGTCGGCGAACAGCAGCGCAGTGGTGCTGCCGGCAGGCGTCTGGATGGTGTCCTGCCACGACGTGTAGTTGCCTGGAGCCTGCGTGTTCTCGTTGATCTCGTAGCGACGGACATGAATGTAGGTGGGGAAGATCCGCACGCGATATCCACGCAGGTCGACGCGATTCGCGGCGCCGTTGATGGTGACGCTCGAACCCGTCACGGGCTGGTCGTAACAGCGTGCTCGCGACGGATCGTCGTCACAGGCGCGGCGGATGCGATCGTAGGCCTGTTCGGTCGCGAGCAGGTTGACGTAGCGGCGCGTGTTGGTCTGGATGGCGCAGCCTGAGAACGCGCCGGGTTCGACATTGCCGTTGGCGGTCGTGATCTGAGCGCCGGGGCTGCAGGGCACGACCGTGTTGCCGACGGTGGCGACGCGCTGGCCGCCAGCGAGCACGCCGGCCATGTTGCTGCGTCCGTCGAGGAATCCGTTGGTGTGTACGGGCCCGTCGAGTTTCGCGCCCGGACCGAACAGCAGGGGCCCGTCGATGACGGCCTGGTAGTCGGCGAATCGTCCCGGCCGGAATTCCACGCGTACCAGCCGGGGTTCGGTCGCGAGGCCCGGCTGGTTGGCCGGGGCGATCCACACGCGCAGGTACACGACGACGACGCCCTCGTCGCTGGCGTCGACGTACTCGGGCTCGAACACGCCGACCATCTGCCAGTAGCCGACCGTGCCGCCGCCGACCGCACCGCCACCGCCCGCACCGAGCTCACGAATCGTCACCTGCGGCAGGTTCGCCGGGATCGGCGGCATCGGCGGGGGAAGCGGGTTGCCGATGATGAGGTTGGCGCTCGTGTCGGACGTCAGGGAGTCGAGCTGGTCCACCGTCGGCACGAACCGTCGGTGCTCGCTCAGCAGGTTCTCTTCCAGCCCGGTCTTGAGTCGGTGCACGGCCGTCTCGACGATCGGCACGGCGAGTACGCGATCGCGGCGCCGATCATGATCTGAGCTGCGACCCATCATGTACGTTCCCGCGACGGCGATCATCACCGTCGCCAGGAAGGTGAGGACCACCGCTGCCACGAGCGCGAAGCCCGGCTCTGTTCGTCGATCCTGCATCATTGGGCACAGTCCAGTGCGAAGTAGTAGTCGTTGTTGAGGCGAGACCAGAGGCCGATCACGTCGCGTCCGGCACGTTGGCGTGCCGCCTTCTTGCCGCGTGCCGCGCCCGCCCTCAGGTCGACATGGACGGCAACGATCCGCAGGCGCTGCGCTGGTGCGATGTTCGCCGCACCGGGCGAGACCACGTTGACGGGGCATTCGCCGAGGCCGTTCGGCGCGCCCAGCACCCCGTAGCGGAAGGTATTCACCGGCGGTGCCACGCCCTCCGGCAGCGCCGCGACGACTTCTCGGCCGGCGACGGGCCCAGGCGCGCAGGTCGCATCGATGCGACGCGTCAGGGCCCAGACGTTCGTGAGGCGCCCGTCGTCGACCTGCTGATAACTCCACGTCACGCACGTGGGCGTGGCGCCGCCGTCGCCGTTGGTATACACCGACAGCTGCCGTCCGCTGGCAACCGCGACATCGCCGTACACCGTGGGGTTGCCGACCATCTGGACACGCAGCTCGTCCTTGGTCGCCGTCCGGAAGATGTCAGCACGATCGGCCTTGCGTGTCGCGCGAACGTCGTCGCTGATGCGGTCGAGCGCCTCGCTGATGCGCGCCGACGCAAGCGCTTCACCGTCGGCGTCGGCGCGCTGCATCCACGCCTGGCTGATCGCGGCGACGAACAGGCCGATCACGATGACGCCGATGAGCATCCCAACGACGAGTTCGATGAGCGTGAACCCGGCTTCACGGGGCGAGATCAGCATGGTGTGCCCGCCCCGCTCGGGATCGCGATCGCCCCGCCGGTGATGTGACACGGCGGGGCCTTGGCGCGCTTGTCGCGAACGACGATCGCCCATCCGCCGGGCCGTCCGCCAGCGGTCGACAGCTGCAGCACGAAGCGCACCGGGTCCGGAGCCGTGCCGCCGGGGCCCACGACGCGTGCGATATCGCTGGACAGGACATCCAGCGCCTTGCCGCGCAGGTAGGGCCTGCCGGTGTATGTGTTGATCGGCCCCCGATTTCGCTGCGCGACCGTTCCGGTCGGCCAGTCAGCGGTGCCGAGCGCCGGCGATCGGCCGCCGTGGTCCTTGCGAAAGTCGTTGACGGCATCACCCAGCGCGCGCGCCGCCGAGATCGCCCCGGCGCGTGTCGCGGACGTGCCGTTCGACTCGCGTGACGACATCGCGACCGCCATCATGGTCGCGCTGATGATCAGCACGATCACGACCTCGATCAACGCGACTCCCGATTCACGGGCGGGGAGGACTCGCATCGCCGAGACGACTCTGGGGGCGTGGGCGCCGGTCATCGAGCACTTGTATCGGCACGATGTGACGAAAAGTTGAAGGCAAGCCCGAAAGTGGTACGAAATCGACAACGAATCGTGTGCACCCAGGTGTTCGCGCCAACTGGCTGCCGCGCGGGCCAGCGTCGACCGGTGCGATATCATCACGTGCGTGTACGCGCGCGCATGACGGGCGTCGGCAAGGCAAGGTGGAGGCGCGATGAGTACGTTGGATGGCGGATCGATGGGTGGCGGCCGGATCGAGCAGATCGAGCTCGAGAAGGAGATGCAGAGCTCGTTCCTCGACTACGCGATGAGCGTCATCGTCTCTCGCGCGCTGCCGGACGCACGCGACGGGCTCAAGCCGGTGCATCGCCGCGTGCTGTACGCCATGCACGAGGCAGGCCTGCAGCCAAACCGCAAGTACGTCAAGAGCGCGCAGGTCGTCGGCAAGGCGATGGGTGAGTACCATCCCCACGGCGACTCGGCGATCTACGACACGCTCGTGCGCATGGCGCAGGACTTCTCGCTGCGCTACCCGCTCGTCGACGGCCAGGGCAACTTCGGGTCCGTCGACGGCGACCCGGCAGCAGCGATGCGCTACACCGAATGCCGCATGACGCGCATGGCCACCGAGATGCTGCGCGACATCGACGAGAACACCGTCGGCTTCGGCCCCAACTACGACGGATCTCGCCGCGAGCCGCTCGTGCTGCCGAGCCGCTTCCCGAACCTGCTCGTCAACGGCTCGTCCGGCATCGCCGTCGGCATGGCCACCAACATGGCGCCGCACAACCTCGGCGAAGTCATCGACGCGGTGATGGCGTACATCGACGACCCGACGCGCTCGGTCGAGCAGATCATGGAGCACGTCAAGGGCCCCGACTTCCCGACCGGCGCGATCATCCACGGCATGGGCGGCATCCGCGACGCGTACCTGACGGGCCGTGGCAAGGTCGTCATGCGTGCCCGCGCACACTACGAGGAGCTGCGCCAGGGCCGCACCGCGATCGTCATCACGGAGATCCCCTACCAGGTCAACAAGGCGAACCTGGTCGTCAAGATCGCCGAGCTCGTGCGCGAGCGCGTGATCGACGAGATCCCGCAGGACGGCCTGCGCGACGAGTCGAGCCGGCAGGGCATGCGCATCGTCGTGGAGCTCAAGCGCGGCGCCAACTACAAGGTCGTGCTCAACAAGCTCTACAAGCACACGGCGCTGCAGTCGACGTTCGGCATCAACAACATCGCGCTCGTCGATGGCGTCCCGAAGCTGCTCAACCTCAAAGACCTCGTCATGTACTACGTCGAGCATCAGCGCGACGTGCTCACACGGCGCACCAAGTACCGCCTCGACAAGGCCCGCGATCGCGCACATATCCTCGAGGGCTACCTGAAGGCGATCGAGAACATCGACCGCGTCATCGCGATCATCCGCGGCAGCCGCAACACCGAAGCTGCACGCCATGAGCTGATGGGCGAGTTCGACTTCTCCGAGAAGCAGGCCCAGGCGATCCTGGACCTGCGCCTGTCGCGACTCACCCAGCTGTCGGTCACCGACACCAAGGAGGAGTACGACGAGCTGCTCGCGCGCATCGACTCGCTGTTCGCGATCCTGCGCGACGAGAGCCTGCTGTTCGCGATGCTCAAGGACGAGCTCACCGAGCTGCGCGAAAAGTACGCGGACGAGCGTCGCTCGGAGATCACCGCGCACGAAGGCGAGATCGATCTCGAGCAGATGATCGCCGACACGCCGATGGCGATCACCATCACCAAGTCCGGCTACATCAAGTCGACCCCGATGAACGTCTTCCGCCAGCAGAACCGCGGCGGGGTGGGCGTCACCGGCTTCGACCTGAAGGAAGGCGACTACGTCGAGCACATGTTCGTCGCCTCCAAGCACGACTACCTGCTCTTCATCACCTCCGTCGGCAAGATCTACCGCACGAAGGTGTACGAGGTGCCCGAAGGTGCACGCCAGAACAAGGGCCGCGCGCTCGTGAACGTGCTGCCGCTGGCTGAAGACGAACAGGTCAAGGCCGTCTACCGCACGCGCAACTACGACGAGAACAAGTTCATCATCATGGCCACCCGCAAGGGCGTCGTGAAGAAGACCGAGTTCGCCGCCTACAACACCAAGCTGCGTGCGGACGGCATCATCGCCCTCAATCTCAAGACCGAGGACGACGAGCTGATCGGCGTCACGCTCACGAGCGGCGACGACGACCTGCTGCTCATCTCCGCCAACGGCCAGGCGGTGCGCTTCCACGAATCGAGCGTGCGCTCGATGGGTCGCACCGCAGCCGGCGTTGCGGGCATGAAGCTGCGCGACGGCGACCAGGTCATCTCCATCGACGTCGCCAAGGACGACGCCGAGCTGCTGCTGCTCACCGAGAAGGGCTACGGCAAGCGCAGCCCGGTGAGCGACTTCCCCCGCAAGGGTCGCGCGACGATGGGCGTTCGGGCGTTCGGCAACATCGAAGGCAAGGGCCACCTGGTCTCGGCGCTCAGCGTCAAGCAGGGCCAGGGCGTCATGCTCATCACGTCAGAGGGCACGATCACGCGTCAGAGCGTCGACCAGGTGTCGCGCTACAGCCGCTCCGCCTCCGGCGTGACGGTGATGAAGCTGCGTGAAGGACACCAGCTCGTCGCGGTCGCACGCGTCATCGACGGCGATCCCGGCGATGCGGCAGCCGACGCGCAGCCTGCGCTGGAGATCAGTGGCACCGCCCCGACGTCGCTCACGACCGAAGGTGATGCGCCGGTCGTGGAGACCGACGTGCAGCCGGCCGTCGACGACGTCACCGAGCTCGACGCGCGTCACGAGGACGGGCCTGAAGATAGGTAGTCGTCGGCCGAGACAGTGCGTTCGATGCGAGGGCGGCCTACGGGTCGCCCTCGCTCGTTCGCTAGGCTGGTCGCATGGGCGTGTTCGTTGAGCTGTTCGTGCAGATGGGGGCCGTCGCGCTCGGGCTGACGCCGTTCTCGTGGCTGCTGTGGGCGTACGTGAGCGTGCTGCTGCTCGTCGTCGGCCCCGTCTTCGCGCAGGTCGCGCCCCAGGTCGTGGACCCGCCGGCGCGGCTGATCGCCACCGATCCGGTGCGCGTGACGATCTGGCTGCCGCTCAGCGTGCTGCTGTTGTTCTTCGGCACGATCGCGCTCGTGATCACGATCTTCGGGGCGATGCTGATGCCGATCCTGGCGGTGCTCGTCGGCATGGCCGGGTACCTGGCGATCGCGCGGCTCGTCGGCGAGCAGGTCGGAGCGCGGCTCGGGATGCCGAACGTGCCACCGTGGCTGGCAGCGGCGCTCGGCATCGCGCTGCTGCGCCTGCTCCGACTCGTGCCGATCGTCGGAGCGGCAGCACACTCGCTCGTGGCATGGATCGGATTCGCCGCCGCGACATGCGTGAGCGTGCACCTGGCGAAGCAGTGGTATCGCCGCCGCATGCCGGATGAGCGCCAGTTTCGCGGTGAGACGCTCGTGGAGTGGTATCCCGACGGCGACCCGGCCGAAGGCCCCTCCGTCGGCACCGGCCGCCCCGTGCTCGACAACGTGCGCGGCGATGAAGACCGCGACCTCGACTGACGGCTGGTCAAGCAACTCGCGCCCGACGCCGATGATGCAGCATGCGAACCGAGCCGTGGTGTCCCACCTGCATCCTGCCCCTCACTTCGCGCGTGCACGAACGTTCCGTGATCTGGTCGTGCGGACGGTGCGAGGGCGTGTTCCTGCCTGCACAGGAGCTGCGCACGATCGTTGCCGAGGAAGCTGAGCCCCGTTCCGACGATGAGCGTCGCGCGGCGATGGCCGCATCCGCTGCGGGGCCTGCGCCTGATGAGCTGGAGCAGCCCCCGACCGAGTGTCCGTGGTGTGCGACGGCGATGACGCGCAGCAACTACGGCGGCGATTCGGGCGTGCTCATCGATCGATGCGACGCGTGTGGGATCTGGCTCGACGGTGGGGAGCTCGAACGCATCGAGGCATGGGCGGAAGCTGCCCGCGCCGGCATGGTCGCCCGGGCGCCGTCACCACCTCGCTCGGCGCTCGGAAGCGATGGCGCGCCGCGGTACGAGGAGTTCCAGGAAGTGACGATGGGCAGCAGGATTGCGATGTCCGATGGCGTGTCGGACGGCCTGCTGATCGGCTCGGTAGTCGACGCGGTCCTCACCGAGCGTTCGCGCCGCAGGCGCGAGCAGGAGAAGGAACGCGACCTGCTGGCCTGGGCGGAGCAGCAGCGCTCCTCCGATCGCTAGTCGCGCGGCGGCTGCGCGAGGCGCTCACGCGCGTCGGCTGCCGTGTCGAGCGGATTCTTTGCGACCACGTTGAGGCCGAGCGCGAGCTCCACGCCTGCCAGGTACGCCGTGCGCGGCTGCAGTTCCAGGTACCAGTGCGCGTTCGTGCTCTCGTCTGCCACGACCCACATGTTCAGGGACGCATCGTCGTGGACGGCCTGCAGCGCACGCAGCAGCAGAGCCGCCAGCTCCGCCGGCGGCTCGTCGCTGATCGCATTGTCGTGCTCGACGGGCGTGACGAGCAGTGAACCGGCGATGCGCGGCATCGGGTGCGCGACGATGGCGTAGTGCATGCCGCGCTCGACCAGGTACGGCGAGTCGTGGTCGCCGACCAAATCACACAGCGCGCAGCGTCCATCCAGGCCTCGCACCCCGTGCGTCAGTCGCTCGGCGTGGCCACCGGCCGGCACGCTCACCAGCTGCGCGTGCACGTGCGGCAACGATGCACCGGCTTCGACACCGTCGTTGACGAACGCGTGCACGTAGCGGCCTGGAGCGAGCATCGCCGCGCGGCGCTGCAGCAGCAGCTCCAGGCCGGCCTCCAGCTCCGGCAACGTCAGCTCGCGCCATGCGGTGACATGTCGCGGTGACGGGACGAGCACTTCGTGCGGATCGGTGAGCGGAAACAGGTTCGGAAACGCGCGCGACGACCACGTCGAGTCGACGCTGTCGTCTTCGAGCACGTGCGTGCGCGCAGCCACGCGGCCGGTCTCGGGCGGGGTGGTGTCCTCGTTGCCGGGGCAGAACGGACACCCGCTCGGGCGGGGACCCAGCCGCGCGGAACGACCTGGTGCGACGAGCCGCAGCTCGCCGGTGATGGGATCCTCGTGGAGCGTCATGACGTGAGCTTAGTTCCCGCTCGGCGCGACCATGTCACGCAGTCCTTCGAGCAGGTTCATCGGGATCGGGAAGACCGTGGTCGTGTTGTGCTCGGCACCGATCTCCACGAGCGTCTGCAGGTAGCGAAGCTGCATCGCGCCCGGGCTGCGGCTCATCACGTCAGCGGCCTCGGCCAGGCGCGTGGATGCCTGGAATTCGCCTTCCGCTCCGATCACCTTGGCGCGGCGCAGGCGCTCGGCGATCGCTTCCTTGGCGAGCGCCTGGCGCATGTCCTCGGGGATCTCGACGTCCTTGACCTCCACGACGCCGACCTTCACGCCCCACGGCGCGGTCTGCCCGTCGATCACTTCCTGCAGGCGCTCGTTGATCTGCTCGCGCTCGCCGAGCAGCTGGTCGAGCGTGTGCTGGCCCAGAATCGAGCGCAGCGCGGTCTGCGAGACCTGGCTCGTCGCGTACATGAAATCGACGTTGCGGGTGATCGCCGCGTTGGCATCGATGACGCGAAACAGGATCACCGCGGTGACCTTCGTCGACACGTTGTCGCGCGTGATGACCTCCTGGGGCGGGACCTGCAGCGTCACCGTTCGCGTGTCGACCTTGACCAGGCGGTCGATGATCGGGATCAGCAGGATCAGGCCCGGCCCCTTCACGCCCGGGAGCGCGCGACCCAGTCGCAGGATCACGCCCCGCTCCCACTCCTTGAGGATTCGAACGCTCGCCGCACCGATCGCGACGAGCACCAGTAGGACGATGATTGCCGTCGTCATGTTCCTGCCTCCTCGTGTGTCGCACCCTGGTCGGGTTCGACGTCCAGCTCAAGCCCGTCGACCGAGGTGACGCGCACCCGATCGCCGACTGACACATCCACACCCGGCCGCACGCGCCACAGCTCGCCGTCGACGAACACCGCGCCCCCCGCACCCGCGTCGGGGGCGCGCCGGATCGTGCCGTGCATGCCCACCAGCGCCGCGCCGCTCGTGGTGGGCGCGAGGCGCCGCGTCTGCACCGCCTTGCGCAGGATGAAGCCGAAGAACGCACCCATCGCGAGCGCCATCGCAGCTGCCAGCCACGGCGAGACGCCATAGCCGGAGGAGTCGTCGAACAGCAGCAACCCACCGAGCAGCATCGCGACCGCACCGCCCGCACCGAGGATGCCCCCGCCTGGCGCCACCGCCTCGGCGGCGAAGAGCGCCGCGGCGAGCACGAGCAGCGCGATGCCGGCGCCGGTTGCGGGCAGCACGCTCAGGCCGAACAGCGCGATCAGGAAGCAGATGCCGCCTGCCACGCCCGGCAGGATCGCGCCCGGGTGCGTGAGTTCGAACGCCAGGCCGATCACCCCGGCTCCGAACAGCAGGAAGAGCAGGTTGGGGTCGACGAGCTTCTTGAGGATGCGCAGCGTCAGCGGCGGCTCGGTGCGCTCGATCGCCGCGTCGGCGAGCTCCAGGCGCAGGTCCTTGGGTTCGACGGTGGTGCCGTTGCTGTCTTCGAGCAGTGCACGCACGTCGTCGACGACGTACTCGACGACGTCCTGCTCCAATGCGTCGCTCGCGCCGAGATTTTCGGCGTCGCGGATCGCCGCTTCGGCGAACTCCTCGTCGCGATCACGCTCGCGGGCGAGCTCGGTGATCTTCGCGACCGCATCGTTGATGACCTTCTTGCGCAGGTCCTTGGGCAGCTCCTGGCCGTTGCCGGCGATCGGGGTCGCCGACCCGATGTTGGTGCCGGGTGCCATCGCGGCGACATCGGCGGCATACGTGATGAACACTCCAGCGCTCGCTGCGCGTCCTCCTGACGGCGACACGTAGACGTAGACGGGCAGGTCGGCGGCGATGATCGCGCGCACGATGTCGTCCATCGACGTGGACAGCCCACCCGGCGTGTCGAGCTCGAACACGACGGCATCGAAGTCATCATCCGCGCCGCGCGCGAGCACCCGTTCGGCGTACTCGAGCATGACCGGATCCACCGCGCCGGTGAGCGGTGCCACGAGCACGCGACCATCGCCGGATTCGGGAACGTTGGTGGTCGCATGCCCGACTGCCGTGAACGCGGCGAGCAGCAGCGAACAGGTGACGAGCAGCGCGAGGATGCGAGCGGTAGGGCGCACGGTGATGCTCTACCCCGCACCGCCCCCGCGCACGCCCACACGCGAAGGCAGACGGTACGGCCTCCGGACCGTTGACGCGTGGACGACGCGGTCGCGCTACAGTGCGGACCATGCGCCGACGCCCAACCGTCCGCCGACGCCACCTTCGCATCGCCGTGCTCCTGCCCGCGACCCTGGTCGCGGGCGTCGTCGCTGCATTCTCGCTCGCACATGCTGCAGCCGTCGCCACCGACGTCGACGCCGTGGAAGTGCGCGTGGACTCGACGGCGCGTCGAGGTGGCGCCACCGACATCGTGCAGCTGCCGATTCGCGCCGACCTGCTCGGCGCGAGCTGGAGCGGCGCGAGCGACGCGATCGAGCTGCGCGCACGCGTGCGCGGAGGCTCCTGGAGCCGATGGGTGGAACTGCACGCCGGCGAGGACGGTCCCGACCCCGGCAGTGCCGAAGCGCGGCGCGCGGCGCGCAGCGTGGGTCGCTCGCGCGCGGTGTCGAGCCCGGTCTGGGTCGGTGCGGCCGACCAGGTGCAGGTACGAGCCGCGCTGCACGACGGGCGCCGCGAGGTGCTGCGCGGGGTGCGCGTGTGGGCGCTCAACGCCACCGGCACCGCCACGCGCCGCGAACGCATCGCCACGCGCCTGCGATCCGACGCGGCGTGGGTGCTCGGCGAACCCGCACACGCACAGCCGTACGCGCCCGGCATTCGCAGCCGTGCGATGTGGAAGGCATCGAAGCCGGCCGCACCGGCGTGGTATGCGGACTCGGTGCGTGGCGTGGTGATCCACCACACCGCGGAGACGAACCGCTACTCGTGCAGCCAGGTGCCCGCGATGCTGCGCGCCATCCAGCGCTACCACATGCGTGCCAACGGCTGGAACGACATCGGCTACAACTTCCTCGTCGATCGCTGCGGCGGCGTATGGGAAGGCCGTGGCGGCGGCGTCACCAAACCGGTCGGTGGTGCACACACCTCGGGCTTCAACACGAGCACGACCGGGATCGCGCTCATGGGCATGCATGCCGGCGTGCCCCCGACGCGCGCCGCACAGAACGCCCTGCGTCGACTCGTCGCGTGGCGTCTCGACGTCGCGCACGTCAAGCCGACGGCCAAGATGGTGCTGACGGCCGCCTCCGGCGACAAGTTTTCACGTGGATCACGCGTGGTGGTGCGCGCCGTGAGCGGACATCGCGACCTGTTTCCTACCTCGTGTCCAGGGGCGCTCGAGTACCGTCAGCTTGCCCGCCTCGCGCGCGACGCGTGGATCACCGGCGGCGCGAAGGTCGCCAACATCACGAGCACCCACACGCGCCGCGCGCCTGACGATGCGCTCGACCCGAGCGTTGCTCGCATCGCCGTGCGCGCGGTCGCCAGCCACGCGGACATGTACACCACGATCCGCATCGAGCGCACCTCCACGGGGGAGGTGCTGCACACCCATGCATCCACCGGCGTGCTCACCAGGACGACCTGGACGCCACCTGCAGAGCTTGCCGTGCCGTACTGGGACATTCGCATCGCGGTGAACGGTGCGCGCGCCTCCGGACAGCGTGCACGTGCCGCGCTCCTGCCACTCGTGCGCGCCGACGACGATCCCGCGTTCGTGGTGACCACTCCGCCGCCTGCGGAGCTGGCGGTGGGTGGCGATCCCGCCGACGATGTCGTGCGGCTGCAGTACACGCTCGGGCTCGACTACCGCCTCGGCGCATGGCTGCACGATCCCGCCACCGGCGAGGAGGTGGCGGTGCTGCGAGCGCCCGACTACGTCGGCCCCACCGCCACCCCGATCGAACTTGCGGCTGCGATCCCGCCCGACGTGGCATCCGGCACCTACGAGCTGCGCGTGGGACTGCCCGGAGACGCTGCCGTCGGCCGCTCGATGCGCAGCTTCGCGCTGTCGATCACGCGCAGCTAGCTGTCGCGACAGACAGCAGCCGCCGCCTCGCGCGACCCGCACCTCGGCTCGGCTTCGTACGACACGGTCGAGTACCGCATGTCACGTACGAAGCCCCGGCCTGGGATCAGCGGCTTCATATCCAGGCGTCACGCCGCAACTCACGCCAGATCGCCATCGCAGCTTCGCGAGCGAGCTGCTCCGTCGAGTCGAGCGGCGCACCGATGGCTTCGAGGCTCGTCGCGGCTCGCCCGTCCGACGTCGTGAATGCCGACCCGCGCAGGTTGCAGCCGAACCCCACCACGACGTGCTGAACATGCGTGCCGACGGTGCGCGCGTCGACGAGGATGCCCGCCACCTTCGCTCCACCGGCGCTGGCGACGAGGTCGTTGGGCGGCTTCCAGCGCAGCTGGCCGTCCGGAGCGAGCATCTCCAGCAGCGCCTGCCCCAGCCGCGCGGGCAGCGCATCGAGCACCGTGACGTCGAGTGGTCCACGCACCCCGACGCTCAGCAGCAGCGCCTCGCCCGGCGGGTCCTGCCACGCGCGCCCCTCGCGACCGCGCCCTGCCCGCTGCACCGCGGCGCGCACCGCCACGACCTCGCCCGGCGCTGCCGCCTCCAGGCGTGCGAATACCTCGTCCTGCGTCGACTGACACGTCGCGAGCTCGACGACTGACACCTCGTTCACGACGACCACTCCCTTCGCGCGGCGAGCACCGCGGCGAGCACGTCGATCGCGCCGGCCTTGTCGAGGGGCTCGTTGAGGTTGCCGCACTTGGGGCTCTGCACGCACGACGGACACCCGTCGTCGCACGGGCACCCCTCGAGCATCGCGAGCGTCGTCGCCGCCCAGCTTTCGAAGCGACCGAACCCGGCCTCGGTGATCCCCACCCCGCCGGGGTGTCCGTCATAGACGAAGATGCCTGCCCCGTCGAACGCGGCGTGCCAGTCGATCGACAGGCCACCGATGTCCCATCGATCGCACGTCGCGATGAGCGGCAGCATCGCGATCAGCGCGTGCTCGGACGCGTGCAGCGAGCCGAGCAGGCGCTGCTGCTGACCACCCGGCAGCGTCGCATCCGGATCCGCCGGCGGCAGGCCGAGCGGACTGGGAAACCACACCGCCTCCGTCTCGAACGCGATCGGTGGCAGGTGCTCCTCGACCAGGTCCAGCACCCGATGCGTCTGCGCGTTCATGCGCTGGTAGCCGACGAGCTGGTCGGTCACCACCACCCGGCCGTGCCGCAGCCACAGGTCCGAGCCGCGCAGGCGCCGTTCGGTGATGACGCCCACGACGTCGATGTCGGTGTCGAGCTTGGGCAGGGTGTAGTACGGCAGCGTCTGTCGGCGCACCGTCGCGACGAGGTTGCCCACGTCCAGGTGCTCGACCAGATGCGACTCGCCACGATGCAGGTACACCGCGCCCGGATGCACTGTCGTCGCCGCGCGACCGATCTCCACCGTGCCGAGCAGCACGCCCGATTCCGCGTCGACGATGCTCACGTCGCCGCGACCGGTCGAACGCAGGCTGATCCCACCCGCCGGCCGACCGCGCCCCACGAACGTCGCCCCAGCCGGCGCGATCCGCAGCGCGCCCTGCTCCACGAGCTGCGTGACGGCGTCGTCGCACATCCCGTCCGGCCACAGCCCGTGGTCGAACGCGGAACCCACCGGCAGCTCCGCCGCAGCCGCAGCGACGTGCGGCACGACGATCCGGGGATTGGCGAGGCTCACGACCGCAGCTTCGATGTCGCGGTCGAGCAGCTCGCTCGGGTTGCGCATGAAGTACTGGTCGAGCGCGTCGTCGCCGGCGACGAGCACGCACAGCCCGCGCATCGAGCTGGAGCGTGCTGCGCGTCCCCAGCGCTGCAGCAGGCTCGTCATCGTGCCCGGATACGTCACCACGATGCTCGCCTGCAGCGACCCGATGTCGATGCCCAGCTCCAGCGCGCTGGTGGCCACCACCCCGACGAGCTCACCGCTCGCGAGCGCCCGTTCGGTCGCTCGTCGCTCCTCGGGCGTGTACCCGGCTCGGTACGGCGCGATCCGGTTCGCGAGCGCGTGCAGGTCCCGGCTCTCGAGACGGTCGACGGTGAAGCGATGGATGAGCTCGCACGACTTGCGCGAGCGTGCGAACACGATCGTCGGCACGCCACGCTCGACGAGCTCCGCATACAGCTTTGCGGCATCCCCGATCGCGGAGTCGCGCTCGCCGGTGTCCTCGTCGAGTTCGGGGTTGTACAGCAGCACATCGCGCGCCGCCGACGGCGCACCGCGATCACCGACGAGAGTCACGTCCAGGCCTGTCAGTCGCTGCGCGTGCGCGACCGGGTTGCCGGTCGTGGCGCTCGACAGCACGAACGTCGCGTGGGTGTTGCCGTAGTGTGCGAGCAGGCGCCGCAGCCGGCGCAGCACCTGCGCGACGTGCGAGCCGAACACGCCGCGGTACACGTGCGACTCGTCGATCACGACGATCGCGAGGCCCTTGAGGAACGTCGACCATTCCGCGTGCTGGGGCAGGATCCCGGCGCTCAGCATGTCGGGGTTGGTCAGCAGCAGGTTCGCGCGCTTGCGAACCTGTGCACGCTGGCGCGGGGGGGTGTCGCCGTCATAGAGCATCGGCGTCGCCCACGCAGCGCCCAGCTCGCGCAGTCGGCGCGCCTGATCCTGCGCGAGCGACTTGGTGGGTGCCAGATACAGCGCGGTCTGCTTGCGATCCGCGCGCGGCTTTTCCAGAGCCTCGAGCAGCGGCAGCTGGTAGCACAGGCTCTTGCCGGAGCCGGTGCCGCCGGCGAGCGCGACGTGTCGCCCGGCGCGGATCAGGTCCACGGCCTCGCGCTGGAAGGCGTGCAGGTCGGCGATTCCGCCTCGTTCGAGCACGTCGCGCACGGCACCGGTGAGATCGTCGGGAATCGGTGCGCTCGTTCGTCGACGCGCCGGCAGCACCGCGCGCTGCACGACTCGCTCGTCGCCGTCGAGCAGGTCCGAGGCGACCGGGTCGGGTGTGCTGGTTCGCGCGCGCGCCATGGGTCGTCACATCGTCCCAGAATTGCTCGGGGCCCGCGTGCGACCGGCAAGGGTCGAGCACGCGGGCCCCGGAAGGCGTCCTGCGGCGATGCCGATCAGGCGGGAGCTTCGCTCGGACGCTCGACGCTCGGTCATGAAGCGCGAGCGCTCCATGACACTCGCTTACTCACGCCGTTGCGCCGACCCACTCGGCGAGGGCCTCGTCGAGGCGCTGGCGGCTCATCGCGCCGACCATCTGCTTGACCACGTCGCCGTTCTGGAACACGAGCATCGTCGGGATGCTGAGCACCTTGAAGCGCGCCGCGGCCTCGGGATTGTCGTCGACGTTGAGCTTGACGACCTTCATCTGGCCATCGTGGGCGCTCGCGAATTCCTCGAGGATCGGGTTCATCATGCGGCACGGTCCGCACCACTCGGCCCAGAAGTCCACGAGCACCGGGATGTCGGACTGCTCCACGTCACTCGCGAAGCTCGCATCGGTCACCTGGCCAAGTCCCATCGTCCCCACTCCTCATGCTCGTCTCGACGTGGCGCACGACACCACGACTGATGTTCGACAGTGTAGCAACGGCTTCCATCGCCGCCGCGACAAGGGTGGTCGAACCGGCCGTCACACCACCGTGACGCGCGTGCCGATCGCGACCATCTCGTACAGCTCTTCGACGTCCGGGATGTGCATCCGGATGCAGCCGTGCGACACCGAGCCGCCGATCGACGCGGGATTGTTGGTGCCGTGGATGCCCACGGTTCCGTCGATCGCCATCCAGCGCGTGCCGAGCGGATTGTCGGGACCGGGCGGAATCACCTCGGCGTCCTTGGCCCAGTCCGAGTCCGGCGGCGTCCAGGTCGGGTTCACTTCCATCGTCTGGATCTCGAAGTCACCCGCGGGCGTCGGATACTTCGGTGATCCCGTCGCCACGCCGTAGGTCTTGACGACCTTGCCGACGCGATACAGCGTCAGCGTGTTGGAGGTGCGGTCGATCACGATCCGCAGCGTGAGCCCGGCGATCGTGTCGGCGCCCGCGACGCCGTCGACATCCATGCCCTGCTGCTTCTGGTAGCGCTGCACCGCGGCTCGGGTCTGCGCGCCATAGGCTTTCGTGCGCAGGTCCGCGGCGATCGCTGCACGCGCGACGACTTCCTCTTCGAGCAGCACCTGGTGCAGCTGCGACACGTCGCGACCCTTCGCACCGATTCGCAGGCCTGCCACGTCTGCGAGCTCCTCGGTGGAGTCCACGAAGAACGAGCGCGTGAAGGTGGTCTTCGCGCCGAGCGAATCGGTGGCGATGACCTCGAGTGCGTGGCGACCCTCAAAGGCGCCGTCTTCGAGCTCGAGCACGTAGCGACCGGCGATCGGCAGCGCCGCCGGCTCCTCGGCGTCCGCACCGTCCTGGGCGTCGGAGTCATCGCTCGACGGCGCGGCATCCTGCTGCGCGCCAGCCGGCTCGTCGTCGCCTGCCCCGCCCGCGCCGCCGGCGCCGTCAGCGGGCGTGAGCTCGTCGACGAACGGCGCGTCGGTGACGGACACTTCGCGCAGTACGTCCTCCTGGATCGTCCCGTCGAGCTTGACCTGCAGCTCCACGCCGTGAGCGTCGCGGGCGCTGATCGGCAGCACCAGCGCCGCCTGCTTGACGATGCGCGGCACGCGCACCTGCAGCTGTGGTCCCTTCGTGTCCACGAGCACGCGCATGCTGCGCTTGGTCACGTTGCCGGCGGGGTCGGTCGCCGCGACGGTGACGACCTGCATGCCCTCGGGCAGCGGCACCTCGACCGTTCGCCGCGTGTCCTCGGCGGCCTTCGCGTGCACTGGCTGCGCGACCTCGGCGCTCGAGGTGATGTCGAGCACGGTGCCGACCTCTGCACCCACCGTCAGTCGCATCGGGGCCTTCGTGACGACTGCCACGCCCTCCGCGACGAATGCGCTCGTCCCGGCGTCGATGCCGACCGGCGCGACGATCCGCGCCGGAGGCGGCGTCGTGTCCACGGTGAACGTCCAGCGCTCGCGCAGCGTGCGACGCAGCAGCCCGGCATTGCGCACGGTGACGACCGCCTCATGCTCGCCGTCGGCCAGGCGGGACGAGCGCAGCTCGATGCGGCGCCCGTCGTCGAGCACCCGAACGTCGCTCGTGTCGATCGCTCGACCGTCGACCGTCGCTTCGATCCGATCGGCGCGGACGCCGGTGGGATGCGCGACGCCGAGCACGAGCGTCGGCGTCGCGTCGTTGGTGAGCGTCGTGGGCGCGAGGCGCTCCATCCGCGGCATCGTCAGCACGATCGCCGTGACGAGGCCGGCGACGAGCGCGAGCAGCAGCGCGATCACCACGAGCATGCGTCGCGAGGGGCCGCGCCGGCGTGTGGCGGTCGGGGCGGGTCGCTCGTCGGTCTCGACCACAGGACGCGTGACGGGCGCCTGGTCGGGACGAACTGGGCGGCGGGTTCGGGGTGGGGCGGTTCGAAGGCGCACGATGCCACGAAGGGTACGCAGCATCGTGACCATTCCCAACGTCCTCCAGGGGCTGCCGCCCGGGGAAGGCCACGGACGCGGCCGCCTCGACCCGGCCCTTCGAATATCACCCGAAACTGGATGGTTATGCGTTGCGGCGGCGGAACTTGAGCTTCCACACGCGCCAGATCGCTTCCAGGACGATGCTGCTGTTCATCTTCGACTCGCCGAATTCTCGGTCGATGAAGATCACCGGCACCTCCTGCACCGCGAATCCGGCCTTCACCGTGCGGTACTTGAGCTCGATCTGGAACATGTAGCCGGAGGCCTCGATGCCCGACAGGTCGAGCGTCTCCAGCACCGTTCGTCGAAACAGCTTGAATCCAGCCGTCATGTCACGAATGCGCAGTCCCAGGATCGTGCGGGCGTAGAAGCTGCCGCCCTTGCTGATCAGGTTGCGATACCACGGCCAGCCGCGCACGCCGCCGCCTGGCACGTTGCGGCTGCCGATGACCAGGTCCGCATCGCGCGCTGCGGCAACGAGCCGATGCACGTCCTTGGGATCATGCGAGAAATCGCAGTCCATCTCCATGATCATGTCCGCGCCCGCGTCGAGCGCGACCGCAAAGCCCGCGAGATACGCGCGCCCGAGCCCGTCCTTGGACGTGCGATGCAGCACCTGCACCCAGTCGAGTTCCTGCGCGAGCCGGTCGGCGATGTCGCCGGTACCGTCGGGTGAGGAGTCGTCGACGACCAGCACCGTCAGCGCAAGGCCGTGCGTGATCCGCTCCTCACCGAGCGCGCGAATCATGCGCTCGAGGTTCTCGGACTCGTTGTAGGTCGGAAGGCAGATCCAGACGGTGCTCACGCGGCGGAGCGTTCCCACCCCGCCGCGTGAGCGAACGTCGAATCGTGTTCAGCCGCTCCGAATCAGTGTCCGGCGTGGCCGGGCGTGGCGCCGGCGATACCCGGCGCTCCGCCCGTCAGGCCGGGCGGCCCGACGGGCGGAGCCGTGGGTCCACCGCCCTGCGTGGGCGCGCCACCGGGCGGCGCCGGTGCCTTGTCGCAGTCGCCGCCGGCCTTGGTGTCCTTGCCCGGACCCGAATCACCCTGCACCGCGGTCGGCGGAGCCTGCGTCGGCGGTGCCGAGGGCGGAGCCTGCGTCGGATCCTTGCCGATCTGGCCAGGGCCGCCACCGTTGATGGGCCCCGCGCCCGATGCTCCGGCCACGCCCGTCGAGCCGAGCGCGGCGACGAGCGCCTGGATCGCCTTCACGAGCTGGTCGAGCACG
>JBBQUY010000056.1:0-22882 GCA_038212015.1 Gaiellales bacterium | reverse complement strand
CGGTGCACACGCATCTGAAGTGGCTGATCGCCGCCGACACAGATGCCGACCAGCTCGTCACCCGAGACGAGATCGCATCGCAGCTGCAGCTCGAGCGGGATGCCAACTCGAACGGTCTCCTGGAGATCGACGAGGGTGCGCCACCGGCTCCGCATGTGCTCGGCGACTACGAAGACCTCGAGGCCTGGACGGCGGCGCTCAGCGTGCCGTGACGAGCGTGCTGAGTCCGCGCGCTGCGTTGGAGGCGGCTGCGCCCGCCATGCGCAGCTCGTCGGCGAGGTTGGGTTCGGCGATCGTGGGCGTGCCCATGTTGCGGGCCGCAAGCAGCGCCTCGAGTACGGCACCTTCGATCATGCCTTCAAAGCCGTCGTTGTCGAGCCGCTTGTCGTAGTCGACGACCGCGAGCGCGTAGCGCGTGTATTCGATCGCGCTTTCGAGGAAGCCGCGCTTGACGAGCCGCGCGTAGAACGAGGGGTCCTCGCCGAGTGCGGCGTGGAGCATGTTCACGTAGCTGGCGACCTGGTCGAGCGACGCGGATGCGGACGCGGATCCGTCGTCGAGATCCGGGACTCCGAGCGTGCTGCCGGGATGGCGACGCGGCACGTCGGTGGGGGCGGCAGGCGCCGCGGGGGCCTCAATGGTCGCGGGCATACTGGTCCTCGGTGCGATGGTCAGCTTCATGGAGCAAATTCCATCACGCCTGCGCGTGGTCCACGCCCGTGGGCCACGCCGGGGGCCGCGTCAGGACGGGTCGTCGGCCTGCTCCTGCCGCACAGCGCGCAGTGCGGCATCGGCGTGTGAGGACGAGTACCCGCGCCCGAGCAGCCAGCGCAGTGCCTTGGCGCGTGCGGCTCGGTCTTCCAGGTCCACGCGGGCGAACTTCGTGCGGGCCGCGTTGACGGCCGCGTCCGCGAGTGCGTCCGGGTCCGCGTGTTCGGCGAGCGCGACGTCCACGATCGCGCGGTCGATGCCGCGCTGGGCGAGGTCCTGGCGAATGCGCGCGGGGCCGTGTCCGCGTCGCACCCGCGACTCGACCCATTGGGTTGCGTAGAACTCGTCGTCGAGCAGGCCGGCGGCAGCGCACTTGCTGATGCCGAGCTCGACGTCCTCGGGCTCGAAGCCAGCCTTCACGAGCTTGCGGCGGAGCTGGTCGGTCGTCACCTGGGTGCCGGCAAGCACCTTGTGGCAGGCGGTCAGCACCTTGCGTTCGGCGGGGTCGGCGGCGAACAGGTCGGTCGTGAACTCGAGCTCCGGCTGGGGCGTTCGCTTCGCGCGCGGCGCCCGCTCACCGGGCTCGGGGTGTTCGTCCTGTCCGGACTGCAGCGGCTTGGGGTTGCCGCGCTTGTCGTAGCGCACGCCGGTCTCTGGAAGCTGCACGGATCCGATCGGCGCCTCGAACGTGCCGACGGTCTCGCGCAGCTTGTCCATGTCTCGGTGTCGGCCCATGCCGACATTGTCGCAGCCGGGTCAGCCGCCGGGGGCAGGTTCGACCCCGGCGCCGACGGAATGCGGGGGTTTCGCGTTCCGTCGGCGCGGGCCCGAATGCTCGTTCAGTCGACCGGGGTGGGCAGCGCATCCGGGAACATCGAGTCGGGCTTGCCCAGGTGCGCATCGCCGCCGTAGGGCGAGATCTGCCAGACGGCTTCGAGCTGTTCGACTGGCTTGAATGCGGCGATGCTCCATGGCGCCCAGACGCGGATCGGGGAGCTCCCGTCCGTGAACCGCGGTGCGAGCATCTCGACGGCGTCGAAGGTGTCACCGGTGCGGACGAAGCCGACGAGGCCCGTGCCGCCGCGAAGGGGGTCTCGCCAGGTGTCACCGATGAGCTGCTGCGCGGCGGCCTGCACGTCGCGGATGCCGCTCATGAGCGTCCTGCCGGCCGTGATGTCCACGAGCCTGGGAACCTGGTGCCGGATGCCGCCGGTCGTCGTGACGTTGACGACGCCGGCCCCCAGGACCGTGCCGGGTGCGACGGTGGTCGGGGCGCTGGTTGGTGCAAGCTGCATGTCGTGCTCCTTCAAGCGGGGAGAGGTGGTCGGGTCGCGCAGAGCGCGTGTCAGGCGGGCGGGGCGATCCACCCGTGCTTCTGTGCGCGCGAGGTGTAGTCGCCGCCGTAGTGGGAGACCTGCCAGACCGCGTCGATCTTCACGTCGTCGGTGATGCGCGCGTCGGTGACGTGCGTCAGGAGCCAGAGCGGCTCGGTCTTCGCGGATGTCTTCATCAGCAGCTCCACGGCCGTCCACGTATCGCCGGCGCGCAGGAACGCGACGGTGCCCCAGGCTTCCTTGGTGAGCGGGTCGTGGGTGGAGCGGATGAGCTCCCAGCCGGTCTCGCGAACGTCGCGCACTCCGGTGCGCAGGACGCGACCGGTGATCACGTCGACGGGTGCGCCGGACACGGGGTCGGCGGCGGTGGCGATGAGCATTCCGGAGGTGATTGCGGGGACGGGCGCGAGCTGCATGTTGGAGGTCCTTCGGCGGGCGATCTCGGTGGGGTACGAGAACTGTAGTGCCGGGTATTGTCGACTACAAGCGCCCATTTGGATACGATCGTGAACTGATGGATCTCAATCGCCTTCGCTACTTCAGTGTCGTCGCCGAAACCGGCAGCGTGCGCCGCGCCGCCGAGCTGCTGCACCTGACTCCGACCGCGCTGTCCAAGGCGGTCAAGGTCCTCGAGCGCGAGGTGGGCGTGCAGCTCGTGCGCCCGCAGGGTCGCGGCATCGCGCTCACCGACGAGGGGCGGCTGCTCGCGCGACGCGCCGGCCCGGTGCTGGCCGAGCTCGCGACGCTGCCCGCGGAGCTCACGACGCGTCGCTCAGCGGGCCCGTCGCTGCGCTACGCGTCGCACGAGGTGTTCGGCACCTACTTCACCAGGCCGCTGCTCGACGCGATGCCGGAGGGCGCGACGATCGAGCATCGGTACCTGCCACCGGGTGACATCGAGGCGGCGGTGCTGTCGGGCGACAGCGACGTGGGCATCTCCTACATCCCGATGCCGACGACCGGGCTCGAGCACGAGCAGGTCGCGGAGGTCGAGATGGGAACGTTCGGGCTGCCGAAGCTCGTCGACGTGCCGTTCGTCGAACTTGGGTTCGCGGCGCCGGTGCGGCCGACGATCGGGTCGGCCGTGCGCGCCCAGGCGCTTGACGCATGGCCGGACGACCGCATCCCCCGCACCATCCGCCATCACATCACGACGACCGAAGCAGCGCTCGAGCTGTGTCGCCAGGGACGAGCGGTGGCGCGGTTTCCGGAGTTCGTCGTTCAGCTGCACAACGCGTCGACCGCGAAGGCGCAGCAGCTCGTGCGGATCCCCGATCCCGATGGCCTGGATCCGGCGCCGCAGGCCGTGTACTGCATCTCGCGGGTCGGGGAGCCGCGCGTCGAGCAGGTGGCGTGGATTCGAGCGGCGCTCGTGGATGCCGCGACGCACTGATCGGGTCGAGCGCCCATTACTCACCAACTGTGAACCTTGAGCACTGAAACGCCGGAAGACGCCGAGGGCCCGACCTGATGGTCGGACCCTCGGCGAGAAAGCGAGCTTTCTCGCCACTCATTCCACGGTGACGGTCTTGGCGAGGTTGCGGGGCTGGTCGACGTTGAGGCCGCGCAGCGTTGCGATGTGGTACGCCAGCAGCTGCAGCGGAACGATGCCGACGAGCGGCATGAGCTCGTTGCGCGTGCGCGGCACGTACAGGACGTGGTCGGCATGCTGGCGGATGTCCTCGTTGCCTTCGGTCGCGACGGCGATGACCGCCGCGCCACGCGCGCGCACTTCCTGGATGTTGGAGATCGTCTTGTCGTAGACGTGCGAGTCGGTGGCGATCACGACGGTCGGGGTGTCGTCGTCGAGCAGCGCGATCGGACCGTGCTTCATCTCGCCGGCCGCGTATGCGTCGGACGGGATGTAGCTGAGCTCCTTGAGCTTGAGCGCCGCTTCGAGCGCCACCGGCAGGCCGGTGTGTCGACCCAGGAACATGAAGAACGGCTTGTCGCTGAAGCGCTCGGCGACCTCGCGGATCGAGGCGTGCCACGGCTCGCTCTCGAGCATCACGCGCATGAGGTCCGGGATGCGCTGCAGCTCGTCGCGCACGAGGTCGTGCTCGACCGCGTCCATGCTCTCGCGCTGCTCGGCCAGCCACATCGCCAGCACCGAGAACGCCATCACCTGCGCGACGTGCGCCTTGGTCGACGCGACGCCGATCTCGAGGCCGGCTCGCGTGTAGAGCGTGCCGTGCGCGATGCGCGTGGCCTGCGAACCCAGCACGTTGGTCAGCGCGAGCACGTGCGCGCCGCAGACCTTGGCCTTCTCCATCGCGGCGAGCGTGTCGGCTGTCTCGCCCGACTGCGTCACGCCGATGACGAGCGTGTCCTCACCGAGCGGGAAGTCGCGGTGTCGCCACTCGCTCGCGAGGTCGACCTCGGCGTGCAGCCCGGTCCAGCCTTCCATCATGTAGCGGCCGACGAGGCCCGCGTGGTAGCTGGTGCCGCAGCCGAGGATCACGACGTGGCGGAACTTCTTCGCGTCCTCGTTCGTGAGTCCCGTCTCCGACAGGTCGGCGGGTGCGTTGCGACGCATGCGCTCGCCGAGCGTGTTCTCCAGTGCGTCCGGCTGCTCGTTGATCTCCTTGAGCGTGAACGTCTCGTAGCCACCCTTTTCGGCAGCGTCCTCGTCCCAGTCGATCTGCATCGCCTCGCGCGTCAGCTCCCCGTTCTCGAGCGACAGGAAGCGCGCACCGGCGGGGGTGACGACGACGATCTCGTCGTCCTCGATCATCTGCACGGTCTTCGTCCACTTGAGGAACGCCGCGATCGCCGAGGCGATGTAGGTCTCGCCGTCGCCGACGCCGATCACGAGCGGGCACTGGCGGCGAACGCCGACCATCGTGTCCGGATGGTCGGTGTGCATCACGACGATCGCGAAGTGACCCTCGAGTCGCGAGTGCGCCGCCTTGACCGCGGCGATCAGGTCACCCGTGTAGGCCTGCTCGACCAGGAACGGAACGACTTCGGCGTCGGTCTCGGACTGGAACGCGTAGCCGGCAGCGCTCAGCTCCTCGCGCAGCTCGATGTAGTTCTCGATGATGCCGTTGAGCACGACCGTGATCTTCGAGTCCGACGAGCGGAACGGATGCGCGTTGTGCTCGGCGGGGCGACCGTGGGTGGCCCAGCGCGTGTGGCCAATGCCGAAGTGGGCGGGGCGCTCGGTCTCGCCGACGGCCTCACGGAGCTTGGCGAGGTTGCCGACGGCTCGAATCGTCTCGAACTTGCCGCTGTCCTCGTCGAAGAGCGAGATGCCCGCCGAGTCGTAGCCGCGGTATTCCAGTCGCTCAAGTCCCTCGAGCAGGATGGAATCGACCTTCTTGGGTCCGACGTATCCGATGATTCCGCACATGTGGTAGCCGTGCCTTCTGCGAACGATTCGCGTGGAGGTGCCTGGTGGAAGCGGCATGGGAGCGCCGCTTCCGATCGGGAGAGGGTACAGGATATCGCCCGTGGCGGCGGTCACGCGACGATTTCGCGACCAGTGGCCCACGTCGACCACCGGGACGGTCGAACCGGGTGGGCACATCCCTGTTTTTCCCTGCACGGCGCGAAACCATGCGTGAAATTCGAAGGGTCAGCCGGCGAGGATCGGCAGCAACGGCAGCGCGAGCAGGGCGAGGGTCGCGACGATGCCGATGGCCACCTGCAGCTGCGGCTCGCGCAGGCCCCGACGAGATCCGTACAGCAGCATGAACAGGGCACCCGCGGCGAGGACCGGGCCGAGCGCCTGGCCGACGATGCCGTCGATGAGCGGAACGCTGCCGACGACGTTGTCGAAGTTCGTGAGATCCGTGCCGGACTGCTTCACGAGCGGGAGCTGCTCGCGCGTATAGAACGCAACGAGCTGCGTGACGAGACCAGCCACGGCAAGGACGAGCGCGTTGCCGGGCGACCACCACGTCCCGGTCGGGTCGGCGGAGGGGACGGCGACGTCTTCGATCTCCGGATCACTGCCAGCTGCACGGTCTGCCAGGTCGGCCGGGTGCGCTGCGGTGACGCCGCCGATCGGATGCGGTGCCGCATCCATCGAGCTGGCGAAGGTCGGCATCGCGGCAATCGCAGGGCCCTCCTCCACCTGCGGCATCGCGAGGCTGGCTGGATATGCCGACGCGTCAGGAGCAGCTGCGGCCATCGCGGGGGCGGCCGGATACGCAGGGGCGGGCGCGGCGGGCGCGGCAGGAGCCGCAGGCATGCCGACCGGCATGAGCGGCGCAGTCACGTCGAGCGCGGCTTCGGGCGACGCGGGCGGCGCGAACTGGAGCGCGGCTGGCGCGGCTGGGGCGTACGCGGGAGCATCCGGCGCGGCCACGAGCGTGGGGGCGGCCATCGGCGCAGGCGGCGCGATGGGCGGGGCAGCCTCAGCGGCAGGTGCGGCGGGCCAGTCGGGGGCAGGCTGGTTCATGCAACGTCCATCGGCGCATGACCGCGCCCGGCTTGAGCCCGTTCATCGCACGCTGCACGAATGCCAAGCAGCGAGCGGCAGCGTCAGTGCGACGCGAGCGTTCCCTCGACCGGGCGCAGCTCACGCTCGACGACGGCGCACAACGCGCTCACGTGGCGCTCGCAGTCCTCGACGGTCGGCGCCTCCACCATCACGCGCACGAGCGGCTCGGTGCCCGATTTGCGCAGCAGCACGCGCCCGGTGTCACCGAGCTCGCGCTCAACGTCCGCGACCGCTGCGGCGATCGCGTCGTTGGTCGCGAACGCGTCCTTGTCCTGCACCGCGACGTTGCGCAGCAGCTGCGGCAGCCGCTCGATGCGCGCGGCGGCCTTCGAGACCGGCTCGCCCAGGCGGGCCAGCGCGGACAGGAACAGCAGCGACGAGGCGATGCCGTCGCCCGTGGTGCTGACGCCGAAGTAGACGACGTGTCCCGACTGCTCGCCTCCGAGCACGGCGCCGGTCTCGCGCATCCTGGCAACGACGTAGCGGTCACCGACGTCGCAGGTGTGCACGGTGATCCCGGCTGCCGCGAGCGATCGATGCAGACCGAGGTTGCTCATCGTGGTGGCGACGATCTGGTCGCCGTCGAGCGCGCCGCGAGACTGCAGGTCCAGCGCGAGCAGGCCCATCACGCGGTCGCCATCGACCTCGTTGCCTTGCTCATCGACGGCAACCATGCGGTCCGCGTCGCCGTCGTAGGCGATGCCCACGTCGTAGCCGCCGCTCACGACGGCCGTCGACAGCAGCGACAGGTCGGTCGACCCGCATCCTCGGTTGATGTTGGTGCCGTCGGCGGCGGTGCCGATGTAGTCGGCCGTGATCCCGACGCGCTGGAACGCCACACCGGCCGCCGGCCAGGCGGCGCCGTTGGCGCAGTCGATCATGATTCGCAGGTCCTTGATCCGCGGGTCGAGCACGTCGGCGAGGCGATCGACGATCTCTGCCGCATACAGCGCGCGCGCATCGTCGCGACGGCTGAACCAGCCCACGTTGTCCCCGTCCACGAGGGTCTGAACGTCCACGCGCAGCAGCGCTTCGATCTCCTCTTCCTGCTCGTCGGTGAGCTTGCGGGAATTGGGGCCGAACAGCTTGATGCCGTTGTCGTGGAACGGGTTGTGCGACGCGCTGATGACGACGCCCAGATCGGCGCGCTCCAGCTCGACGGTGAGCGCAACGGCCGGCGTCGGCACGATGCCGAGGAACACGGGCTCGCCCCCGACGCTCGACACGCCTGCCGCAAATGCAGATTCGAGCATCGATCCGGAGCGACGACTGTCACGACCGATGATCACGCGCGGATGCTTGACGTTGCGCGACTGCGGACCGACCCACAGCGTTGCCGCACGACCCATCGCGAGCGCAAGCTCGCAGGTGAGTTCGCGGTTGGCGACGCCGCGGATGCCGTCGGTGCCGAAAAGCTGTCGTGCCATGCGTGGAAGGTCCTTCAGGTTCGTGCGGGATTCCACGACGATCCTACCTCGCACCCGTGCTTAGCCAAGGTAGACTAAGCGTATGGAAGCATCGACGGCATCGACGAATCCGGACCCCCTCCCTGACTCGGACGAGGTACGCGTCAACGTGCACTACGCCAAGACGAACCTGTCCAAGCTGCTCGAGCGGGTGGAATCAGGTGAAGACATCGTCGTGTGCCGCAACGGGGAGCCGGTGGCGCGACTACAGACGTACCGCCCCAAGCGACGACTGCACGCCGGCATGTGGAAGGACGACCCGGCGCTCGTCGCGGCTCTGAAGCATGCTGACGAACCCACCGATCCCGAGCTCATCGACATCATCTATGGGGACCCGCTCTCGCCGCGGGAGGGCTCCGATGCCTGATGCAATCCTCCTCGACACGAACGTGCTGCTCTGGTGGTGGGTCGACGGCCACGGTCGCCTCGGACCCGGTGCGCGCGAACTCCTCGAATCGGGCGATGTCCCGCTGTTCGTCAGCGCGATCACGCCTTGGGAAATGCAGATCAAGAACCAGAAGTACGGTGATCCACTCCTCCGCCCGGAATTCACTCGGGACCTCCACGACGGCGGCCTGACCCAGCTCCCGATCACGACCCTCGACGGCATCGTCGCCGGTGCCCTGCCGCTCCACCACAAGGATCCCTTCGATCGCATGCTCGTCGCCCAGTGCATGAACCACGACCTCATGCTCATGAGCTCAGACCGCGACATGCACCGCTACGACATCGAAGTCTTCCCGGCAGGACTCTGACCCCCTGAAGACACGAACGCCCCGGCCGAAGCCGAGGCGCTCAAGGAATCGCTGGCTGAAGCCGCGTAATCAGCGCTTGCTGAACTGCGGCTTCTTGCGGGCCTTCTTGAAGCCGGCCTTCTTGCGCTCGACCTGGCGCGTGTCGACCTTGAGGAATCCCTTGCCCTTGAGCGACGTGCGCAGCGCGGGATCGATCTCGGCGAGCGCCTTGGAGATGCCGTGGCGCACCGCACCGGTCTGGCCGGTGTTGCCGCCGCCGTGCACGCGAACGCGCACGTTGTAGGCGCCAGCAGCGCCAGCGGCGACGAGCGGCTCGAGCACGAGCGAGCGGTCGCTGTCGCGGTCGAAGTACTGCTCGAGCGTGCGGCCGTTGCCCTTGGAATCGGCGTTGATGAGGAACGTGCCGTCACCCGGGGTGAGGATCACGCGAGCGACGGAGCGCTTGCGCTTGCCGGTCGCCTGGTAGCGAGCGTCCTTCGCGGGCTTGGCGACGCGCGCCTTGAGCGCCTCGAGGTCGATCTCGGCCTGCGCCTCGTCGACGGACGACGAGGACGACGTGCCCTCGCTCGTGCCTTCGCTCGTGGAGCTGCTCGCCTCGGCGGCGTCGGCAGCTGCCTCCTCCGCGGCGGGTGCCTCGGCAGCGGCGGCTTCGGGAGCCTCCGGTGCGGCGGCTTCGGCCTCGGGGGCGGCGGGCGCCTCGGCGGCGGCCTCGTCCTCGTTCACGTTCTTCTCGTCAGCCATCTGGGGGCGTCCTACTTGTCGAAGCCGGGCAGCGGCTTGGGGTTGAAGTTGGCGTGCGGGTGCTCGGCACCCTGGTAGATCTTCAGCTTCTTGAGCTGTGCGGCACCCATGCGGTTGCGCGGGAGCATGCCCTTGACCGCCTTGCGGATGACTTCCTCCGGGTGGCGAGCGAGCTGCTCTTCCAGCGTCCGCTGCTTGAGGCCACCGGTGTGACCGGAGTGGCGGTAGTAGATCTTCTGCTGCAGCTTGTTGCCGGTCACGCGGATCTTGTCGCAGTTGGTGACGACGACGTAGTCGCCCACGTCGACGTGGCGCGCGTACTGCGGCTTGACCTTGCCGGTGAGGTGGTCGGCGATCACGGTCGCGAGACGCCCGAGCGTCTTGCCGGTCGCATCGACCTCGTACCAGTCCTGCTGGACCTCGCGGGGCTTGGGGCTGTAGGTATTCATCGGTGCCTTCGCTTCGTGATTCTGAAGTCCGGATGGGCTCGGGGCGCACGTACGTGCATCCCGGTCCGGGCAGCGACGAGGGATCATACAGGCTTCCCGAATCGAATGTCGAGGACGGTCGGGCCTACAGTCGCGGCCGGTCCGTGCCGATAGATCTGGAGATGTCGCGCGCCCTCGTACGCCCGGACCGGCCCTCCCGCCTCGTTGCGGCGTTTGTCGGCGTGCTCGCGATCGTCGCGCTGATCACCTCCGCGACCGGCTTCGGCGCCACCTCGGCCACGGAATTGCCGAGCGCCACCGTCGTCGGAACGCTCGCGCTCACGGATCCGGTCGCCAAGTCCGCCGACCCGCCGGTGTGCACCGACGCCGTCGCACCGCTCGACACCGACGACTGCACGGACGTGACGTTCACCGGCGGGGCCAGCAAGATCCTGCGCCTGGGATCGCTGTCGGGCTCGGACGTGCAGGCCGGTTCGCTGCGCTGGACCGTCACCACCACCAACGTGACCGGCTACCGCGTGCACATGTCCAACGTCGGTGCCGCGCCGCTGCTGCGCAGTGCCAGCTCGACGATTCCCGACATGCCGACCTCCCCGCTGCTGCCGGCCAGCAGCGTGGATGACGCGACGCACTTCGGCGTGGCGATGGGCGATCCGGCCGCCGACAACGAGGGCGCCGTCTCCTACACGGGATCGCCGTGGGTGACGGGCGGCCAGCAGGGCGAGCTGTTCAGCGGCATTCCGACGACCGACATCGTCATCGCCGAGCGCACGAGCGCGCAGACGGCGGATCCCTTCACGGCGACGTTCGCGGCGGCGTCCGTCGCGAGCGCGCAGCCCGCGGCCGGCAGCTATGCCGGAACCGTGCGCATCGTCGCCTCCGCGCTCTAGCGAGCAGGAGCGGCGTCAGAACTTCGCGAGCAGGCGCAGCGTGTCGTCGATGCCTGCCGAGAACGACATCACGCCGCGCAGCGCATCGTCGCCACCGACTGCGAGCAGTCGCGGCTGGGCGGCAGCGATGACCTTGGGCACGGCTGACTCGACGACCTGCGGAACTGCCTTGGAGACGACGTCCGCGACGAGGTCGGCAGCGACGGGGGCCACGGCCTTTGCGGCATCGTCGACCACGGGCGCGGCGACCTTGGCGGCATCGTCGATGATCGGTGCGACGACCTTGCCGACATCGTCGAGCGAGCGCTCGAAGGCGACGACAGCATCGTCGAGCGGTCGCTCGAGCAGCGTGCGGGCGAGCACGTCGTAGCTGTCGCCGCCGTGGGCGGCGGTCGCGTCCACGGCTCGAGAGAGCACGGGGATCTTCGAATCCTGCGGCAGCTCGCCCAGGCGCTGCAGCGCGGCGACGAGTCGCTGCTCCATGGCGGCCACGTGGGTGGCGACATCGTCGGCTGCTGCAGCGATCGGCGCATCGGCGACGGGATCGGCGGCTGCGGCGACCAGTCGAACGTCGTCAGCCATTCCTCCGCCCACGACCATGCCCTCGGGGGCTGCGGTCGGTGCGACGAAGCCGTGCTCGTTCATGAGCGACTGGGCGTACAGGCCGTTGTAGATCGGGTTCGCGTACTGCTGCGTGCCGGCGGTCGCGCCGCTCGTCGCGCCGACCAAGCCGCGCGTGGTCGTGCCGGCGAGGTCGACGAGCTCGTCGGCGCCGCTGGCGGCCGCGCTCCCTGCGCGGTGCTCGGCACCGATGATGCCGCGACTCTCCATCCAGCCGGCCGCCTTGTCAGAGCGGATCGTGCCGAGCAGGTCGCGGAACTTGACGGGCTCGGATGCAGGCGCGAACACGCCACGCATGCCGTCGGCGCCGCGGTTGCCGAACAGGAGATCGCGAGTGCGGGCTTCCATGATCGGCTACCGCGCGATCTTGGCGGCTTCGACGGCCGCGCGCAGTGCTGCGCCGACGCCGGGTCGAACGGCCTTGGCGGCATCGTCGGCGACCGGTGCGAGATCGGGCGCGGTGCGCGTGAGCACCTCGCCGATGCCGGCGGTGTTGGCGCGGATGCGCTCGAGCAGGCCGACCTTCGGTGCGTCGGCGATGACGTCCGCGACGCCGGCGGCCGGCGACGCGGGACCGCGCGCAGCGACGATCGCGTCGTTGATCTGGGCTCGCCACCCGCCACCGCTCGCGGCAGGTGCGGCATCGGCGGCTGCGGAGACGGCTGCTTCTGCGGCGGGTGCGACGACGGCTGCGGTGTTTCGGCCGCGGCCGAGGTTGGCGAGGTCTTCGATGCCCCAGCTGCGGAGGCCGCGCGTCGGCGGCGTCGCGACGTCTGCTGCCTGCGCAGCTGCGGCCGGTGCGGCGACGGGCGCTGCGGCCTGGGGCGCGGCGACGATCTGGCCGGTGGCAGGATCAAGCACGACCGCCTGGGCGGGGGCGACGGTCACGTTGGTGGTCGCTGCGGGCACGGCGATGTCGACCGGCACGACGACCGGACCACTCTGGCCCTGCACCAGCACGCGCGGCTGCACGATGAACTCGACGTTCTGCTGCGCGGCTGCGACGTACGCCGGATCGGCGATCGACTGCTGGGCAGCGGCGCGTGCGGCGGCGGCGAGGCCGTCGGCATCGTGGCCTGCCGCGGTGATGACGGGTGCGGCTGCGTCCATGCCTGTCGACGCAGCGGCACTCGGCGCGACGTCCGCGGCGGCGGCAGCAGCGGCCTCCACGGGCGCTTCGGCGGCGAGGCCGTGCGTGATCGGATCCAGGTCGACAGCGGCGGCCGGAGCCTGTCCACGTGCGCCATTGAGGAAATCTCGTGCCTGCGCGACCTTGTCGGCAAAGCTGCCGCCGGCATTCGACGGACCGAAGAGCTGGGTATTCATGGGCGTCCCTCCCATAGTTACATACGTCCCTACCGATCCTTCGATGCGGTTCGGTCGTCCGTTTCATGGGAACCGTCGCGCCGTGCGACGCGCGTGGACATTGCTGGTGGTGGCGGGGGCCCTGGGGGTGGCGCCGTTCGCCCATGCGGCGACCGAGCCCATCGGCTTCGGCCGACCGCCGCTCGCGCCGAACTGCAGCGAGTCGCTCGCAGCGTATCGCGCGATCGAGCGCACCACCGATGCCGACAACGTCGAACTCGACGGCACGGTGATCGTCTCGCCCCGCATCGACGTGCGGCGGACACTCGAACCGGGCGACACGTTCCGGTGCGAGCTCGTCATCCGCAGCCGGCGCACCGAGCGCACGACGTTCCAGCTCGAGCCGTACGGCATCATCGGCTCTCGTGCGCGCAATGCCGGCTTCGAGTTCGTGGGTTCGACCGATGATCGCTGGGATGCCACTGCCGGGCCGTGGCTCGAGCCGCTCGTGCCCGAGGTGACGCTCGAGCCGCGCGGCGTCGCCCGAGTGCCCGTGACGGTGACCGTTCCCAAGGAGCCACCGATCGGATCCGCATACGGATCCGTGAACGTCGTCTCGCGCACGCGCGCGAGCGCGGGCGACAACGTGGTCGGCATCGAGTCGCAGGTCGCGACCGTGTTCCTGCTGCGTGTCGGCGGCGAGGGAAAACCCGACCTGCGCCTGCGCGACGTCGATGCGCCGAAGCTGCGCTGGGATCGCGACGCGTGGAAGCTCACGGCCAACCTCGACAACGAGGGCACGCTGCATGCGAACGCGTCGGGGCGCGTGCGGGTACGGTCGCTCTTCGGCAACGTGGTGGCTGAGCTGCCGATCCAGCGCGAGACGATCCTGCCCGGGGGTCGCGAACCGGTGGCCGGCACGTGGAAGGGCGTGCCGTGGTTCGGCTTCTACCGCTACGACGTGCGCGTGGAGAACGGGCCTGCGACCAGGGACGAGGACGTTCCGCGCAACGTGGCGACGGCCAGTGGCTGGTTCATCGCGCTGCCGCCCTGGTGGGTGCTCGCGATCATCGCGGCGGTGCTCGTCGCGCTCATCGTGCGCTGGTGGCGCAATCGCGGCGAGGACGTGTGGGACGAGATCCCGGGCGGCGGCGATCCCGACGACGACCTCGGCATCGAAGACCACGAACTCGGCGGCTGATCGACCCGAATCTCAGTCTTCCGATCGAGGTGCTGCAATCTGCGATCCCTGTGGGACAGTAGATGACCACACCTCGTCCGCGTCATGCCGCGTCGGCCCTGACACGGAGCGTACGCCGATCAGAAGATGGTCTCGTCGGCTCCGGGCGCGGCCGAGCCGGCGTCTGCGGGTGTGGAGGCCGGCGCGGGGTCGGCGGCGGCTTCGGCAGGCACGGCGCCTGACGGCGCGAACGCGTCGCCCGATTCGGCGGTGACGGCGGCGGTTTCTTCGGCGGTGACGGCGATCTTCTGGAGGCGGTCGGCGGCGTAGTCCAGGCGCGACTGACACCACGCGTGCAGGGTCTCGCCGCGCTCCCACAGCGCGAGGGCATCGTCGAGCCCCGTGTGCCGGTCCTCGAGCGCCTCGACGACCTGTTCGAGCTCGGCCTGCGCCTGCTCGAACGTCAGCGTCTCGACCGCGGGGCGGTCCGCCACCGCAGCCGTCGTCGGATCCTGCTGCTGGATGTCACTCATCGATCGTCACCTCGTCCACCGTTGCGCGCAGCGTACCGCGCGCGACCATCACCTGTACGGAATCACCTGTCGCCACCGAGGTGGCGTCGCGCACGATCGAGCCGCCTGGGCCGCGCACGATCGAGTAGCCGCGCTCGAGCACGCGCGTGGGTGCGAGCGCGCGCAGCCGACCGGTCGTGCCGGCCAGGTGCGCCTGCCATCGGGCGAGGCGCGTGCTGAAGCCGCGTTCGAGGTCGCGGCGGTCGCGTGCGAGCGTCGTGCGCCCGTGCGCCAGGCGTGAGTCGAGCGTCTGGCGCGAGCGGTCGCGCAGCGCGTGGATCCACTTTCGGCGCTCCTCCACGAAGCGCGCGGGCGAGCGATCCGTCAGCCGCGAGCGGAGCATCGTCACGCGCTCGCGTCGTACGCGCACGTGGTCGGTGCCACGTCGGCGCATCGCGACCTGGGCACGCTCGAGGCGCCCGGTGACTTCGGCGTAGTCGGGCACCACGGTGCGCGCGGCAGCCGTCGGAGTCGACACGCGAAGGTCGGCCACCCAGTCGGAGATCGGGGAATCCTTCTCGTGCCCGATCGCGCTCACGACGGGTGTGGAGCAGGCGGCGATCGCACGGCACAGGCGCTCGTCGCTGAAGGGCAGGAAGTCCTCGAACGCGCCGCCACCGCGGGTGACGACGATCACGTCGACGTCCTCCACCTGCTCCATGCGCCGCAGCGCGGCGACGAGCATCGGCGCGGCGCGGTCGCCCTGCACGAGCGTCTCGATCATCACGAGCTTCACCGGCGGGAAGCGTTCGTAGACGTTGCGCAGGAAATCGCCCTGGGCGGCGGCGCCGGCACCGGTGATCACGCCGACGCGGCGCGGCAGGTACGGCAGCGGTCGCTTGCGGGATTCGTCGAAGAGGCCCTCGGCTTCGAGTTTCGCCTTGAGCGCCTCGAGCTGCTGCAGGATGAGCCCGCGGCCGGCGTGTTCCATGCCCTGCACGCGCAGCTGGAAGGTGCCGCGCGCGGCGTAGATGTCGGGGCGGCCGAAGCACTGGACCAGGTCGCCGTCGCGCAGGTCGAGCTTGTGCGCGTCGAAGCGCGTCTTGGGGATCGTGCAGCTGACCATGAACCCGTTGTTGGGGTCCTTGAGCGTGAAGAACACCGTCGCCAGCTTCTGGCCCGGGCGCGGCACCTTGAGCTCGGAGATCTCGCCCTCGACCCAGAGGCTCGGGATGTCGACGATGCGGCTGCGCACGCCGAGCACGAAGCCCGTGACCGACCACACCTTGCGCTCGCCGTACCAGAGCGGCTCGGTCGCGCCGTCGTACATGCCCTGTTCTGCCGCCCACGCCATCGTCGGAGAAGTGTAGACGGCGGAGCGAGCTATGCGTTGGGTGCGGAGACCACGAGCGTGATCGGAGCGACGTAGATGCCCGGAGACTGGGACGTGGCAGTGCGAACGCCGAAGTGCAGGTTCGCGGTCACCGCGGTGGTTCCGGAGGTCGTGGACGCGGCGACCTTGTCGCTCGCGGTCCCCACGCCGTGCCAGTACGACCCGGTGTCGGTGGCGGTGCAGTTGCCGACGCCTGCAGGGCCCCACGTCGCGTTCGCACCCGTCCCTGACACGTTGGCGAGGCACGCACCGAACATCCCGCCCGCGGACGCCCAGGTCGTGCCCCCGCCGTAGTCGGGCACGGTGAGCGCACCGAGTCGGATCATCTCCCAGTTCCAGTTGCCGGCCGCGCCGGTGCGCCCGGTGATGTAGATCGTGCCGTCCGCGCCAGCTCCCGCCGAGTACATCTCGTCGACGCCGCCGGTGTCGATCGTCGACAGGCCGCTCGAGCCGAACGTCGTGTCGAGCTGGCCCGAGGCCGAGTAGCGCGTGGCGAGGATGTCGGTGCCCAAGCTGATCAGCACGGTCAGGCGACCATCGGGCTCCTCGACGACGCCACCGGGACCGTCGCCGCCGGCCTGGCTCCGGATGAGGTAGCCGCTGCTGCCGAACGTGGTGTCGAGCACCCCGTTCGCGTCGTACCGCGCGAGCACCGTGTCATTGTCGACACCGTTGTTCGTGATCCCTGCGACGACGAATCCCCCGGAGCGCAGCTGCGTGAGTTTTCTCCAGCTCGTCCACCAGCCGTTGGGCTGGGCGACGACCATGCCCCCCGTGCCGAAACCCGTGTCGAGCTGCCCTGTGGACGTGAGGCCGATGAGCAGCGCCTCGCTCCCGCGAGACCCGACCAGGACGATTCGGCCGCTTGGCTGCACGAACAGGTCGTAGCCGTACTCCCAGCCGCCATTGTCGTACGTGTAGAAGCCGCCGGTGCCGAACGTCGTGTCGAGGATTCCGCCCGCCGTGTAGCGCGCCACGGTCAGATTGTCGTTGGTCCCGTCGTTTCGACTGGCGCCGATCACGAGGATCTTTCCGTCGGGCTGCAGCGCGATGGAGTTCGCACGATCATTACCTGCGTCGATCGACGTACGCGTGTATCCGCCGCTGGCACCGAACGAACCGTCGAGGCCGCCCGTCGTCGTCAAGCGCCCGACCACGAAGTCGTTTCCCATGAGGCCGGAGAACAGCAGCTTGCCGCTCGCTTCCTGGATGACGTCGAGCCCGATGTCGCAGTCGCCGAGGTCGACGGTGGCGATGCCGCTCGCGCCAAAGGCGCCGTCGAGGCCGCCGGCCGTGGTGTACCGACCGAAGAGCAGGTCGCAGCCGCCGCCGAAGTTGGTCCAGCCCACGTTCACGACCTTGCCGTCGGTCTGCGTGACGAGGTTGTAGGAGTTGTCGTTGGCGGTGGTGGGAGCAGTGATGCGGTAGCCGGTCGTGTTGAACGTCCCGTCCAGTCCGCCGAGCGTTGGCCGGAACATCGCCTGCCCGTACGTGTCGGTCTGGCGGATCTGCAGCATTGCGGTGTCGTTGGACGAGCCGAACGTGACGGCGCATGGCGAGGAGGTGACGGCGGACGTACCGGGCTGCACGGTGCCGAACGACGTGGCGGCTCCGGTCCCGCACGCGCTGACGTCGATGTTCGACGCGCTCGCGACGTCGAGCGTCACGGTGATCGTGGAGGTCGCGCCGCCCGCGGGCGCGGTCGCTGCCGCACACGCGATCGCGAGCAGCGACGCGAGCAGAAGCGGCATACGGAGCAGCGGGCGCACCCGCTTGGTATCGGCAGCCAGGTAGCGTGGCCAGAGGCCGTTTGGGAAGCGACCGGATAACCGCCGTTCAACCGTCGACATATCGACGAAAGGGGCCCTCCAGGATGGAACACGGGTGGCGACCGAACCGAATTCAGGGAGAATGCGCGTGCTTGGGTGATCGGCCCGCGCCTGCTCCGGGGGGGAACCGACACATGGTCGACGCGTCGGCATCGCTGCGCAGTGCTTCGGTGCTGCTGGACGACGCCACACGGCTGTCGCGCAGCGCGCTGCGCCCACGCGTGACCCGCCTGTTCGACCAGGGCGCCGGCGAGGCCCAGATGCAGCGCGCGCTGACGCAGGCGGAGCTGGCGGTGCAGGAGCTGCGCCGGGGTGGCGGCCGCGGCGCCCAGGCGGCCGATGGCGTCGAGCAGCTCGTGAACGACCTGCGAACCGTGATCCAGCGTCGCTCCTTCGCGACCGCGCGCGCGGACACGGACGTGAGGTTCGCCACCGGCCGGCTCGCGATCCACCGCGAACGCGTGCAGCTGCTCGACCGGCTGCACCACCTCGACGACGCCGCCGCGAGGAAGCACACCGACGATCTGCTCGACGCAATCACGACCCGGCTCGACGGCGGACCACATGGTGACGATTCCCGCCAGATCGCGGCGCTGCTGGGCCTGCCCGCCGAGGTTCGCCCGTCGCTCGTCGGGAGCCGGTTCGATCTGCGCGAGTGGGAACGCGCCGGCGCCGTTCCACGCGGGAACATGTGGACGACTCGCGAGCAGATGCTCCCGGATCTGCGCGCCGGTCTCGAGCGCCGCCAGCTCGCCACTGCGCCGGGCGCTACGCGGGAGTCGCTGACGGCAGAGCTCGACCGATTCCTCGACCGTGACCCGACCACGCTCGGCGCCGACGAGCTGCATCGGGTGGCGCTCATCACGGGCATGCCTGAGGGGCTGCGACCCGCGATCGTCGACTCCCGCCTGCCGTATCCGCTGTACCACCCGGCGATGTACGGGAGCGAGCGCGGCGCGAAGGGCCCGCTCATGGTGCTGACGGCCAACCTCGAGGCACTGCGCATCGAGCGGGAGCTCGCCACGCTGCGCTCGGTCGGCGCGCTGCCGACGCGCGAGGCAGCACTCGGCGAGCTTGCAGCGTTGCTTGCCCCGGCCGCCGCCGAGATCGATGCCACGGCACTGCGTCGCATCACGACGATCGCGCGCATGTCGAGCGACCTCGGCGTACCGCTGCCGCCCCAGACGACGCGAACGTCGATCGCCGATGCTGGCGCGATGACGTTTCGACACGCGGAATTGCCCGGACGCTCGATGATGATCGACGAGGCACGCACGTTCTACGAGGTGCTGCGCTCGCCGGGTGAAGCATCTCGGGCCGCCCGCGCGTCGATCGATGCTGGTGAGACGGTCGACGTGGTGCGCCTGTCCGCGCTGCAGCACGTGCCCGACGAACTCGCCGCCGCGGGCATCTCCGAAGCGATGGTCGGCGAGCAGTTCGCGCGGCACCTCATGCGAGCCGGGTCGACGGACATGCGCGCAGCAACGCTGGTCAATGCGCTGGAGACCACGCGCGCTCGCGTGGTGACGAGGGTGCTCGACGAGCAGCTCGAGCCGCTGCGCGCGCAGACGCTGGAACTCATCGACCGCAACCTCGCACGCATGAACGGAACGCGAACCGACACGTACGGATGGCATCCCGACTACGCCGAGGTCGGTCGCGTCGCGTCGCTGGCACGGCTGTTCGACGAGGCAGCTGCGCTGAAATCCGGTAGTTCCGCCACCGCCGCAGCGACCGACGGGGTCGAGCGCCTCACCTGGTAGAGGCGCACCGCGCCGTGATCGCGGGATGCGGCGCGCCCTACTTCACCGCGCCGTCGCCGAGCCCGGAGACGAAGTACTTCTGCAGCGACACGAAGATGATCAGGATCGGGATCGTCGCGAGCACCGTGCCGGCCATGAGCGCCGGCCACTGCGTCTCGAACTGCGACGTGAACAGCGCCAGTCCCTGTGAGAGCGTGAACTTCTCCGGGCTCTGCAGCAGCAGCAGCGGCCAGAAGAACTCGTTCCACGCTCCCTGGAACGTGAGGATCGCGAGCGTCACGAGCGACGGCAGCGTCAGCGGCAGCATCACCTTGAAGAAGATCGTGGCGTGCCCGGCACCGTCGATGTAGGCGGCCTCCTCCAGCTCCTTGGGCTGCGCCAGGAACGCCTGGCGCATGAAGAACAGCCCGAACGGTGCAACCGCACCGACGAGCCACACGCTCTCGTAGCGATCGACGAGCCCCATGTCGCGGAGCATCCGGAACACGGGCACCATGCGCAGCTGGTCAGGCAGCAGCATCGCGCCGAGCACGAGCATGAACAGCGCATCGCGGCCGGGAAAGTGCAGGCGCGCGAAGGCGTAGCCGCCCATCGAGCAGAACACGAGGTTGCTGGCCGTGATCGCGAGCGCCAACAGCGTGCTGTGCAGGAAGTAGCTGCCGAACGGCAGTGACGTGAGCGCGACCCGGTATCCCTCGATCGACCACTGCGCTGGCCAGAACCCGGCGCCGCCGGCAGCGTCGTGCGCGGTCTTGAAGCTCGTGAGCAGGCTCCACAGGAACGGGAACATGAACATCGCCGCACACGCCGAGAGCGCCGCGTACAGCAGCCGTGTCTTGAGCTGCTCGATGCGCTTGCGGCGGATCGCTTCGAGACGGTCGAGCTCGCGGATGGTGGCCGGGTCGGTCGCGACGCTCGTCGCCGGCGCGCGTCGCGCGCGGCCGGACAGGCCGGGAATGCCGAAGGGTGCGGAGACCGATGCGCCGGTCATCAGCGGCCTCCCTGCTCGACGAGCAGCTTGCGCTGCGACAGCAGCAGCGCGCCGATGATCGCGAACAGCGCGACGCCGACGGCCGCGGCGTACCCGAACGCGAGGTTGGCGAATGCGAGGCGGTAGATGTACAGCGTGAGCGTGAGCGTCGAGTAGTTGGGACCGCCGGTGCCGGCCGACACGATGAATGCCTGGTCGAACACCTTCAACGCGCCGATGGTGCCCATCACCGCGACGAACACGTGCGTGCGCTTGAGCATCGGGAACGTGATCGCCCGAAACTGCTGCCAGGCACTGGCGCCTTCGACCTTGGCGGCTTCGTACAGGTCGCCGGGGATGCCCTGCAGCGCGGCGAGGTAGAAGAGCATCATGCCGCCAGCGCCGGTCCAGACGTTGAGCACCATGATGCTCGGCAGCGCGGTGTCGGAATCGCCGAGCCAGTTGGGCTGCGGCAGCCCGACCGAGCCGAGCATCTGGTTGACGATGCCGGCGCTGCCGGGCGCCATGAGCAGCATGAATATCATCGTGAGCGCGGCGCTCGACGTGATCGACGGGAAGTAGAACGCCGACCGGTAGAAGCGCTGGAAGCGCAGCTGCCGATTGGCGAGCAGCGCGAGGCCGAGGCCGACCGCCATCGTGCCCGGCACGACGATCGCGGTGTAGAACGCGGTGTTGCGCACGGCCTTCGCCAGAAAGGGATCCTTGACGAGCCACGTGTAGTTGCCCAGGCCGACGAAGCCGTCGCGGCCGAACACGCCGTAGTTGAAGACGCTGATGTAGACGGAGTAGACGAGCGGTACGACGTAGAACGCGCCGAACAGCGTCAGCGGGATCGCCAGGAACAGGAATGCGGTGCGCGTCTGTGCGGTGGCGGCGGCGTTCATTCGACCGCCGCCGTCAGCATCGTGTCGCCGATCTTCTGGACCTCGCCGAGCATGCCGTCGACGGTCTGCTTGCCTTCGAGCACCGCGCTCATCTCGTTGTCGGCGGTGACGAGCACGGTGTTGAAGAAGCCGGGCGGCAGCGACCACACCGTTGCGTGCTCGATGCCGTCGGCGAACACCTGCAGGTCGTCGGGAAACGGCACACCCGTCATTGCCGGCACACCAACGCCGATCGTGGCGAGCTCCGCCTGCGCCACCGGCGAGGCCAGGTAGTCGAGCAGCAGCCACGCTGCTTCGGGGTTGCGGCTCGTGCGCGAGATCGACATGTTGCCGCTGTAGGCGAGCGTCGCCGCCTTCTCCCCCACCGGCAGCGCATGCACCGAGAACTCGACGTTCGGGAACTGGTTGCGCATCGGCGGCAGCATCCACGCACCCTCCAGTGCCATGGCGACGTTCCCGCGCCCGAACGCATCGCCGCACCAGGATGACCCGGCCTGGTCGGGCGTGATCGCCGCACCGTCCTTGAGCATCGCGCGCACCCAGTCCAACGCCTTGCGCGTCGTGGGCTCGCCGACGAGCATCCGCGTGCCCGCCGCGTCGGTGATGCCGCCGCCCTGCTGGAGCGCGAACAACAGCATCCGCTCCCAGTTCGGCACCAGACACAGACCTGCGTGGCCACTGCCCTTCGACGTGACGTGGGCCGTCACGCGCGCTGCGGCCGTCTCGAGCTCGGCCCAATTGGTGGGCGGCGTGGTGACGCCCGCCTCGGCAAGCATCCGATCGTTGGTGACGAGCGCGACGGTCGAGTAGTTGAGCGGCAGCGCGAAGGTACTGCCATCGCGACCGCGGACCGATTCGAGCAGCTGTGGACGGTAGCGCGACACGTCGACCTGTTCGGCCTTGAGGAATCCATCGAGCGGCATGAGCAGCCCCTTGCTGGACCAGTCGCTCAGGAACTTGCCGTCGACGGTGAACACGTCAGGTGCCTCGCCAGCGGCGAAGCGCGTGAGCACGACGGTCGGATAGTCACGGTTGATCGCGGTGAAGCGCACGTCGATGCCGGGGTGGTCGGCCTCGAAGCGCGCGACGATGCGGCGCATGATCTTGGCTTCGACCGGGCTGGAGCCGGTGAACAGCACGACCTCGCCCGTGACGCTGCTGCGGTCGATCGGCCCGTCGATCGTCGGCATCGCCGTGGCGACGGAGTTGGAGACGGCGCCCGGGCGCGGGATCGGGCCGTCCGCGGCAACGCCACATCCGGCAGCGAGCAGCGCGGCGAGCACGATGACGCAGGATCGCGCCATCAGGCGAGCACTGCGGCGTGTCGCGGCGCATTGCTGCATCTATCCCGTGCCTCGTCCCGTGTCGTCCCATGCCGACGGCCGCGCGCGTGCGTGGGAACACACCGCCGTCCTCTGTTTGTCGAAGGGTCGGCGGTTCGGGTTGCAGGTTCAGGGCGCGATGGCGCCGTCGGTCACGCCTTGGACACGCCCACGTCGAGGCGGGCGACTCCGATGCGGGAGTCGGCCATGCCGTAATACACGTCGATGCGCCCGTCGCCGCGGTCGTCGAGCGCCGTGGGAAACACCACGTTGCCGACGATCCCGGTGA
>JBBQUY010000055.1:0-23799 GCA_038212015.1 Gaiellales bacterium | reverse complement strand
TCGTCGACAACCCCGGTGCGCAGTGGACGTGGCTGACCGGTGGCAGCGCCGGCCCGATCGGCGTGCGCGTACCGGCCGGCGCCGTGGACCTGCCGCCGATCGCCGCGACGAGCGCGAACGCTGCTGGCGCCCCGACCGCATCGGAGCTCTCGGCGCTCGATCCAGCGCTCGTCGAACAGGTCAGCTGCGCGATCGATCGAGGGATCCTGCCCGCTGACCGCGAATCGACGGTGCTCGACATCACCGCGTGGGTTCGCGGCGCCGGCGACATTCGCGTGCTGCGAGACACGGCCGGACGTGCGGGAGTTGCGTTCGCCGCACTGGCCGACATTCCCGACCCGGAAGGCCGACGTCGGTGACGGGTCCCCGCGAGCATCTTCGGACCTGGGGACGAGCGTTCGCGGCTGGATGGCGCGTGGAAGCCGCGACCGCACGACTCCATCCATGGCATGCCCCGACGGACCCGCCGTATCGACCAGCGGGTGTTGCCTGGTTCCTGCTTGTCGGAGGCATGAGCGTGGCCATCGTCGTGCTGCTGGCGCTCCAGCCGGCAACATGGAGCTTCGGGTTGCTCGTTCCCTTCACGATCGTCGCCATCGCCACGGGCCTGGCGGAGATCACCGTGGTGCCCGAGCGGCAGACCATTCTGAACGACCTGTTCTACATCGTCCCCTTCGTCTTCTTTCCGGTACCCATGTCCGCCGCCATGCTGGTGGCGCTTGCAGTGACCGATCCCCTCATCCACCCGCGATCCTTCGTGCGAACGATGGCCCGTCTGTCGTCGATCCTTCCGATGCGTCTCGCTGCCCTGGGCGGGGTCGTCCTCGCGGGTGAGGTAGTGCCATCAGATCGGTGGTGGACCTGGGCGGCGATCGCACTCGGCGGGCTTGCCGCCGAGCGAATCAACGACTATCTGATCTTTCCGATCGCGCTGCGGCTGGGGCTTGGCCCTGAGTTTTCGTACCGGTCATACGTCGTGCAGACCGTGGACGAGGACCTGTTGATCCTCGCCATCGAAGCTCCGCTCATCTCCATCGCGGCCTCGGCGTTTCCACTGTCGCCATGGCTGGTGCTGGGGCTCGCAGTCCCCTACTTCGCCGCTTGGCGCCTGGCCCTGTTGCGTCCCACGGTTGACGCGCTCCGCGAGGCCGACCAGCTGAAGAGCCATTTCCTGTCGATGGCGTCACACGAACTTCGAACGCCGTTGACCGCAATCGGCGGCTTCTCGAGCACGCTGCATGACCGGTGGGACGAGATTCCCGACGAGCAGCGGCGCGAATTCCTCGGGATCATCGACGAGCAGTCACGCCGACTGGGGCGGCTCATCGATCAGTTGCTGACGATGTCCGCGCTCGAGGCTGGAGCACTGTCCACGACGATCGTGGAGGTCGACCTGCAACCAGTCGTGGCGCGCGCCGTGTCCGGTGCCGGAGACGGTCAGATCGACGTGAACTGCCCCTCCGGAATCTGCGTGCACGCGGACACCGACCATCTGGAGCAGATACTCATCAACCTGATAGCCAATGCGATCAAGTACGGGGGCGATCCGATCCAGGTCAACGTCGAGCCGCGCCACGACGTCGTCGAGATCAGCGTCGTCGATCACGGGCCGGGCATTCCGGAGGAGTTCGTCCCCGCCATGTTCGACCAGTTCACGCAGGCCGAACAGGGGAGCCGTCGACGGTCCAAGGGAACCGGTCTGGGCCTGTCCATCGTCAAGCGGCTGGCGGATGCCCAGGACATCGATCTCGGATATGCGCCGGTGGATCCCTCGGGCGCGCGATTCGTCGTCACGATACCCCGCTCGCGATAGACGCCGGGACGTCGCTCGAGTCAGGCAGCGGTCTCGAGTGCGCCGACGGCGGCCTGCGTCGTCGCTTCGCTCTGGCGAATCATCGTCGCTCGGTCATTCGAGCGAGCTCGATGATCCTCGCTCCTCGATTCGTCGGCAGCGGCGGTCGGAGGACCGGGCTTGCGCTCGCCATCCTTGAAGACCTTCGACTTCTCGACCTGCGCGACCAGCTCGTCGACACGCTTCTGGTCAGTGCGAACGGCGCCCTTGGCGATCGTGTCGGGCGTGATCAGCTTGTTGACCTCGACGATGCCGTAGCCCTGTTCCTCGTTGGGGTTCGTGGCGAGGTTGCCGCTCTTCTTGAGCGCCTGCATCACGTCGTCGAACGTCGCGCCGGGGTTGGCCTGCAGGTACAGCGCCATCGCGCCAGCGACGTGCGGGGTCGCCATCGAGGTGCCGGATGCCGGGGCCTCGCGCACGGTGCCGTCGGGCATCTTCACCGGGAACGTGTCGCGCACGGTGCCGTCAGGCAGTGCCGAGTACGTCCAGTGACCGGGCGCCATGACTTCCGGCTTCCTGTCGTTGGAGAAGTCGCTCGGGCCGAACATCGAGAACCAGGCGCGCTTGTCGTCGAGGTCCGACGCGCCGACGGTGATCGTCTCCGGATACATGCCGGGAACGGCGACGCGCTCGGGCTTGGCGTTGCGGTCGTTGCCGGAGGCGAACACCGGAATGATGCCCGCGCGCTTCCAGTTGCGCAGCGCCATCCACAGGAACGGGTTGCCCACCGGGGCGCCGCCCCACGAGTTGGTGACGATGTCCGGCGCCATGTCGGGGCGCGCGTCGGTGCCGTCGACCTTGGTCGGCGCCATGAACCACTCCATCGCGGAGACGAGGTCGAACATCGAGCCGCCCTTCTCGCCCAGGCCGCGGCCGACGATGAGCTTGGCGTCGGGCGCCACGCCGGTCAGGTGCTGCGGGCTCCAGCCCACCGCGCTGCCGGAGGTGTGCGTGCCGTGACCGTTGAGGTCGATCGGGCGCCTGGACGTGCCGTTCTTGGCGCCGTCGACGTCCTTGTCGAAGGGGGTGCCGTCCGGAAGCGTGCCGTCCTCGGGCAGCTCCTTGACGACGTCCTTCCAGTTGTAGTCGTGCGACTGCGTACCGTCCGCGTTCGTGCCGCGGTAGTTGGCCTTGAGCACCGGGTGCTCCGTCGCGACGCCCGTATCGAGCGAGCCGATCACGATGCCCGCGCCGGTGATGCCCTGCTTCCAGGCATCGGCAGCCTTCATGCGCTTGACGCCCCAGTCCATCCAGACCGCGTTGGGATCGGCGTCATTGGCGCGTGCCTCGGCTGCGCCGGTCTCGCGGTCGAAGTTGGCGGGAAGTTCGATGTTGATGGCGCCTTCGACGGCACCTTCGGCGGCACCCGGAAGTGTCGGGGCTGCGACGATGGTGTCCTGCATGATCGCCTGCACGCCCGGACCGACGAGCTGCTTCAGGGTCTCGAGGCTCGCGCCGCGAACGCGCACCGCGCCGAGCGACCAGAGCTCGTCCACGCCGGTGGCGAGACCCTTGTCGACGAGGCCCTGGACCTTGTCGCGATTGATGGCGAGCGTCTGCGTGCCGATCTCATGCAACGCCTCGTAGGCGGCGGTCTTTCGCTCCGCGCCGAGCGGCATCGCCTCGATCGCCGCGAACTTCGATGCCGCGCCCTGCGTCACCTCGTTCTTCGGAGCCTGGAAGAAGACGACTGCGTCGACCTTGCCCTTCGTGGCAGCGGCCATGAGGGCCGGATCGATGACTCGCGGGGTCGGTGCGGTGACTGACATTCCGTGTCTCCCTGACGGTGCCCGGGAATGGTTCGGAGGGTGCGGTGCCGACGTCCGTTCGGTCCCCGCGGCCCCCTCCCCGGGGCGCTTCCATGCGTTGGAGAAGGGTACCGGCTGCGCATCGGCGGTGGTGCAGTTGCAGTACGAACGGCCCTCGGTGGCCGCCCCCCGTGGCCGGACCGGGCCACGCATCCCGGCGGCAGGATCGTTCGGCGGGCATGACCGTCCGCAGGTGCGGTACCGTGCCCGCGTGGCGGCAGGCGAGACACGCGCGAAACGAGTCCCGATCGGGGCGCGGCTGACGGATCGACGGCTGGTTGCTGCCTGCGTGCTAGCGGCGATCGCGCTCCGGCTTCCGTTCCTGCATGCACCGCTCGGCATCGACGAGGGTGGCTACGCGTACGTCGCGGCACACTGGAACGTCGGTGACGGTGGCATCTACGGCGACCAGTGGGTCGATCGACCGCCGCTGCTCATCGCACTGTATGCCGTCGCGATCGCCGTCGCGGGCGACGTCGGCGTTCGACTGCTCGGCTGCGTGGCCGCGGCAGTGCTCGTCGTGTCGTCTGCCGGCGTGGCACATCGCGTGGCGGGTCGAACGGCAATGACCTGGTCCGCGGTTGCGGCCGTCGTGCTGTCATCGAGCACGTTGTGGCAGGCGCACACCGTCAACGCGGAGCTGCCCGCTGCGGCGTTCGTCGCGGCATCGGTGTGGATGACGGTGCTCGCACTCGGCGCGACGACATCGCCACGCGCATTCGGAGCCGCGATCGGCGCTGGCGTGCTGGCAGGGTGCGCGATGCTCGTGAAACAGTCGTTTCTGGACGGGTTCGTGTTCGCGGGTGCCGCGCTCGTGGGCGGCGCCGTGCTCGCGCGCGGCGCAGCGCGCCGACGTCTGGCAGCCGCGCTGTGGGGCGGGATCGTCGGCACGGCCATCGTCGCGGCGATGCTCGTCGCATGGGCCGAGCTCTCCGGACCCGGCCTGGGCGCGCTGGTCGACGCGCTCTATGGATTCCGCCTGGACGCGCGATCGGCAATCGATCGAGCGGAGGCGCCAAAGGCCCGCGCGATGCTGTTGCTGGTGCTCGTGACGGGCAGCGGCCTGCTTGCGCTGCTCGCCTACACGTGGATCGGGCTCGTGCGCATCGCCCGCGGCAGGCAGTCCGTCCAGGTCGGCGCGGACTCCCGGCTGCTGCGCGCGACGGCCGTCGGTCTCGGGGTCCTGACGGTATGGGGCGTGTTCGCGGTCACGCAGGGCGGCAACTGGTGGCGTCACTACCTGGTGCAGCTCATCCCCGTGCTGGCGATGGGACTCGGAATCGTGGCGGGTGCGATCGCCGACCATGAACGCTCGCGGATCGCGCGCGGAAGCACGCGCGCCGGGATCGCGGTCTCGATCGCGGTGGGCGTGACGTGGGCGATCGGGGCGGCCTGGGCCGCGACCGGCAACGTCCAGCGCGAATCCGCGGTGGCGGGCGACTGGCTGCGCGCTGCATCGCAGCCAGGTGACACGATCGTCGTCACGTGGGGGCACCCCAACGTGCTACGAAGGTCGGGCATGCGTTCGCCGTACGGCATGTCGTGGAGCCTGCCGATCCGCGTGCGCGACCCGCGCCTGGAGGAGCTGCGCGAGGTCATCGCCGGTGCCACGCCGCCCACGTGGATCATGGAGTGGACGTCGCTCGACCTGTGGGGCATGGATCGTGACGGCGACGTTCGCAGGCTCGTGGCGGAGCGCTATGAGCGCGTCGCGGACGTGTGCGGGCGCGACGTCTATCGGCTCAGGACCGGAACCTCGAGTGCGGCGTCGGCGCTGCCGCCGGCTCCGTCATCGGATGCCTGCGACCCGGGTGCGTTCACGGACGTGCTCGGCGGCCTTCGCTGGTAGCGGCGCAGCGGCACGGCGACCAGCAGCGCGTACACCCAGCCGAGCAGGATGTCGAAGGTGAAGTGCTCGCCCGTATACACGAGCGTGACGCCCATCGCGAGCGTGTAGGCGGCCAGCAGCACGTCGAGCCAGCGTCGCATGCCCCACAGGAACGCGGCGATGAGCATCGGGAAAGCGGCGTGCAGTGACGGCAGCGCCGCGACCGGATTGGCGAACCGGTTCGACCCTGCGGAACGATTCGTCTCGAACACGCGGGCAGCACGTTCGATCCCGACCTCGCGCCAGACCTGTGGAACGATCCGGTCCAGGTCTCCGATCATGCCGTCGCGAGCGACCATCCATGGCGGCTGTGCGGGATAGAGCCAGTAGGTCGCCAGCGCCATCCAACTGAGGGTCGCCAGGCCGAGCACGTAGCGGCGTGCGAGCCGGTGGCGCAGGCCCCACATCGCAGCGGCAACGAGCAGGGGCGCGACGAAGTGTGACTGGTAGACCACCCATGCGGCGAAGTCCCACGCGCGGGGCGAGCCGGGGGTCCACAGCCACTGCTGCAGGTGCTCGGTCGGCGTGGCACCGCCGCCGACCCATACGTCCAGGTCCACGTGCGGCCACGTGTGCGCGGATGCCTGCTCGGACGGATCGGAGGCCCCACGCAGGCGGTCGTAGGCGGCGAGCGCGACGAACAGCGGCAGCCAGAGCGTCGCGAACGAGCGTGCCGTGGCACGCGGGCGATCCATGCCGAACGCGACGACCGCGAGTGCGATCCACACGAGCACGGTCGTGCGACGGGTCGGATATCCGAGCGTTCCGACTGACGCGGCGAACGCCACGACCCACGCCGTGACGGCGATCGTGCGGGGCTGTCGCAGCAGTCGTGCCATCGCGCGGACCCTATCCGGATAGGATCGAGTGCGAGCCGGTACCCGACCGTGAGGCGCGCACCATGTCGACCACCACCAGCACGGACCTGATGTCGCGGACCCTTCGCGACGGCGATCCGCAGGTCGCGGACCACCTTCGCGACGAGCTGCATCGCCAGCGCGACCAGATCGAGCTCATCGCGAGCGAGAACTTCACGTCGCGCGCGGTGCTTGATGCGGTCGGCAGCGTGCTCACGAACAAGTACGCGGAGGGATACCCGGGCAAGCGCTACTACGGCGGCTGCGAAGTCGTCGACGAAGTCGAGCAGCTCGCGATCGATCGCGCCAAGCAGCTGTTCGGCGCCGAGCATGCGAACGTGCAGCCGCACGCCGGCAGCCAGGCCAACTTCGCCGCGTACATGGCGCTGCTGCAGCCGGGCGACACGATCCTGGCGATGAGCCTGTCGCATGGCGGCCACCTCACGCACGGCCACAACGTCAACTTCAGCGGCAAGCTCTTCAACTTCGTGCACTACGGGGTGGATCGCTCGTCGCACCTGATCGACTTCGACGAGATGCTGCGCCTGGCGAAGGAGCATCGCCCCAAGCTGATCGTCGCCGGCGGCAGCGCGTACCCGCGCGTCATCGATGCCGCGCGATTCCGCAAGGTCGCCGACGAGGTCGGCGCGCTGCTGATGGTCGACATGGCGCACTTCGCCGGACTGGTCGCCGCGGGCGTGCATCCGGACGTCGTCGAGCACAGCGACGTGGTCACGTCGACCACGCACAAGACGCTGCGCGGACCCCGATCGGGCCTGATTCTGTGTCGCGAGGAGCTTGCGCAGAAGATCGACAAGGCAGTGTTTCCCGGCATGCAGGGCGGACCGCTCTGCCATGTCGTGGCGGGCAAGGCCGTGTGCTTCGCCGAGGCGATGACGGCGGAATACCGTGCCTACGCGCACCAGGTCGTCGCCAATACCAAGGCGCTCGGCAAGGAGCTGTCGGGTGCGGGCTGGCAGCTCGTGAGCGGCGGCACCGACACCCACCTGGTGCTCGCCGACCTGCGCGGCATCGGCTGGACGGGCAAGGACGCGGAAGACCGCCTGGACAAGGTGCGCATCACAGTCAATCGCAACGCGGTCCCGTTCGACACGCAGCCGCCGATGGTCACGAGCGGCGTGCGCGTCGGGATGGCCGCGATGACGTCGCGAGGCTTCGACGAGGACGCCGCGCGCGAGACGGGTGCGATCATGGTCGCCGCGCTCGCCGACGGCGCCGACACCACCGAACTCGCCGAGCGCTCGCAGACGCTGCTCGGACGATTCCCGCTCTACCCCCAGCTCGAGGAAGGACACGCATGACGCAGGCACCCGCTCCCGCCGTCACCGGCAAGGTGATCGAGGTCGACCATCCGCTCGTGCGCCACAAGCTGACGCTGCTGCGCAGCGTCGACTGCGACACCGCGCAGTTCCGAGCACTGGTCGAGGAGATCGCGAACCTGCTCACGTACGAGGCCACCAAGGACCTCGAGACCGAGCCGCACGAGATCGAGACGCCGCTCACGTCGATGACCGGTACCGCGGTCAGCGGCAAGAAGGTCGCGGTCGTTCCGATCCTGCGTGCAGGGCTGGGCATGGTCGACGGCGTGCTGCGCATGATCCCGGTCGCGAAGATCGGCCACATCGGCCTGTACCGCGACGAGGAGACCCTCGAGCCGGTCACCTACTACGAGAAGCTGCCCGACGACCTGGCACATCGCAACGTGTTCCTGCTCGACCCGATGCTCGCCACGGGTGGCTCGGTGACGGTGGCGGTCGACAAGGTGAAGGCGGCGGGCGCGGTGCACATCAAGCTGCTCGCGATTCTCGCGGCTCCCGAGGGCATCGCGCGACTGCAGGCCGACCACCCGGACGTCGACATCATCGTCGCCGGCATCGATGAGAAGCTCAACGAGAAGGGCTACATCGTGCCCGGTCTCGGTGACGCCGGCGATCGCCTGTTCGGCACCAAGTGAGGAAGTAAGGGTCATGGAGAGCTCGCTCTCCGATGACCGAACGACGAGCTTGGCTGCGGTGCCCGAAGGGCGCCGCGACCGAATGAGTGAACGAGTGTCATCGAGCTTGCTCGAATGACGCAACTGAGCGACCGAGCGTGCTGAGCGTCGACCGATGACCGACGCTGTGCACGCTCGTCGTGGCGGGCGGCCTTCCGGTGGAACAGCGTCAGATCAGCTCGTCGAAGAGCGCGTCGAACGTGGCGCGCGTGATGAGCTCGGCGGCGCGCTGGGCGCGGATCGCGTCGAGGGTCGCGGTGTCGAGGCGGGCCTCGAGTGCGCGCAGTCGTGCGCGACTGGCGTAGGTGGATCGACCGTCAACCGCGTCGGCGGCGCGCTGATCGAGCACCGCGGCCTGGGCGCGGAGCTGGGTGCGGAGCGTGTCGCGCACGCGCTGGAAGCGGCGGTCGGTCGGCCACGTACTGATCGAATCGGCTTCGAGCCGCAGGCGGGCGGCGGTCGCTTCCGTGGTGCAGGAGGCCGCTCCGGAGCATCGCGCGACGGAATCAAGTGCCTGACGCACGCGCCGGGCTTCGGCCGCGAGCGACGGATCCGTGGGAATCGTCACCGGCGTCGGTCCGGCGTCTCGGGCCATCCGAGCGCGCTGCCCGGAATCGATGATGGCGCCCACCAGCAGGGCCGCGGTGAGCGCAACGACGGGAACGGCGATGAGGCGACGGGCGTGCATGCAGGGGGTGCTGGCGGTCGATGGTGCAGCCTGTCTCCATGACGCCGGACGGCCCCGATAGCATGCGGAGCATGGAGGGGTTGTTCGATCCCGCATACCGACCGGGGTGGTGGGCATTCGCCACCGCGGCCGCACTCTCGTTCGCACTCGTGCCTGTCGTGCGATGGCTTGCCCTGCGCGAACGCGTGGTCGACGCGCCGAACGACCCGCGACGCGTCCACACGCGCGCGACACCGCTGCTCGGCGGCGTGGCGATGCTCGTGGCGCTCCTCACGGCGACGATCGTGTTCGTGGAATGGGAGCGCTTCGGCGGCCTGGCGCTGCTCAACCAGCGCCAGCTCATCGTGACTCTGTTGTGTGGATTCGCGATCTGCGTGCTCGGCGCCATCGACGACATCAGCGAGCTGTCGTGGAAGCCCAAGCTGCTCGGGCAGGTCTGCGTCGCCACGGCCGTCGTCATCGCGCCCGCCTTCCAGTTGCCGGAGGGGCTGCGGGCCGAGCATGCACCGCTCATCGTGAACGTGATCGACCTGCCGTTCCTGCGCCCGTTCGAACTGCCGATCGTGATCGGGGTCGGTCTCGTCGTGCTGTGGATCGTCGCCGTCATGAACATGCTCAATTTCATCGACGGGGTCGACGGGCTCGCCGCGGGGCAGGCAGCCATCATCGCGGCGACCTTCGCGATCATCGCCGCGAGCTATGACCGCATCGGCGTGGCGGTGCTCGCCGCGGCCACCAGCGGCGCGGCAATCGGATTCCTGCCGCACAACTGGCGCAAGGGCGGCGCGCGGATCTTCATGGGTGACAGCGGTTCGATGCTGCTCGGGTTCCTGCTCGCGGTGATCAGCGTGCAGGGCGTGCTCAAGACGACCGCTGCGATCAGCCTGGCGATTCCGCTCGCGCTGCTCGCGGTGCCGATCATGGACACGTCGTTCGTGGTGCTCAAGCGCCTCAAGCACGGCGTGTCGATCGCCAATCCCGATCGATGGCATCTGCATCACCGACTGCTCAACGTCGGGCTGTCGCCGCGGCGCGTTGCCGCGACGCTCTGGGCATGGACGACGGCGATGAGCTCGGTCGCGCTTGCGCTGCGCTTCGTCGACTACGGCAACTCCAACGAATGGAATCGCGACGGCCTCGTCGTGCTCGGCATCGTGATCGCGGGCGCGGTATCGGTGACGGTCTTCCTGGCGGTTCGACTCGAGATCATCAAGAGCCGTCGCGTGCGTGCGCGCAACCGACGCATCAGCCTGGCAGCCGCGGAGGCCGAAGCAGGTGCCGACCAGGTCCACGACGGCGCGACGACCGGCGCGGACTGATCGGGTCGATCACTGCTCGACGTAGCGGCGGAATGCGTCGCCCTGCAGTCGCTCGTGTCGCTGCGCGATGAGTTCGGACACCTCGTAGACCTGCTCGTCGAGCGCTTCCGCCGATGCGCCCGGATCGGCGCGACGAATCCAGAGCGGATCGCCGACGACCGTCTGCGGGCGGCGGCCGGCGGCCAGCGGTCCGATGTCCACCTTCGACTGGAGTCCGTAGGTGGCAGTGTGGACGACGGGCGCGCCCGTGCGGCTCGCAGCGAGCGCGGCTCCGCGTCGCGGTTCGCCGACCGCACCGTTGATGAGCGGCACGAGCGTGCCGTCCTGGAACATGAGCGTCGACGTGCCCTGGTCGAGCAGGTTCGGGATGAGCTCCTCGGCCTTCACGACCTCGTCGCCCACCTTGTTGGTGATGCCGAACAGGCCGACCTTCTGCAGGACCGGGAAGTCGCGGACGACCCCGTTGTTGCCGAGTGCGCGCATCGGATCCGCGCCACGCACGCGCAGCCCGGCGATGAGCTCCATCGGGTCGACGATGCGCATGTGCGAGCCGAGGTAGAGCGTGCCGAGCGTGGGGTGCTGCCCTGCGGCGATCTTGTCCGCGTCGTGCCAGCGCGTCGCGAACATCCGCCCGATCGTCGCGTCGTACACCGACGTCAGGCGTGACTGGCGAGCGCGGTCGAAGGACAGCATCTCGCGCGTGCCGGCGCTCAGGTCGGCTGGGTCGGTCGCCGCGTGGGCCGTGCCTCGGACGGTGGCGAGCTCGTCGCCGCGCAGCACGTACCGTGACGTTGCTTCGTCCACGACCGCCGTGTTGGCGATTGCGCGAACCTGCTTGTCCGCGCGACCGAGCTCGTCGGCGGCGGACGTGAGCGCAGCGACGCCTGCACTGGCGTCGCTGCGGGTTCCGAGGAACTTGAGGAACGGGACGCGTTGCCGCGTCGTCGTGTTCGTCGTCAGCACCTGCTGTGCCTCGTCGAGCGCGGCGCGAGCCGCCGACAGTGCCGCCGCCGCCTCCTGCGGATTGCCGATGCGACCATCCGAGTGCGCGCGCTGCAGGCGCGTGGAGAGGTCGTCGACGTATCGCCCGTGGCGATCCACGAGCTTGACGAATGCATCCGCAGCGACCTTGGATACCTCGCCACGCTCCGCCATCGTGGCGGCCTGCGTGGTCGAGCGTGCAAGACGCGCGAGATCCGGGACTGCGAACGTTCCCAACAGATACCCCCTACGGTGCCACGCCCGTTCGGCGTAACGCTCCCCGCCTGCATCTCGACTCCGTGACGGGAGTCGTTTCGCGCATCCCGGCACCACCGTGCAACGGAGCTGTCGGCGTGTCCGAGGAACTGACAGGGGAGAGCACTCGCGAGGGGCGGGGCAATGCAGCTTGTGGACGGTCAGCCACCGCGCGAACGCGGTGATGCGTCGGTGACGGCATCCGCACTCGCGGGTGGCGCGCTCGGCGCATCGCTGAGCCTGCTGCCGTCCACGTTCGCTCGACCGATGATGCCGCGGGTGCCCCAGCTCGCAGTCGTGGGCCTCATCGCGGGTGCCGGGCTGGGCGCGGCGAGCGCGGGTGTCGCCAACCTGACCGACACCGACGGCGTGACCGGCGGTGCGCTCCTTGCAGGCGCGGGACTGGTGGCGGTCGTCGCGGGCGCTCGGATGCCGAATGCCGGCCGACTCCGCGATGCGGGATCGATCGTGAACTCGCTCGGAAAACTGGGTGTCGCTGGTGGCGCCGCAGTGGCGGGCTCGAGCGCGCTGCGCGACAGCGACGTGCCCGGACTTGATTCGCGCCCTGGTGCCGGGCTCGGCGCCGGCCTCGCCGCAGGCGCGCTCACGCTCGGCGGTCTCGCCGTGATGGGTGCGACGCGCCGCGCTCCGACCGTGGCTGCCGCCGCGCGCACGACCCTCGTTCCGGCCGCCGGCACGCTCGACGGCATCACGCCGCAAGGAGCTCGAGCGATCGTTGCCGAGAGCGATGCCGCCGCTCGAGCATCGCTCGAGGCGCTTCCCGGGACCGACTCCGGAACCTGGGAGCGAATCGGCACGGGGCGCGTTTTCCTGCGTGGCATCGCGACGACCGACGAGATTGCCCAGACGTCCGGACAGGAAGCGCTTCGCGCACCGAGCCGGCTCTTCGTCGGCGCTGCAGAGGCAGCGACGCCGGAAGCCCGTGCACAGCTCATGCTCGAGCGCTTCGACGCGGCCGGTGGCACGTCGTTCGGAACGATCCACGTGGCCAGTCCCGATGCCATGGGCGGCACCGGATCGCTGCTCCCGCTCGCGGTGGAGCACGGTCGTCGCGGCGACGTGATCACGATCATGGCCCAGACATCACAGGTCGCCCCGGAAAAGGCGCTGGGGAAGGTGGACGAGGCATCGCGAACGCTCGAGCTCGTCCTTCGCGGCATCAAGGACCGGCTCGACGACCTCCCGGCGGGGCAGGCTCGCCCGCCAGTCCTGCTGAGCGGCCTCTGCTACGGGACGCTCCCGATCTACAAGCTGCGCGACCGCCTCGGTGGCAGCCTCCGGGTGCTCGGGGTGGACCACACGATCCTCCCGGTCGGGCCAGCGCTCTCGCGTCCGGTGCGGTCACTCGCCGGCCAGCTGGAACGTGGCGAAGTGCCGGGGCTGCACGCACGCACCCGCACCGAGCTGCTCGAGGCCCTGAAACGCGGCGATCCGACGCCCGAGCTGCTCGTGCAGAGCTCCGTGGACGATCCACTGCGCGTCTCCCTCCCGTCGCTGCTGGTGCGGTTCCCGATGCGCGAACGCCAGCGCTTCGTGCCCGTCATGTCGGCGGTGTCGAGCTACCTCGACTCGCGCATCGACGAGCCGGTGGCGGGGCGGCTGCTCGAAGTCGGCCATCGAGTCGAGCCGACCGCGACGGCAGCTGCCAACTTCGGATTCGGTCTCGGGATGAGCCGCGCGCAGATGGACGCCATCGACCAGCTCGGCGTTCGAGCCAATGCCATTCGCGGCATCGCCAGACAGCAGGCGTCCTAGCTTCGCCCGGCCGTGAGCGCGTGATCGCCGGCGCGACCACGGCGCACGGCGCGGCGCGTCGGTCCGGCACCGGCAGCGGTGCGCAGCGCGTGCAGCAGTTCCGCGCGCGCCTGCAGCTCGCGTTCGACGGGCGCGATGACGAGCTCGCGACCGACGTCACGCACCTGACAACGCAGCGTTCGGTCGGCGATGCGAGCACGCCGAGCTGCACCGAATCGATTGAGGAATCCGGACAGCAGCGCGAGCACCACGCCAGCGAGTGCGCCGCCGACCGCAAGCAGCGTGGGCACCGGAAGCTGCTCCAGCTCGGGTGTCGGAACGACCTCGTCGAGCTGCAGGAAATCGAGCGCGGCGATGCCTGCGAGCCAGATCGCGCCGATGATCGACGCGACGAGCAGCACCCACTGCAGCGCACCGACGGCTCGCCACCAGTACGGTTTGCGCATGCGCAGGTCGCTGCCGGCAACCGCAGCATCGAGCCGGTCGTGCAGCCGCGAATCGTTCGACGTCGCAGCCACTCGGAGCAGGCGCGGCCACGGTTCGCGCAGGTCGCCCGCCGCATGTGCGGCGAGCTGTCGAGCCGCGTTGTCGGCCTGCGCCACCTGCACGGGCGACGCGGCCCGCAGCGACGTTCGCGGTGTCGGATCCCCGGCTTCGGCCGCGGAGCGATCGAGGCGCAGGCGGCGAAGCGGATCGGGGCGCAGGCGACGCAGGCCGCGCACGACGGGCCAGCCGGTCGCGAGTGCGCCGCGACGCCGGTGTGCGGCGCGCACCGCCCGGACCACCGTGGGGACGCCCGCAGCGGATGCCAGTGACGCCGCAAGGTGGTCGACCTCCTGCCGCCGAATGTCACCCGGCGCGCCGTCGGTCCCGACCGCTTCGGCAAGCTGCGACGCTGCTGCCGCTGCATCCGCGGCGATGCGCGCAAGCGCCTGCTCGCGACGTCGCACGCGCCGCTCGAGCTCGTCGCGCAGCTCCGCGATCCCCATCCCGTCGGTGGCGGAGACGGCGAGGACCGGTACGTCGGGCAGGCCGTCGAGCGTCAGGAGTCGGTCGATGTCGGCGATGCACGCACGTCGCGCTGCCGGGTCCAGTCGATCTGCCTGATTGAGCACGACGAGCATGGTGTCGGAGCTGCCGGCGCGTGGCCGGAGGTACTCGTCATGCAGCACGCCGTCCGCGTACTTCTGCGGATCGACGACCCAGACGACCAGGTCGGCGAGCGCGATCACGCGGTCTGCTTCGACGCGATGCGTCGCGGCGACCGAGTCGAAGTCCGGCAGGTCGAGCAGGACGAGTCCATCGAGCGTCCCGTCAAGGCGATGGCGGCGCGGAACGACCAGCCAGTCGAGCAGGTCGTCGCCGGCCTCGTCACCCCAGATCGCGGCGGTCGCGGTCGAGGTGGTCGGGCGTCGATGGCCCGGCTCGGCGAGTGCCTCTCCGGCAAGGGCATTGAAGAGCGAGGACTTGCCCGCTCCGGTCGGGCCAGCGAGCGCGACCACCGTCGCCTCGAGCCCCAGGTCAAGGCGGGCACCGGCGCGTTCGACCACTGCGGTCGCACGCTCGATGGGTTCGTCGTCGACCCGTCCGCCGGCGAGGGACGCTGCTGCCCGCAGGGCGGTGAGGCGATCCTGCAGCGTCACGCTCACCCTGCCGCCCCGAGCTCGGCAGTCGCGGCCGCAAGTTCGGACCCCGTGACTGACGGTGGCGCCGCGGCGTCGAGCACGGCGGTGTAGCGCTCGGCCTCGGTATCGAGCACGTCCTTGACCCGCTCCATGAGTCGAACTCGCGCGCGTTCAGCGAGTGCACGCACGGCCTGGTCTCCGAAGATCGCTTCCAGTACCTTCTGCCCGAGCGCGGAGGTGCCACCGGCAACCACCACTTCCGTGCCGGTGAGGCCGCCGGTGCTCGCGAACACGGCGATCATCACGGTCAGCCCGGTGGCGTTGATCCCGAACGATGCGAGCCGCGCCGTGGCGCGTTTGCCGGCGCCTTCCTCGCGCACGAGTTCGAGCACTTCGCCCTGCCAGGCGCGTACCTCCTGGGCGGTCCGATCGGCGAGGCCGGGGGACGCCGCGTCGAGCCGACGTCCGCGGTCGAGCAGTGACCGACCGGCGGGTGTTGCGCGCCATGCGTCGGCGGCGCGCTCCGCAGCCTGGTCGGCCGCGGCGATCACGACGGCGTCGACCCCGGTCACGACCGCGGCCTTCAACTCGACCTCGGCGGGCGTCGCGCCGGTGACGAAGGCACGCATGCGATCGCGGATCCGACCGATCCGCGTTTCGAGCGCGCGCATGAGGTCGCCGGTGCCGATCACGTCATGCCAGCGAGCGAGTACCTCGCCGCGCAGCAGTGCGCCGCTGCGCACGGTCTCGTCGACCTGTTCGTGTGCCGCGTCGTAGGAGCGTTCGACCTGGGCTGCGAGCTCGGTGCGCAGTCGGTCCTGCTCGGTGATCGCCTCCTGCACGGTACGGACCCGGTCCGGGATGCTTCGGAGCGCTCCGGAGAGCGTCCGCTCGACGACGCCTTCTCGTGCCTGCGCGTCGGCAGCCAGGTCGTCGAACCATGCTCGGACGGGTGCGAGTGCTGCAGCTGGCAGCCTGCCCGCGTCGAGCGTCGTTTCCGGGATCACGAGCACGGGCGTGTCGGTCAGGCCGCGGTCGTCGAGCATGGCGACCAGATGCTCGCGGATATCGTCGACGGCCTCCTGCGGTGCGCGGTCGAGCACGAGTGACAGCGACGTTCCCCGTTCGCGTGCTGCCTCGAGCAGGTCCCACGGCACCGCGTCCGCATAGCGAGCCGCGGTGGTGACGAACAGCCAGGAATCGGCGGCGCCCAGCAGCTGTGTGGCGAGCACGCGATTGGTCTCGACGACGGAATCGATGTCGGGTGCGTCGAGCAGTGCGATCCCTCGTGGCAGGCGATCGGTGCCGACCAGATGGAGCCCGCCGGCACCGGGCTTCCCGCCGCTGCTCCGCGCAAAGCTGGGAAGCACTCGGTCGTCGTCGAACCAGTGCAGGTCGTCGGGATGGCAGGCAAGCACGGGCGATCGCGTGGTTGGTCGCAGCACGCCTGATGCGGTGACGTCCTCGCCGACGAGGCTGTTGACGAGCGTCGACTTGCCGGCGCCGGTCGAGCCGCCGACCACCATCAGCAGGGGCGCCTCCATCTGCCGCAGTCGCGGGAGCAGGTAGTCCTCGAGCTGTTCCACCAGCTGCACGCGCGTGCATTCGGAATCCGCGGCGAGCGGGGTCGGCAGGGTCAGCTGCGTGTCGCGCAGCGCTGACGCGAGGCGTTCCAGGGCGCTCGCGACATCGGTGCGGGGTGGGGCATCGGTTCGGGCCATCCCCGATATCGTTCCCATTCGCGCGCGCAGGACACTGTGCGCTCAGGTGACGAGGCGGGCCATGACGAGCGAGTCGACGTACGTGCCGTCGCGAAATGCATCCTGGCGGAGCGTGCCCTCGACCTCGAATCCGAACTTTCGGTAGAGCGCGATCGCGGGCTCGTTGTCGGAGAAGACCTCCAGGTGCACGCGTCGGACCTGCCACCAGCGATCGGCGACGTCCAGGACGGCTGCCAGCAGCGCGGTGCCGACGCCGCGCCCCTGCCACGCATCGCGGACCGACATGCCGAGCGCGGCGGTGTGGATGCGACGGGGGCGGGTGTTTCGATGCAGGCCGATGTTGCCGATCGGGTCGCCACCCTCGATCGGCTCCGCGACGAGGAACACCGTGTGCAGGTCGGTGAACGTGAACTTCTCCTTCCGGAGCGCCTCGGACGTGTAGGGAATCTGCAGGGTGCCGTGGATCACGCCCGGATCGGTCATCGTCGCGCTGATTGCCGGAACGTCCGACGGTTCGGCGGATCGGATGCGCACACCCGCGCGCTCGGCGGCCGCCACTGGGTCGATCGGTGCGAGATCTGGCATGGAACGCTCCTGTCGGTCGATTCGGGAACGGTACCAGCAGGTTCGGTTCGCGTGCAGCCGGCGTTGCTGCCATCATGATGCGCGTGGAGGAGTACGACGGCACGATCGATCGACGTGCGCTCGACGGAGCGCGCGGTGAGCGACGCCCTCGAGATCCCAAGCGCCCGACGATGTGGGTTCGAGCGCGACGGCGACGACGACGCTTCATGGACCGCTACGAGCAGCGTCGCGTGGAGCGGCTTGCCGGTCGCCACCACCCGCTCAAGCGTCCGATCCGTGTCACGACGGGCGTCACGCTCATCCTGGCCGGTGTGGCCGTCGGATGGCTGCCCGGGCCCGGCTTCGTGGTCTTCGCGATCCCCGGTTCGCTGCTGGTCGCAAGTGAGTGGCGTCGCGCCGCGATCATCATGGACCGCGTCGAGGACGAGACGATTCCGTACCTGCGTCGCGTCCACGCGAAGCTGCGTGGCGGACCCAAGCAGGAATGGATCGACGAAGATCCCGAGCTGTGGGGCCTGTGGAAGGACCGCCGGGTCGGCTCGGAACCGGACTCCGGGCACCGACGGCGCACGTCCGACGTGCAGCTCAACCGATCGGAGTCATTCGACCTCGACCTCGAGCTCGAGCTCGACTCCGACGACGAAGACGTGCGCTCCGCCTAGCGCTGATCGCAGAGGATCGACGAGCTCGACACGTGGTCCCGGGTTCAACACTGCGGTGCGCCGCGCACGCGCACGCCGAACTTGATCGACGAAGATCGCACCATGCGCACATTTCGTCGATCAAGTTCGGTGGGCGCGTGACGCCCCGAAACTTGAGCGACGTAGTTCGCACTATGTGCACACTTCGTCGATCGAGATGTGCGACGGGGCGCTCGCCGCCCGACCCGAACCAAGCGATCCGAAGCAATCATCGACATGCCGCCAGGACTGCGTCGCTGCGCTCCGGCGGCCTCGCTCGCTCGGCAATCGGGCACGCTCGACTGCTCTCGCTCTGCTCAGCCGTGCTGGCTGTGGAACGCGGCGAGGTGCTCGCCCCACGCGATCTCGCGGCGAGCGGCGCGCGCATCGGCCTCGTCGTCGCCGGCGGCGTCGAGCTTGGCCTTGCCCTCGGAGACATGCTCCGCGGCCATGGCGGCATCGACGTCCTCGAGCGCAAGCGCGTCCTCGACGACGACGGTGGCGGTCGAGTTGGACGACTGCACGAAGCCCTCCTCGGTCGCCCACGTCTTCCACGTGCCGTCCTCGAGCTCGGCACGCACGTGCCCGAGCTTCAGGTCCGCGACGATCGGTGCGCGCCGGGCGAGGATGCCCAGACCGCCCGAGACCGACGTGACCTCGAGCTCGCGCACCTCACCGTCGAACAGCACGCCCTCGGGCGTGACGATCTTGGCGGGGAACAGCTGGTAGGCGGACGCCATGTCAGACCGCAGCCTTCGTCTTCGCCTGTTCGGCCGCCCATGCGTCCTTCACACCGTCGATCGAGCCCTTGAACATGAAGAAGCGCTCCGGGACCTCGTCGTACTCGCCGCTCAGGATCTCCTGGAACGAGCGGATCGTGTCGTCGAGCGTCACGTACTCACCGGGGGTGCCGGTGAACTGCTGCGCGACGAAGAAGGGCTGGGAGAGGAACTTCTCGACGCGGCGTGCACGACCGACGACGACCTTGTCCTCTTCGGACAGCTCGTCCATGCCGAGGATCGCGATGATGTCCTGCAGGTCCTTGTAGCGCTGCAGCACGTCACGCACGTCGTTGGCGGTCTTGTAGTGCGCGTCGGCGACGTTGCCCGGCTGGAGCGCGCGTGACGTGGACGACAGTGGGTCGACCGCCGGGTAGATGCCCTTCTCGGAGATGCCGCGGCTCAGCTCGGTCGTGGCGTCGAGGTGGGCGAAGGTGTTGGCCGGAGCCGGGTCGGTGTAGTCGTCCGCGGGGACGTAGACGGCCTGGATCGAGGTGATCGAGCCCTTCTTCGTCGACGTGATGCGCTCCTGCAGCTGACCCATCTCCGTCGCGAGCGTCGGCTGGTAGCCGACCGCGCTCGGCATGCGGCCGAGGAGTGCGGACACTTCCGAACCCGCCTGCGTGAAGCGGAAGATGTTGTCGATGAACAGGAGCACGTCCTGGCCCTGCACGTCGCGGAAGTACTCCGCCATCGTGAGGCCCGACAGCGCCACGCGCAGGCGCGCCCCGGGCGGCTCGTTCATCTGGCCGTAGCAGAGCGCGACCTTGTCGATGACGCCCGCCTCGATGAACTCGTGCCAGAGGTCGTTGCCCTCGCGCGTTCGCTCGCCGACGCCCGCGAACACCGAGAGGCCGGAGTGCTTCAGCGCGATGTTGTTGATGAGCTCCTGGATGAGCACGGTCTTGCCGACGCCGGCGCCGCCGAACAGACCGACCTTGCCGCCCTTCGTGTACGGCGCGAGCAGGTCGACGACCTTGATGCCGGTCTCGAGCAGCTCGACCGACGGGTTGAGCTCGTCGTACTTCGGCGCGGCACGATGGATCGGCCAGCGCTCGCCCTCGTCGAGCGGCTTCTGGTCGATCGCCTCGCCGATGACGTTGAAGATGCGGCCGAGCGTCTTCTCGCCCACCGGGACGGTGATCGGCGAGCCGGTGTCGCGCGCCACGGCGTTGCGGGCGAGGCCGTCGGTGGAGTCCATGGCGACGGCGCGCACGCGACCGTCACCCAGGTGCTGCTGCACCTCGGCGACGAGCTTCGTGGTGCCGCCGTTCTCGCGGGGCACGTCGATCTCGAGCGCGTTGTAGATCTTCGGGAGGTGTCCGTCGACGAAGGCGACGTCGAGGACGACGCCCTTGATCTCGACGACGGATCCGGTGCTGGTGTTCTCTGCCATGGTGATGGGTCCTCTTGAGGGGTTAGCTGAGGGCGTCGGCTCCGCCGACGATCTCGAGGATTTCTTGGGTAATGGCTGCCTGGCGGACGCGGTTGCGCTCAAGGGTGAGCGCATCCAGGATGTCGCCGGCGTTGTCGGTGGCATTGCGCATGGCGGTCATGCGCGCGCCGTGCTCGGACGCGGTGGATTCGAGCAGTGCTCGGTAGCACGTCTGCTCGACGTAGGTGGGAAGCAGGCGGTCGAGCAGACCGTCCTCGCTCGGCTCGAACTCCCAGTCGGGATCGACGCCCTTGCTGGCCTCGTGGTCGCCCTTGACGGCTGCTTCGAGCAGCTCGTCGGTGAGCGGCAGCAGGTCCTGCGCGAACACGGTCTGGCTGATCGCCGAGTCGAAGTGGTTGTAAACGACCTGGACGTGGTCGTACTCGCCGGCGCGGAAGCCTTCGATCACGCGCGAGGCGATCGACTCGGCGTCGCGGAAGCGCGGGCTGTCGGTGATGCCGGTGTAGGAGGCGTCCAGCTCGATGCCGCGAAAGCGCAGCGAACCTTCGCCGCGCCGACCGACGCCGATGAAGCGCACGGTCGCACCCTTGGCTTCCCACTCGGCCTTGAGGGCGAGCGAGCGCTTGAGGATGTTCGCGTTGAGCGCGCCGGCGAGGCCGCGGTCACCGGTGTACATGACGATCGCGACCGTCTGCACCTCGCGCCGCTCGAGCAGCGGATGGTTGACCGCGTTGCGGGCACCCACCGCCACGCGTGCGGTGAGCTCGACGAGCGCCTCCGCGAACGGGCGAAGCGTCTGGATGCGATCCTGGGCGCGGCGCAGCTTGGCTGCGGCGACCATCTCCATCGCGCGCGTGATCTTGCGCGTGTTGGTGACCGAGCCGATGCGTCGGTTGAGGTCCTGTGTGTTGGCCATCAGGCCTGTCCCTCCATGTCGGAACTGGATGGTGTGTGGACCGGGGCGTAGAGACCGAGCCGGTTGCCGTCGGGGTCGGTGACGATCGCGTACGTGCCCCAGTCGTGTTCGGCGATCGCGAGGTGGACGCTGCCGTCCGCCTCGAGCGCCTGCTGCACGGCGAGCTGCACGTCGTCGACCTGCACCGAGGGCTGCACGGATGCGCCACCCTCGAGCGGGGTTGATGAACCGATCACCTCGAACTCGAGGCCGTCGAGCTGGGTGCGGAACATCGCCTCGCCGCTCAGGTGGTCGACGCCGCCGTCGAGCGACGTTCCGAGCACCCGCGCGTAGAACGACGCCAGGTCCCCGGGGCGCGACGAGTAGATCGTCACGCCTACCAGGGCGGGTCGTGCTTCGATGGGGGCGTCGGTCGTCATGTGCGCGTCGTCAGTCGGGTCACTCGCCCGCGCCGAAGTCCTTGCGGAAGTCGGCGATGGCGGAGTCGAGCTCGGCCTTGAGGTCGTCGTCCATCTTGCCGGCCGCGTCGATCTTGGCGGCGAGGCCGTTGGTCTGCACGCGCGTTCGCAGCTCCGCGTTGAAGCGCATCGCATCCTCGACCGCGACGTCATCGAGCGCGCCGTTGGTGGCGGCGTAGATGATCGCGACCTGCTCGCCGACCGACCACGGGTCGTACTGCGGCTGGTTGAGCGTCTCGACCAGGCGCGCACCGCGCTCGAGCGTGGCTCGCGTGTCCGCGTCGAGGTCGGAGGCGAACTGGGCGAACGCCTCGAGCTCACGGTAGGCGGCCAGGTCCAGGCGCAGCGTACCGGCGACGGACTTCATCGCCTTGGTCTGCGCCGAACCACCGACGCGCGACACCGAGATGCCGACGTTGATCGCCGGGCGAACGCCCTTGTAGAACAGGTCGCGCTTGAGCGCGATCTGTCCGTCGGTGATCGAGATGACGTTGGTCGGGATGTAGGCGGACACGTCGTCAGCCTGCGTCTCGATGATCGGCAGCGCCGTCAGCGACCCCGCGCCCAGCTCGTCGTTGAGCTTGCACGCGCGCTCGAGCAGGCGGGAGTGCAGGTAGAACACGTCGCCCGGGAATGCCTCGCGGCCCGGCGGGCGGCGGATGAGCAGTGACATCTGGCGGTACGCGTCGGCGTGCTTGGTGAGGTCGTCGTAGACCACGAGCGCGTGCTTGCCGTTGTAGAGGAAGTACTCGGCCATCGCGCAGCCGGCGAACGGCGCCATCCACTTGAGCGGCGCACCCTCGGAGGCGGCGGCGTTCACGATGATCGTGTACTCCATCGCGCCGCTCTCGCGCAGCTTCGCCTCGACCTGTGCGACCGTCGATGCCTTCTGGCCGATGGCGACGTACACGCAGACGACGTCCTGGCCCTTCTGGTTGATGATCGTGTCGATCGCGATCGCCGTCTTGCCCGTGCCGCGGTCGCCGATGATCAGCTCGCGCTGGCCGCGGCCGATCGGCACCATCGCGTCGATCGGCTTGAGGCCGGTCTGCAGCGGCTCGTGCACCGACTTGCGCTCGACGACGCCAGGCGCCTTGAACTCGAGCGGGCGGGTCTCGGTCGTCTCGATCGCAGGACCGCCGTCGAGCGGCTCGCCGAGCGGGTTCACGACGCGGCCGAGCAGCGCCTCGCCGACGGGCACGCTGGCCGTGCGGCCGGTGCGCTTGACGGTGTCGCCTTCGCCGACGAGCGTCTCGTCGCCGAGGAGCACGGCTGCGACGTTGTCTTCTTCGAGCGAGAGGGCGATGCCCGTCACGCCGTTGGGGAACTCGAGCATCTCGAGCGACGTCGCGCCGGCGAGGCCGTGGACGCGCGCGATGCCGTCGCCGACCTGGACGACGGTGCCGACCTCGGACACGTCGCCGGTGCTCTCGTAGTTGGCGATCTGGTCCTTGAGGATCGAGGTGATCTCAGTGGGCTTGAGCTGCATGGTGGCAGGGTCCTTTTCGGTGGGTCAGCTATTGCTGTCGGAAGTGGCGGGGCGGGGCGTGGGGCGCGAGAGTGCAAGGCGCATCTGGTCGAGTCGGCCGCGCAGCGAGGTGTCGACGAGGGTGTCGCCGTGTCGCACGACGAGGCCGCCGATGATCTCGGGGTCGACCGACGTGTGCAGTCGAACCTGCTTGCCGGTGTTCTCGCCGAGTCGCTGCTCGAGCTTCGCACGCAGGTCCGGGCTCAGCTCGACGGCCGAGGTGACGTGCACGTCAAGCTGCTGCTCGAACTCCTTGACGAGCGCGCGGTAGTCGGCGGCGACGTCGGCGGTCTCCTCGAGGCGGCCGTGGTCGACGAGCACCTTGAGCACGTTGCGCACGAGCGGGTGCGAGTCAGCGAGGAAACGCTCGATGGTCGCCTTGCGCACTGCCGAGGACAGCCCGGGGGCGATCAGCTCGTTCCATGCGTCGGGGGCGTCGGTCTCGACGGCAGCGAACTGGTCGAGTTCGTCGGCGACGCGTGTTGCGTCAGCGCCAGCTGCCTCGAACAGCGCCTTGGCGTAGGTGCGGGACGCGCGGCTCACGAGCCGGCTCCGACCTTCTGCAGGCGGTTGAAGTCGAGCTCCTCGACTGCCTGCTGGATGAGCGCTTCGTGCTGCTTGGCGTCGAGCGAGCCGCGCAGCACCTTCTCGGATGCTGCGACGGTCATCTCGG
>JBBQUY010000054.1:0-24954 GCA_038212015.1 Gaiellales bacterium | reverse complement strand
GCCTCGAGCCGCGCGAGCAGCTCGTCGGTGTCGGTCGGCACCTCGACGTCGACGTCGAGCTCGCGCGAGCGCATCGCCTTGACGAACGCCTGCTGGAACGTGCGGCCGATCGCCATCGATTCGCCGACCGACTGCATGTACGTCGACAGGCGTCCCTGCTCGGCGGGAAACTTCTCGAACGCGAAACGCGGCCATTTCACGACCACGTAGTCGAGCGTCGGCTCGAAGCTCGCGGGCGTGCACTCGGTGATGTCGTTGCTGATCTCGTCGAGCGAGTAGCCGACCGCGAGGCGCGCGGCGATCTTCGCGATCGGAAAGCCCGTCGCCTTCGATGCCAGCGCACTCGATCGTGACACGCGCGGGTTCATCTCGATGACGACGATCTCGCCGTCGACGGGGTTCACCGCGAACTGCACGTTCGAGCCGCCGGTCTCCACGCCGACCGCGCGGATCACGCGGATCGCCTGGTCGCGCAGCTGCTGGTAGGCGCGATCCGTGAGCGTCTGCTGTGGCGCGACGGTCACCGAGTCGCCGGTGTGCACGCCCATCGGGTCGATGTTCTCGATCGAGCAGACGACGACCACGTTGTCGCGCACGTCGCGCATCAGCTCGAGCTCGAACTCGCCCCACCCGATCATCGATTCGTCGACGAGCACCTGCGAGATCGGCGACGCGGCCAGCCCTTCCGCGACCTGCTCGTAGTACTCCTCTGCCGTGGTGGCGATGCCGCCGCCCTGGCCGCCCATCGTGAAGCCGGGACGGATGATCGCCGGCAGTCCGATCTCCTCGAGCACGCGCTCGGCGTCGGCCATCGAGTTGGCGATCCCCGACCTGGGCACGCGCAGCCCGGCCTCGACCATGGTCGCGTTGAACAGCTCGCGGTCCTCTGCCCGCTGGATCGCGTCGTAGTTGGCGCCGATCAGCTCGACGCCGTACTCGGCGAGCGTGCCGTCCTCGAACAGGTCGCGCGCCAGGTTCAGCGCGGTACCCCCGCCGAGCGTCGGCAGCAGCGCGTCGGGGCGCTCCTTCTCGATGACGCGCCGCACCGACGACGGCGTCAGCGGCTCGATGTACGTCGCCGTCGCGAACTCGGGGTCGGTCATGATCGTGGCCGGGTTCGAGTTCACGAGGATCACCTCGTAGCCCTCTTCCAGCAGCACCTTGCATGCCTGCGCGCCGGAGTAGTCGAACTCGGCGGCCTGACCGATCACGATCGGGCCGGAGCCGAGCACCAGGATTCGCGAGATGTCGTTGCGACGTGGCATCAGATGAGCTCCAGGAAGCGGTCGAACAGGTAGGTCGCATCGTGCGGGCCGGGGCCCGCCTCGGGATGGAACTGGGCGGTCGCACCGGGCACGTCGCGCAGCACGAGCCCCTCCACGGTGCGGTCATAGAGGTTGACGTGGGAGAGCTCCGCGACCCCGAAGTCGGTCTCCCAGCGCACCGGCTCGTCGGCCTCGATGCGCGTGCCGCCTCCGGGTGCCTGCACGGCGAAGCCGTGGTTCTGCGACGTGATGTCGATGCGGCCGGTGGCCAGGTCCTTGACGGGGTGGTTCGCGCCGCGGTGGCCGAACGTGAGCTTGTAGGTCTCCAGACCGACGGCGCGGCACAGCAGCTGGTGTCCCATGCAGATGCCGAACACCGGCACCTTCCCGACGCAGTCGCGAACGGTGTCGACGACGCCGTCCATCGCCGCGGGATCGCCCGGGCCGTTCGCGAGAAACAGCGCGTCGGGCTTGCGGGCAAGCAGCTGCTCGGCCGTGGAATCGCACGGGTGCAGCTGCAGGCGCACGCCGCGCGCCTGCAGCTCGCGCACGATCGAGCGCTTGATGCCCGTATCGATCGCAACGACGAGCGGCCCGTCCCCGCCGTCGAGGATCACCGGCGAATCCGGGGTGACCTCACGAGCGAGGTTGCGCCCGTCCATCGTCGGCTCGGCATGGACGCGTTCGCGAGCTTCGGTCTCGGGCGTGTCGGCGCGGAAGATGCCGCCGCGCATGGCGCCCTTGTCGCGGATGTGGCGCACGAGCGCGCGCGTGTCGATGCCGCTGATGCCCGGCACGTCCTGCGCGGCGAGCCACGTGAGCCAGCCGCCGTCGCAGCTGGCGGCGTCGGCGTGGTCGACGCCTTCGCGCATCACCACGCCGCGTGCGTGCACCGCGTCGGATTCCATCGCATCGACCGACACGCCGTAGTTGCCCACGTGCGGATAGGTGAAGACGATGATCTGGCCGCGGTAGCTCGGGTCGGTCACCGATTCCTGGTAGCCGGACATCGCGGTGTTGAACACGACCTCCCCGGTGATCTCACCGTCCGCTCCGGCAGCGTCACCGTCGAAGCGGGTGCCGTCTTCCAAGAGCAGGTAGGCGCTGGTCGGTGCGGTCATCGGGCGGCTCCTGCGACGGATGCGAGTTGGTGGCGCCACGCGACGTGGCCGGCGGCGATCGTCAGCTGCACGCGCGAGGTGAGCTCGCGCCCGTGCCACGCTGAGTTGGCCGATCGGCTCTGGTAGCCGCCTTCCCCGACGCGCCACTGGGCGTCGAGGTCGACGAGCGTGACGTTGGCCGCGGAGCCGACGGCGAGCGACGGCAGCTCGATGCCGAACAGCGGCGCGCCGCTCGAGAGCTTCTCGACGATCAGCTCGAGCGGCAGCACGCCCGGCTGCACGAGCTCGGTGTAGAGCACCGCGAACGACGTCTCCAGGCCCGTGATGCCCATCGGCGCGACCTCGAAGGCGCGCTGCTTGGCCTCGCTCGGATGGGGCGCGTGGTCGGTGGCGATGCAGTCGATGATGCCGCTGCGCAGCGCGTCGATGAGCGCTGCGCGGTCGTCTTCGGTGCGCAGCGGCGGGTTCATCTTGAACCGCGCGTCGAGCGACCGAACCGCCTCGTCGGTCAGCGTGAGGTGGTGTGGCGACACCTCCGCGGTGATGCGGATCCCTTCCTGCCTGGCCCGCGCGATCGCGGTCACCGACTCGCGCGCGGACACGTGCTGGATGTGGATGCGCCCACCCTCGTAGCCGGCGATCGCGGCGTCGCGCGCGATCATCGTGGACTCGGAGATCGACGGGATGCCGGCGATGCCGAGCGCGGCGCTCACGGCGCCCTCGTGCATCGCGCCGCCGGCCGACAGCGCGGGATCTTCCTCGTGCAGCGCGATCGGCAGGTCGACGAGGCGCTGGTACTGCAGCGCCTGGCGCAGCGTCGCGGCGGAGACGACCGGGCGGCCGTCGTCGGTGAATCCGAACGCCCCGGCAGCGGCCAGGTCGGCCATCTCCGTGAGCTGCTCACCGAGCTGTCCGCGCGTGACGGCGGCGAGGAACCCGGTGGGGATGTGCGCGTCGGCGCGGGCCTGCATCCGCAGCGACCGCACGATCGACGCATCGTCGACGACCGGGATCGTGTTCGGCTGCGACAGGATCGCGCAGTAGCCACCCGCGGCCGCCGCGCGCGTGCCGGACTCGATGTCCTCTTCCACCTCGCGCCCAGGCGTGCGCAGGTGCACGTGCGGGTCGACGAACCCGGGAAACGCATGCAGGCCGCGTGCGTCGACGATGTCCGCATCCTGCGGCGCGTCGAGGTCTTCGCCGATCTGGGCGATGCGTCCGTCGCGTACGAGCAGGTCGGCGACCTGGTCGATGCCGGCGACGGGATCCAGCAGCCGTGCACCTCGCACGAGCAGGTCGACGTAGGCTCGGTCGTGTGCTGCGTGTTCGAGGCGGGGGGTCATGCCGGCTGCGGCTCCTTGGCGAGTGACGTGGCGCGTGTGACATCGTCGGGGGTGGCGCAGAGCAGGTCCTCGAGCACCGCCATGCGCACCACGACGCCGGCCTGCACCTGTTCGAGGATGAGGGACCGTGGATCGTCGACCACGTCGTCGGCGAGCTCGACGCCGCGGTTGACCGGGCCCGGGTGCATGAGCAGCTGGTGCGCGCCGAGGCGTCGCGCGCCGATCTGCCAGGTGCGAACGTACTCGCGCAGCGAGGGCACGAAGCTGCCGCCCATGCGTTCGTTCTGCATGCGCAGCGCGTACACGACGTCGGCCTCGGCGAGTTCGTCGAGCGTCACCGCGACGCGGCAGCCGAGCTCCTCGATGCCGCGTGGGATCAGCGTCGGCGGGCCGCAGACGGTGACCTCGCAGCCGAGCTTGACGAGCGCGAGGATGTTGGAGCGCGCGACGCGCGAGTGCAGCACGTCGCCCACGATCCACACGCGCAGCCCGTCGAGCGAGCCGAGCCGTCGACGCAGCGTGAACAGGTCGAGCAGTGCCTGCGTGGGGTGCTCGTGCTTGCCGTCGCCGGCGTTGACGACGCTCGCCTGGGTGAAGCTCGCGACCTGCGCGGCTGCGCCTGCGTGCGGGTGTCGCACGACGAAGGCGGCGGGGCCGTACTGGTCGAGCGTCTGCACCGTGTCCCGGAGCGATTCGCCCTTGTCGACGGAGGAGCCGGCGGCCTTGATGCCCATCACGTCGGCGGACAGGCGCTTGGCTGCCAGGTCGAAGCTCGTGCTCGTGCGCGTGGAGGATTCGTAGAACATCGACACGACGAGGCGGCCGCGCAGCGTCGCGAGCTTCTCGCCCTCGTGCCAGGAGATCGCGTCGAACTCGGCCGCGCGATCGAGCACGCGCTCGATGTCGGCGCGAGACAGCTCCGCGATCGATACCAGGTCGCGCTTCATCGGCCAGCTCCCGCTTCGGTCGGTGCGGCGATGAGCACCGAGTCCTCGCCGTCGACTTCTCGAACGTGCACGTTCACGCGCTCGGCGCGAGCCGTCGGCAGGTTCTTGCCGACGTAGTCCGGGCGGATCGGCAGCTCCCGGTGGCCGCGGTCGGCGAGCACCGCCAGCTGCACGCGCGCCGGGCGACCGTGATCGAACACCGCGTCGATGGCGGCGCGGATCGTGCGCCCGGTGAACAGCACGTCGTCCACGAGGATGATCGTGCGCTCGTCCACGTCGAACGGAATCCGGTGCGCCTCGTCGCGGGGGTCGCCGGTCCTGCGATCGGCGTCGTCGCGCCATGGCGAGATGTCGATGTGCGCGAGCGGGATCTCCCGAGCGGCGAGCAGCTCGAGCAGCTCGTGGATGCGGGAGGCGATCACCGCACCACGTCGTCGGATCCCGACGACGGCGACGTCATGGCCATCGGTGCGCTCCACGATCTCGTGGGCGATCCGCAGCAGGGCGCGTCGCATGCCCTCCTCGTCGAGGACGGTCTTCGCTGGCATGGATTCCTTCCCGGCCTCTCTGGACCTGGGTTAAAGGAGTGGTGCTGTGTTCGATGCTACCAGCGCAGGTTCCTGCAGCCCGCACCGCGTAACCGAGCGATCCGTCGGGTACACCCCCACGGTGACTGCCCGCTCCGAGAACCTCCCTGCGACTCACTGGTCGCACGGATTCGGCATCCTGGCCACGCGCGCCGCACAGCTGCTGCTCGTGCTGGCTGCCCTCGCCGTCATCGTCTGGATGCTCACGAAGGTCCTGCTCGTGGTCATTCCGGCGCTGCTTGCCGTGATGGTCGCTGCGGCGATCTGGCCGCTCGTGAAGCGCCTTCGCGATCGCGGCTGGCCCGATCCGCTCGCAGCCATCGCTGCCGTGGTCACAGGACTGGTGTTGCTGTCGCTGCTCGTGTGGATCGCAGTGGCGGGCATCTACGGCGAATGGGGCGATCTCAAGCGTGAGGCGACGAGCGGCCTGCAGGAGCTGCAGCGCCTGGTGCTGACGACGCTGCCCATCGACGCGCAGCAGTTTGGCGATGCTCGCGATGCGCTGATCGGCGAGGTCTCGGACGAGCAGGCGCAGGCCGAGGCCGCCACCGGCGGCGTGCTCATCGCCGCGGAACTGCTCACGGGCCTGGTGCTGTTCGTGGTCGTGCTGTTCTTCCTGCTCAAGGACGGCCCGATGATCTGGCCGTTCCTGCGCCGGCTGCTGCCGCCCGCGCAGCGTGCTCGCGCACAGCGCATCGGCGAGGGGTCGTTCGAGGTGCTCGGCGGATTCGTGCGCGGCACCGCGATCGTCGCGGCGATCGACGCCGTCGTGATCGGCATCGCGCTCGCACTGCTCGGCGTGCCGCTTGCGCTGCCACTCGCCATCGTCGTGTTCATCGGCGCATTCGTGCCGATCATCGGGGCCACGGCTGCTGGTGCGATCGCTGCGCTCGTGGCGCTTGTCGCCAACGGTCCGGTGATCGCGCTCGTCGTGGTCGGAGTCGTGCTCCTGGTCAACCAACTCGAGGGCGACCTGATCGCGCCGTACGTGCTCGGCAACGCCGTGGCACTGCACCCGTTGGCGGTGCTGCTCGCGCTCGCCTCGGGCGCGATCGCCGCCGGGGTGATCGGGGCGCTGCTCGCCGTGCCGCTCGTCGCCGTGGCATGGGCCGCCGCCGGCGCATGGGAAGAACCACACATCGCCGACGCACCGCCCACGACCGCGAACCCGTGATCCGACAGGCGCGCCCCGAGGCGCGCGTTCCTGCTCGCAACGAAACCCGTCGCATATGCCGATTACGTTCGGAGCGACGCGACTCGCCCCACTCCGTGCAACCGCTCGCAACGCAACCCGTCGTATATGCCGATTTCGTTGCGAGCGATGGCACGCCGCGACCCCGCACGTAGGATGGCGGCGTGTTCCTCCACGTGATCATCGACGGTCGAAACGTCATCCAGTCGCGCGAGCCCAACCCGGGCGAGCGCGAACTGGTGGAAGCCGTCGCGCGCTGGGCCGGCGCGCACGCACGCACGCCGATCACCGCGATCGTGTTCGGGGGCACCTACGAAGGCGACGGTCCCGGGATGTTCGAACATGACGAGCGCACGGTGGTCGTCGCCACCGACACCGAGGCCGTGGCCGACGTGATCGTGGGCGAGGTCGAGGAGCTGCGCGCCGAGTCCGAACCCGTGATCGTCGTCACGAGCGCGCCCGCACTGCTCGAGCGCGTGGAGGGCCTCGGCGCCAAGTCCATCGACGGCGGCGCGTTCCTGCGCGCCGTGCTGCCGTAACCTCCCGTATCGTCACCAGCATGATCGAACACCTCGTCCACGACGCCGCCCGCTTCACCCTGATCGCCGGCGGGCTGCTGACGCTGACCGTGCTGGTCGCATGGGCGGCACGCCGCGCCCGCATCCCGGCACCACTCGCGTTCCTCGCGGTCGGGGTGCTCTACTCGTCCGCGACGGGCTACACGCTCGAGGTGGAGTCCGGCGACTGGCTCATCACGATCGGCACGATCGCGCTCGCGATCATCCTCTTCGAAGGCGGCTTCCACGGTGGGTGGTCGCGCACGCGCGCGGTGCTCGGGCCCGTGCTCGGCATGGGCCTCCTCGGGACGTTCGCGACCGCCGCGCTCATGGCCATGGCTGGTCACTGGCTGCTCGGCCTCTCGTGGGGCACGGCGTCGCTCATCGCCATCGCGCTCGCGCCCACGGACCCTGCCACGGTCTTCAGCGTGCTCGCCGGCCAGCAGCTGCGCGGTCGCGCGGGCGAGGTGCTCGAAGGTGAATCCGGCGTGAACGATCCCGTCGGCATCGCGCTCATGCTCGGCGCGCTCGAGCTCGTGCTGCACGGCGGCGGCTCGGGCGCCCTCGCCGAGGTCGCCCTCGGGTTCGGCACCGAGCTGGTGATCGGCATCACCGGCGGCGTCGTCGTCGGCCTGGCCGGAAACTGGGTGCTCACGCACGCTCCGCTGCCGAACCAGGCGGTGCACGCGAGCGCCGCGCTCGCCGTGGGACTGCTGGCCCTGGGCCTCACCGCCCAGCTGCACGGGAGCGGGTTCCTCGCCGCGTTCGTCGCCGGGCTCGTGGTCGGTGAACGCGACGTGCGCCACCACGCCGAGACCGAGGACGTCCTGTCGGTGGCCGCGAACCTGGGCGAGACGACGATGTTCCTGCTGCTCGGCCTGACGATCACGATCTCCGCGTTCGACGACAGCGTGCTCGTGGAGCTCGTCACGTTCGTGCTGCTCGCGTTCCTCGTTCGCCCGATCGTCACGTTCGCCGTGCTCGCCCCGTCGTCGTTGCCCCGCAGCGAGCAGGCCTTCGTGGCATGGGGCGGCCTGCGCGGCGCGGTGCCGATCCTGCTCGCGTTCTTCGCCGTGATCGAGGGCGCCCCGGACGCGCAGCTGGTGTACACGGTGGTGTTCGTCGCGGTCAGCCTGGGCGTGCTCGTGCAGGGCATGACGATGCCGGCGCTCGGCCGTCGCCTCGGCCTGCTCGAAGAGCGCGACCGCTGACGGATCGCTGGCCGGATCAGCCGTCGTCCGGGTAGGGATCGCGCACGCTGTCACCGCCGGTGACACTGAGCCACGATCCGTTCTGGCACGTGGGACACGGCGGCAGGTGCATCGTCGACTGGACCGTGAGCTCGTAGCCGCATTCGGTGCATCGGTACGTGCCGGCCGACACGTCGCTTCCGGCGGGCGCAGGATTCGCCATGATCATTCCTTCCTCGTGTCGACGCGGTCAGGGATCCCCGCCCGTGACGGCGTGAAACACGCTCGGTTCAGCTGCCCTTGGCCTGCCCCAGGTGCGCCACGGTGACGAGCACCACGCCGCCGACGACGTTGCCGGCGGTGGCGATCGCGAGCGAGGCGAGGTAGTCGCCGGCGCTGACCTGCGCGCCGTACAGGTCGCCGAGCAGCAGGTGCAGCTCGGTCACGATCACGTGGTTGAACGGTCCGATCGCAACGAGGGCTCCCACCGACCAGGCGATCGCGATGCGACTGCCGTCGGACGATGCGGCCTGCAGCAGCCACGTCATGAGCGTCAGCAGCGCACCGGCCGCCACCGCGCGCACGAAGGCGGCATCGGCGGGAAGGGCGACGATCCCCTCGGCGACCGCCACGAGCGGCACGTGCCCGTCGTCAGGTATCGACTGCTCGACGCTCATGAGCAGGCACAGCACCGCGCCGCCGACGAGGTTGACCACGAGCGTGACGATCCACAGTCGCGCGACCAGCGCCCACATGCGCCCGCCGTCCTGGACCGCCGCCGCCACAGGGTCGAGGAAGTTCTCGCTGAACAGTTCCGAGCGTCCCACGACGAGCAGCACGAGCCCGAACCCGAACGCGATCGATCCGAGCACGTCACCCAGCTCCGAACCAAGGCGCGCGGCGACCAGCGAGTGGACGATTCCGAACGCCAGGATGCCGAACACGATGTTGAAGCCGGCGATGAAGGAGCGGGAGACCAGACCCACGATGTGCGCGTCGGCGCGCTCGCGCCCTTCCGCGGCAGTCCGCTCATAGATCTCCCGCGGGGTCATCGGGGGCGCATGCCGCGTGAGCTGCGCGTGAGATTCGACGGAAGGTCCCATCGGAGTCGGCTGTTTCCGACACGGTTCGCAGCAAACACCTCGCAGGTTCCCGGCGTTCGGCTCCACGGGGTACCATCACGCGTCGATGGACCATGCCACGCCCCTGACCTCCCTGGTTGCCGTCAGCATCGCCGCCTTCCTGGTACCGCTGGTGCTCGGCATGCTGCCGCGCGTTCCGATCCCGGCGATTGTCGGCGAGGTGCTCGCCGGCATCGCCCTCGGCGCCAGCTGGCTCGGTGTGATCGGCGAAGGCGAGCTGATCGACTTTCTCTTCCTGTTCGGGCTCGCGTTCCTGCTGTTCCTCGCGGGATTCGAGATTGACTTTCCACTGCTGCTTGCGAGTCGTCGCACCGGCTGGGGACGGTCGCCACTCGTGCTCGGCACCGCGGGCTTTCTCATACGCATCGTGATCGCCGGCGCGATCGGCCTGACGCTCGCCGCGGTGGGTCTCGTGAACTCCTGGCTGATCGTCGCGGTGCTGCTCGTGTCGACGTCGCTCGGCATCGTGCTCGCGGTGCTCAAGGAGGACGGCGAGACGACCTCGCCGTTCGGCCAGGCCATGCTCGTGAGCACCGCGATCGCCGACCTGGGAACGGTGCTGCTGCTGACGGTGCTGTTCTCGACCGAGGGACGATCGGCATCCGCACAGCTGTCACTGGTGCTGCTGCAGGTGACGGCCGCGCTGCTGCTGTTTGCGATCCTGCGCTTCGCCGGACGCGTCGGCCTGGTGGCCTCGACCGTGCGACGCCTGTCAGGCGCCACGTCCCAGATTCGGGTGCGCGGCAGCCTCGCACTGCTCGTGATCCTCGTCGGGCTCGCGTCGGAGCTGGGTCTTGAGCTCATCCTCGGCGCATTCCTTGCCGGCGCGATCATGTCCGCGATCACTGCCGGACACGCGCGCACGCAGCTGACACTCAAGCTCGACGCCGTCGGCTATGGATTCTTCGTCCCGGTCTTCTTCGTGCTCGCCGGCTCACGCGTCGACATCGGTCGACTGATCAGCGACTCGGACGCGTTCCTGCTCGTGCCGATCCTGACCGTCGGTGCCCTGCTCGTGAAGGTGCCCGCAGCGCTCGTGTTCGCGTCGACGTTCGGCATGCGCGACTCCCTGGCAGCAGGATTTCTGCAGTCGGCCCAGCTCACGCTCACCGTCGCAGGCGTGGAAATCGGCGAGCGCCTCGGCCTGCTCAACGTGGCGACCGGATCGGCGCTCATCATCGTCGCGCTGCTGACGGTGGTGATCGCCCCGCTGCTGTTCGGACTGGTGCGTCACCCGCGGACGGCCACGACTGCGTAGCTACCGCTGGCGACCCATCATCGGCATGCCGCCGCCCGAGCCGGCATCGTCCCCGAACCACTCGCCCATCCAGTCGTACATCTGGCCGATCTCGCGGCGCTGCGTCACGTCGATCGAGCTTGCGAGCTCGGTGACCTCGTCGTGTTCGGCGAGGTCGCTGCCGAGCAGCGAGCGCGACATGTGCACGGCCATCATGTGATGCATCGGCATGTCCTGCAGGAAGGCCCTGTCGAGGTCGTCGCCGGAGAGCTCGTCGAGGTCGTCGCGCATCATCGGCTGGTAGTCGTCAGCGGGCCTGGCGCCGTCGTGCCACCTGTCCAGGTACTCGCGCATGTCGTCCACTTCGGCCTGCTGCGTCGTGATGATCTCGTCGGCGAAGTCGCGCATCTCCTTGCGATCGCTGCCCTCCTTGAGGATCCTGGCCGACTCGATCGCCTCCTCGTGGTGGGGGATCATCTCGGTCAGGAACTCGCGCTCCGACGAGACGTTCATGGCGCCCATCATGCCCATGCCGCCCATGGTGTTGCTGCCGCCCATCATGCCCTGGCCGCCCATCATTTCCTGGCCGCCCATCATGCCCCGCGAGCCGAAGTCGCCTCGATGCATGTCACGGTCGTCTCCGACCATCATGCCGGCCGCAAACAGCAGGGCGGCGGCGGCAAGCGCGACGAACACCGCCACGCCGATGCGCAGGGGTTCGGTCGCGGCGCTCGGCCCGGTTGGTGTCGGCTCAGCCATGATGGTCCTCGAAGTCGTTGTCCGGGCGTGCGGGCGCACGCCTGCATTGACCATTCTCGCCCTGGACGATGCCACGTCCGTCCGTGCGATCCCGCGCGCCGTTGCGGCTCCTCCGCGAACCTTGGCTACGAGCGGCCCGAGCTGGCCTGGTCGAGCACGTCCGTCGCGCGCTCGAAGAGGTCGCTCGCCGTTGCGACCTCCTCGTCGATCACGTCGGTTGCTCCGGCTTCGATCAGGCGCGGCGCTGAGCGATGGTAGCGACATCGGGCGATGATGGGCACGTTCGGCGCGAGCGCTCGCACCTGACGGACCACGCGGACGGCGCCGGTCGGATCAGGCACGGTGACGACGACCAGCTTCGCGGTGGCGACATCGGCGGCATGGAGGATCTCGGTCCGGCCGGCGTCGCCCATGACGACCTGGTATCCGGCGTCCGTACCGCGAACGAGCGTCGGGTTGAGCTCGATGATCACGATCAACGCACCCAAGGCTGCCAGCTCGTCGACGACGAGCTCACCTGTGGGTCCATGGCCGACGACGATCACGTGATCTCGCCGCCCGGGGGCGGCATCACGATCGGTCGCCGGCTGCGCTCGGTGTGCACGAGCGACGGCTGCCGCGATGGCGGGCGGCGTGAGCATGATCGTCAGGAACGCGGTGGAGATCACGAGCTGCTGCAGGTCGACGTCGATCAGCTCGAACTGAGCGGCGGCAGCCGCGACCACGAGCGAGAACTCACCGAGCTGGCTCACGACGACCGCAGCCAGCAGTGCATGGCGCCATTCGTGCCCGAGCGCCCGCAGCGTTCCGGCCGTGATCGCGATCTTGAGCGACACGGTCGCCACCACCGCGAGCACGACCATCGGTACGTGCGTGACGAGCCAGCCCAGGTCGACCGTCATGCCGACGAACGCGAAGAAGACGACGATCAGCGCGGTTCGCAGGGGTCCGATCTCCGCATGGACCTGGTCGCTGTACTCCGCGTCGCCGATGAGCAGGCCCGCGACGAACGCGCCGACCATGGGCGACAGGCCGAGCACGTCGGTGGCTCCGGCCGCACCCAGCGCGACGGCGAGCGACAGCACGACGAGCAGCTCCCGTTCGCTCGCGCTCGACGCATGCCGGAACAGCCGACGCACGACCAGCCGATCGAGCGCCACCATGACCGCGACGACCAGCGCGAGCTTGATCGCGGCCGCGCCGAACGCGACGACGACGTCGACCCCCGTGGAGCCGTCCCCCAGGACGGGGACGAGCAGCAGGAATGCGACGGCCATCACGTCCTGCACGAGCAGGATGGCGAGCGCCACGCGACCGTGGTAGCTGTCGGTCTCCGCGCGCTCGGCCAGGACGCGCAGCACGACGGCCGTGCTGCTGAGCGCGACGATCATTCCGACGACGACCGCCGTAGCCGTGCCGGCGCCGGCGAGCAGGCCCACCGCTACCGTCGCGGCAAGCGTCGCGGCGACCTGCAGCGTCGCGCTTCGCCACGGCAGGGCTGACGAGTGACGCAGGCTCGTCCAGCTGAGCTCGAGCCCCACCGTGAACAGCAGCAGCGCGACCCCGACTTCGCCGATGATCGGAAACGCCTCCACGCTGGAGACCAGGCCAAGCGCACCCGGTCCGAGCACGACTCCCGCAAGCAGGTAGCCGATCACCGGGCTCTGCCCGAGTCGCCGAGCGACCATGGCGAAGAGCACACCCGTCAGCAGCACGGCGACGAGGTCTACGAGCAGCCACTCCTCGGGGTGGCTCGGCAGGGCGAAGTCCAGCAGGTCCATCGGCGCGGCTGAGCGTACATGAACACGATCGGTTGTCCAGAATACTGGTCATAAGGGCTTGCAACGACCAACATAATGATCACGGAACCGCCGGCGCACATGATTGCGCGCCACGAGGCCCCCCGATGTACGCTAGAGTGATCACTACACGCATTAGTGACCACTATTCTGTTCACGGACGGCGGTGCCCCATGGCTGTACGACGACATCTCGCCCACTCGCGCGAAGCTGCGCTCATGCTGGGCGTCGAGGTGACCGCGCGACGCAAGGAGCGCCGCTGGACCGAGGCCGAGCTCGCCGAGCGTGCGGGCATCTCGCGCACCACCCTGCGCAAGGTCGAGCGGGGCGATACCTCGGTCGCGGTCGGCACGGTGTTCGACGTCGCGACCCTCGTGGGCGTGGTGCTCTTCCACGACACGGCCGCACAGGTCGCGCGAGATCGCGCGGTCGTCGAGCAGCGTCTCGCGCTCCTGCCCGACCGGATCCGCGTTCGCACCAAGGAGGTCTTCGATGACTTCTGATCGCGAGGCGTTCGTCTGGGTGTGGCTGCCCGGCGCGACCGAACCCGTGGTCGCCGGACGCCTGGAATCCGACGGCGGCATCGTCTCCTACAACTATGGACGCAGCTACCTCGCGCGCGAGGACGCGATCGCGCTGTACCTGCCCGAGCTGCCCCTCACGCCAGGCCTGATCCCGCCGCGCGGATCGCTCACGATGCCTGGCTGCATCGACGACGCCGGTCCGGATTCGTGGGGCATGCGCGTGATCATGGACAAGCTGCTCGGCGCGCGCGCGGCCAACGCCGACCCGGCGGAGATCGATCAGCTCACGTACCTGCTGCAGTCGGGCTCCGACCGGGTCGGCGCGCTCGACTTCCAGCACTCGCCCACCGAGTACGTGCCGCGCACGTCCCCCGCGTCGCTCGCCGACCTGCTCGACGCAGCCGACCGCCTCGACCGTCGCCAGGAGCTGCCCGCACCGATCCGCGAGGCCCTGCTGCACGGCAGCTCGATCGGTGGGGCTCGCCCCAAGGCACTGCTCGACGACGGGACGAGCAAGCTGATCGCCAAGTTCTCGTCCAGCAGCGACGTGTACCCCATCGTCGAAGGCGAGTTCGTCGCGATGGAGCTTGCGCGGCGAGTGGGGCTCGACGTCGCGCCGGTGCGCATCGATCACGTACTCGGGCGCAGCGTGCTGCTCATCGATCGCTTCGACCGCGCGCGAACGCCCGACGGCTGGTCGAGGCGACTCATGATCTCCGCGCTGACGATGCTCGAGCTGCACGAGCTGCAGGCTCGCCACGCGACCTACCACGACCTGGCCGACCTGATCCGTGCGCGATTCCACGCCCCCAAGGCGACGCTGCGCGAGCTGTTCGCGCGCGCCGTGTTCAACGTGCTCGTGGGCAACACCGACGACCATGCCCGCAACCATGCCGCCTTCTGGGACGGACGCGACCTCGCGCTCACGCCCGCATTCGACATCTGCCCCCAGCTGCGCTCGGGGCGCGAGTCCAACCAGGCGATGGCGATCGGCCCCGGCATGCGCACCAGCCAGCTCGTGGCCTGCGAGGCATCGGCGGAGCTCTACGGACTGACCCAGGCCGAGGCGCGCGAGCTCATCGACCAGCAGGTCGAGACGATCGCGTCGGACTGGGACGAGGTGTGCGACGCGGCAGCCCTGGCACAGGTCGACCGCGACTACTTCTGGGGTCGGCAGCTCCTGAATGCCTACGCGTTCGAGGGGTACGGACCCGCGCCGAACTCGCCATCCTGATCGCCGTCGTCGAACTTCTGCGGCTCCACGCGTCGCATGACCCACGTCGACGTGACGCCGTGCAGCACCACCGAGATGAGCACGACGAGCACGACCGTGGCCCACAACAGCTCGGCCTGCTCGAACTCGGCGTGGTTGAGGCCATAGGCGAGGTAGTAGAGCGAGCCGATTCCTCGAATGCCGAAACACGCGACGGTCAGGCCCTGCGCGCGCGACTCGAATTCGCGCGCCGCCAGCACCGGCAGGCCGGCGAGGGGTCGCACGACCAGCACGATCGCGAATGCCGCCACGACGGCTGCCGGCGTGAGCGCATCGAGGATGCCGTCGCTCACGGCGCCGGCGATCAGGATGAGCACCGCCACCAGCGCCAGGTGCTCGACCTGCTCGATGAACCGGTGCATCGACCGATGCTCCTCGTGGTCACGCTCGCTGTCTCGGATCATGTACGCGGCCACGAACACCGCAAGGAAGCCGTATCCGCCGACCGCCTCGACGGCGCCGTACGACACCAGCGTGGATGCGAGCGCCACGAGTCCGTCGGTGTAGCGAGTGAGCCGCAGGTTGCCGAACAGCAGACGACCGAACACGTACCCGACGAGCAACCCGCCAGCGATGCCGGCGCCAAGCCGCCACATGACGTCGACGATCAGCCAGTCCGCGAACCAGTCGTACGCCGTGGACTCGGCGACGACCATCGCGATCGCCGCATTCGTGAACGGGAATGCGAGCCCGTCGTTGAGACCCGCCTCCGACGTCAGCGCGAACCCCACCCGCCCTTCATGCTCGGCGCCCTCGCCGGGCGGCCCCACCTGCACGTCGGCAGCGAGCACGGGGTCGGTCGGCGCGATCGCCGCAGCGACGAGCAGCGCGGCGGCAGGCGCGAGGCCGATCGCGAGCCACCCGAGCAGGAATGCCATCCCGATCGTGAGCGGCATCGTGATCCCGAGCAGGATCCACGTGGAGCGCCAGCGCTGCCACCCGACCGGGCGATCGAGCTTGAGGCCGGCACCCGTGAGCGCCACGATGACCGCGAACTCGGTGAGGTACTCGGTCACATCCCCGTGGGCGATCGGATCGATCTCGGGCAGGCTGGACGGCAGCGCGAACACCACGAAGCCGAACGCGAGCACCATGAGCGGCGTCGAGACGGCGTATCGCGGCGCGAGGCGCGGCAGGATCGCCATCAGCAGCACCGCCATGCCGGCAACGACCATCACGGTGACGTGCAGGTCCATGCACGCTGCCTACCCGATCGGCGCGGCGTGACCACCGATTGGCCCGTTTTGACCCGGTTGCGTGCTACACATCTCGCCGCGGATACGAGACACTGGTGACGTGAGTGCCATTGCTGCCATCGGACCCGCGCGCGTCGCGGCGATTCGCCCAGCCCAGCCGGGGCCTGCGGACGATCCGTTCGAGGACGGCCTCGAGATCGAGGCGGTCACCGAGCCGACGATGGTGCCGATCACCGGCCAGGTCACCGCGGCGGCCACCGCAGGCGACGCGCAGCTCGACCTGAGCGGGCGCGCATACGCCGCAAACGCGGCCGCGTCGATCATGAGCATCGGCAGCGCCGACCCGGCGCGCATCCCCAACCAGTCGGCACGCGGCAACACGGCCGTCGCCACGGGCTTTGACCAGCGCCCCGCCTCGGACCTGGGTCACGCACCACGTGGCGACTTCGCGTCGCCGTTCGCACGAGCGATGAGCGCGTACTCGGGCCGCTGACCCACGAGCGCCGACTGCCATGAACAGCGTCCGCTGTTGTATCGGCGCGGTTTGTCTGGTTCACTGCCGCCCATGACGACGACGATCGACACGACGGTCGCAGCCGCACGTGCCAGCCACTGGGCGCCCGAGCTCAAGGCACTGGCCGACGAGAACCGCCTGAAGATCGCGCTGCTGCTCGCCGACCAGGAGCACAGCGTTCGCGACCTGCAGGACGCGACCGGACTGTCACAGACGCTCGTCAGCCACCACCTCCGGCTCCTGCGCGAGCACCACCTCGTCAGCGTGCGCGTGGCCGGGCGCAGCAACCACTACTCGCTGTGCTGTGGCGAGCTGCAGACGATCATCAACGCGCTGTCCACGACGAGCCGCACCGCGTGCCGATGAGCGCCTCGCCCATCCGCATCGGCATCAACGGATTCGGTCGCATGGGACGCCTCGCGCTGCGGGTCGCGTGGGGCTGGCCCGAGCTGGAGTTCGTGCACCTCAACGATCCCCGGGCCACGCCCGAGTCCTCGGCGCACCTGCTCACGTTCGACTCGGTCCACGGCCGCTGGGACCGCAACGTCGCCGCCACTGGCGCGGACGCCATCACGGTGGACGGTGCGCGGATCGGCCACTCGGCGAACGCGACCATCGCCGACACGCCCTGGGGCGATCTCGGCATCGACACCGTGATCGAGTGCTCCGGGAAGTTCCGGACGCCCGACGCACTGCAGGCGTACTTCGACCAGGGCGTTCGCAAGGTCGTCGTGGCGGCTCCGGTCAGGCACGCCGATGCGCTCAACGTGGTCGTCGGCGTCAACGACGAGCTGTACGACCCGGCGCGCCACGACATCGTCACCGCCGCGTCGTGCACCACCAACTGCCTCGCGCCCGTCGTCAAGGTCATCCACGAGGGCATCGGCATCCGGCACGGGTCGATCACCACGCTCCACGACATGACCAACACGCAGACGATCGTCGACGCCCCGCATGCGGACCTGCGTCGCGCGCGCGCGGCGAGCATGTCGCTCATTCCGACGACGACCGGTTCGGCGACGGCGATCGGGATGATCTTTCCCGAGCTGAACGGCAAGCTCAACGGGCTTGCCGTGCGCGTGCCGCTGCTCAACGCGTCGCTGACGGACTGCATCTTCGAGGTCGAGCGCGCGACGAGCGTCGAGGAGGTCAACGCGCTGCTCGAGGCCGCCGCGACGGCGGGACCGCTGCGCGGCATCCTCGGCTACGAGCAGCGCCCGCTCGTGTCGATCGACTACCGCGACGATCCGCGCTCGTCCGTCGTCGACGCGCTGTCGACGATGGTCGTCAACGACACGCACGTGAAGATCCTCGCGTGGTACGACAACGAGTGGGGCTACGCCAACCGCCTCGTCGAACTCACCCGCACCGTGGCGACGACGGCATGAGCGACGGCAGTCGCGGCGGCGACCTGCGCAACTACGTCCTGGTCACGCTCGCGTACTGGGCCGACACGATCGCCGACGGCGCCAGTCGCGTGCTCGTGCTCTTCTACTTCTACGAGCTCGGCTACAGCCCGTTCGCGGTCGCGTCGCTGTTCCTGTTCTACGAGGTGTTCGGCATGGTCACCAACCTCGTCGGTGGGTGGATCGCCGCACGCTTCGGGCTCAAGCGCACGCTGCTGATGGGGCTCATCGTGCAGCTCGTCGCGCTCGGTTCGCTCGCGTTCGCGCCGGAGAGCTGGCTGGTCGTTCCGTACGTGATGGCAGCGCAGGCGCTGTCGGGCATCGCCAAGGACCTCACCAAGATGAGCAGCAAGAGCGCCGTCAAGCTCGTGGCCCCCGACGACTCCGGATCGCTCTACCGATGGGTGGCCATGCTCACCGGATCCAAGAACGCGCTCAAGGGGGTCGGCTTCTTCCTCGGCGGGCTGCTGCTGACGCTGATCGGATTCCAGCCCGCACTGCTCGTCATCGGCGCGATCGTGCTCGTCGCCCTCGTCGCGGTGGTGACGCTCATGCGCGGCCAGCTCGGCACCACCAACGCGACGGCGAAGTTCGGCCAGATGTTCTCCAACAACCGCGCCGTGAACGTACTCGCCGCCGCGCGCATCTTCCTGTTCGCGTCGCGCGACGTGTGGTTCGTCGTGGGCCTGCCGGTATTCCTGCGCACCGAGCTGGGCTGGAGCTTCTGGCAGGCCGGGTCGTTCCTCGCGGTCTGGGTGATCGGCTACGGCATCGTCCAGGCATCGGCGCCGCGGCTGCTGCGACGACGCGCCGCGCACGACCACTCCCCGGACGGCTCGACTGCGACGCGGCTCGCGCTCACGCTTGCCGCGTTCCCCGCCACGATCGCGCTCGGATTGAGCGCGGGAGCCGATCCGCAGCTCACGGTGATCGTCGGCCTGCTCGCGTTCGGCGTGATCTTCGCGCTCAACTCGGCCGTCCACTCGTACCTCATCCTCGCCTACGCGGACAGCCGGAAGGTGGCGATGAACGTCGGCTTCTACTACATGGCAAATGCAGGCGGGCGACTCACGGGCACCGTCCTGTCCGGCGCGATGTACCAGTGGCACGGGCTCGTCGCGTGCCTGTGGACGTCGGTCGTGTTCGTGGCGTGCGCGGCGCTCCTGTCGACGTTGCTGCCGGACGCGCGCACTCGCTCATGAGCCGCGCAGCTGCTCCAGGCGCTTCGCGAACGCGCCGGCGACGAGGTTCGCGCGGTGCTTGGCCTCCTCGGCTACGGGCCCTGAGAAGCGCTCGTCGACCGACATCGTCCACAGCAGCACCCACCGGCTGAACAGCTCCGGCGTGAGGGGCGTGAGCTGGTCGAGATCGTAGTGCGGCACGAAGGCGCCACCGCTGTAGGAGCGGGCACCGAGCAGGACCGTCTCCCAGAAGCTCGTAATGCGTGGCACGTGCGAGTCGAGGTCGAGCTGCGCGACGTCCACGAAGATCGGACCGAGGCGTTCGTCCTCGAAGGCCCGTGCATAGAACGCGCGAACGAGTCGTTCGCAGTCGTCACGGGTGGCGATGTCGGACTTCATGCCAGAGAGGTTACTGCGCTACTCCCACCCGAGCTCGAGGTTCGTCGCGGTGGGCATCCCGTCGACGCTCCAGCGACCGCCGGGTCCCCCGTGTTCGCGCGACGGCTCGCTGGCGTCTGCAAGCTGGTCGTCCCGGACGTATTCGAGGCGCACCGTCGCGTCCTCGCCACCGTCGAGGACACGAAGTTCGACGACGACCGTCTCGCCGGCGGGGACCTGATCGTCTTCGAGCGTCAGCAGCGGCCCCCACAGACCGAGCTGCGGCCCCGCTCGCAGGGCCACCGTCGCGGGCCCCTCGATCAGCTTCGCCGACACCTCGATCTCATCTCCGCCCTCGCCGTCGACCGGCGCAAGCCGCACGGCCTCGGGCTGCAGCGGCTGTCCGGCGACGACCTCGTAGCGGCGCCCGTCCAGCTCGAGTTCGTTGACTGCGAGCCACGTGCGGCGTTCGGGGGCATCCGGATCAGCGTTGAACGACGCCTTGTAGTTGTCGGTGGACGCCCCGCACAGACGCACCTCGCCGCGCTGCGCCGCGCACGCCAGGCCGCGCGTCGGCGATGCGGACTCCTGTTCGTCCGGCACCTGCTCCGGTACCGCGCCGACGGGGTCCTGCTCGCGAACCGCCCGCGGTTCGGTCGGATCCGTGCCGCCGCACCCGGCGATCGTGGCGATCGAGACGGCCGAGGCGAGGACACGATGTACAGCTGCGTTCATGCTCGTGCCCTACCCCATCCTCCGCACATTCGGAATGCGCGTGTCCGAACCGGCCGCACGCGGGTATGCCCTTCGCGCATGGACGGATTCGACGACCGCGCCAATCGCTCGCTAAACTAGCGGTTGTGGGGTCGCGCCTGTTCCCGCACCGATGACGATCCAGGAGCATTCGATGCCAAGGGCCGAGATTCCCGATACGCAGTGGTACACGGTCGGTCAGGCAGCTGACTACCTCGGAATCGCGCGATCGAGCTTCCGGAAATGGGTCGACGCGGGGATGCTCGAGTCGTTCACCACGCCTGGAGGGCATCGCCGCGTGACCCGCGAGGCGCTCGACAAGTTCCTGCTGGGGAAGACCCCCGGCGACGCACCCGCTCCGCGCGCCTCGGTGCTGGTCATCGACGACGATCCTGACGTGCGGGCGATGATCAGCGCCAGCCTCGTCGCCGACAACTTCGACGTGACCGAGGCCGGAAGCGCCGCCGAGGGCGTCAAGCGCATCAACGAACGCATCCCGGACCTGCTGATGATCGACATCTGCATGCCGGGAACCGATGGCTGGCAGCTGCTGAAGATGCTGCGTGAGCGGCTCGACGTGTCCGAGCTGCCGGTGCTGGTGTTCAGCGGCAGCGACTCGCTCGAGGCCACCGACGCTCGAGGGGCCCAGGCCTTCGCGCACAAGCCCTTCGATCCGACCCGACTCGTCGCGCAGGCCCGCCTGCTCTGCGATCACCGCGCCGAGTCCTGAGGCGCCACGATCCAGTAGGCCCCGCAGTCGCGCACGAGTCGATCCGTGTCCGCGAGCAGGTGCTCCGGCATGACGAGGGACCATGCCGGGTCAGAGCGACCCTCCCGGTACTGCGCAGTCGTCAGCTCGAGCGTGTCATCGCATTCGACGATCACGCATTCACACATGAACCCATGCGTGCGAGCGGGATCGGGCAGGACCTCGAATGCTGCGATCGCGTCGTGGATTGCGTCGTTGTGGTCGCGAAACACCATTCCATCGCGCACGATGCGTCGATGTCCTGCATCCATGGCTGCACTCGACTTCCCCCGAAAAGCTGGGAGCCACGTCCGTCACAGACAGCATCGTGCTTCAAGCAACGTTGCCTGCCGCGCCGCATGCGAGATTCGCAGGGGACGGGTACCGTGTAGCCTCGTCTCGATCGTATCGCGGCTCAGACGGTTCGTTGCTCGACACGCCGGTTTGGACGCGACGCGCGCGGGTGCATGACAATACGAGCTTCGTTGCATGTCACGTGCCGTCGTCCCCGCTCACGCGAATGGTGGCATCGACCGTCTGTGACGCCACCGGGATGCTCGCAGCTTCGAGCCGTTCCCAGATCCGCCGCGTCAGGGTGTCCTTGACGGAGCGAGCGGTGCGTACCGGGACGATGAAGCGAACGGCGAGTTCCATCCAGTTGTCGGTCGCACGGACGAAGACGCGTGGCACGAGTTCCGTGACCGGCACGGGGTATCGCTGCGACATGGCCCGAAGCGCGTCAGCGGCTCCCTCCGAGCGCGATATCGCCTCGGCTTCCTGGAGCATGATGCGCTCCGCGGTCTTCCAGTCGCTCGCATGCGGCACCGGGATCGTCAGCTCTTCCCAGATGAACTCGAAGGCGGCCGAGTAATTGTACACGGGCTCCGTGAAGGTCAGCTTGTTGGAGAGCGCAACGATCCGCCCGGTGTGCTGGCGGCCCCCCACCCATGATCCCTCCTGGTCCGCCGCGCCCATCTCGAGCACCTTCGTCCTGAGCGGGGTGATGTCGATGACGTCGCCTTTGACACCACCCATCTCGATGCGATCCCCCACGCGGAAGATGCGCCCCGACACGATGTTGAACCATCCGGCGATGGCACCGATCGTCTCCTGCATGGCGAACGCGACGCCAGCGGCCATGAACCCCAGCACCACCCCGATCCGGCCGGCGAACGGGCGCCATACGACGGCGAGGGCGATCAGCACCAGAACGAAGAGCACGTACCCGACGACCTTGCGCAGGTGATAGCTGGTGTAGGCATCGTCGGAGCGACGAGCGACGAGCAGTCGAACCAGTGTCGCGCAGATCAGTCCCAGGGCCACGATGACGATGCTGGTGACCAGTCGACCCGTCACCGTCGAATTGTCGACGACGAGATCAAGGAACCGTTCCACCTGTCAGTCACGTCCCTTCGCGCGACGCATGCAGCGTGCGATGCGTGATCAGCGGGCGTCCGCTTGCTTCCCGCGCGATGCGACGGCGCTGAACACCACGATCAGGAACGCCGCGACGGCGACTGACGTGATGACCGATCCGAGCAGCCCCCAGTCGAACACCTCGTCCGCGACCATGCCGCCGATGAGCGCTCCACCGATGCCGTACAGCGACGTCGCCAGCAGCCCCATGCCAGCCGTCTTCGGGACGATCAGCCGCGCGACGGCACCGATCACCAGTCCGACCAGCAGGTACCAGATGAGATTCAGCGCGATGCCGAGCAACGCACCTCCGATGAGCAGCGCGACCACCAGCAGCAGGACTCCCACGAGAACCGGCATGCATTTCCTCCTATCGCAACCGACGACATTGTCCTGACGGTGCCCGATCCTCTGGCGGATACTCGTGACGTGCGCCTCCAGCGTGCGGGCTCACCCCACGCCGGGACGGCGCGGCCACATCGCGACCGGTCCGATCGTGAGCACCGCGGAGGGCAGCAGCACGGGGCGAATGATGAACGTGTCGATGAGGATGCCCACCGACATCGCGACCGCGAATTGCAGGAATGCGTCGATCGGCACGACCGCAAGCAGGGCGAAGCTGGCACCGAGCAGCAGTCCCGCGATGGCGATGACGGAGCTCGTTTCCGAGGAACCGATCACGAGCGCGTCGCGCATGGTGTTCGTACGCGTGTGCCCCCACGCATGACCGATCGCGAAGATGCCGTAGTCGGCGCCGAGCGACAACAGCAGCACGAGCGATGCGAGCGGAACGTAGAACGTGATCCCGTCACCGCCGAGCATGTCCTGGAAGACCCAGGTCGTGATCCCGAGCGATGCGAGCACCGCAAGCAGGCTGGCGCCCACCACGAGCAGTGGCGCCAGCACCGATCGAAGGAACACCGCGAGCAGCAGCAGGTTGAGCAGCACGACCGTGACCGTGACGCGCAGCAGGTCGCCGCGCAGGCGGGCGACGAGCTGCGTGACGACCGCCGTGTCGCCCGCGAGCGTGACCCGGGTATCGTCGGGCAGTCCAACGTCGCGAACGAGATCGGGCAGTACATCGCGCAGGTCGCGAAGCCGTTGGACGCCGAGACCTCCGTACGGATCGTCTTCGAGCACGACGAGCATGCGTGCGGAGCCACCTTCGGGGGCCACCGCCAACCCGAGGGGATCACGAATCGCTTCGGCATCCGTTCGTGCGTCGACGAGCTCGCGCACGGCATCTGCAGTGCCGACGCCGAACGTTCCGGCGACGCCGGGCTGCGTACCGACGGTCTGCTGCAGGGCCACGAGTTCGGGCACGTATTCGGTGAGGCGCTCGCCTTCCACCAGCAGCACGGTCGGGGAGATGATCCCCGCGGCAAACCCTTCCTCGACGATGCGCTGCCCTTCGCGTACCGGGTCGCTGTCAGGCAGGCCACTGACCGCGCCGTAGCCCGCGCGCAGCTCGCGTACGTGCGCCGATGCGTACACGAGCGGGACGAGCACCGCGATCATGGCCATGCTGGCGGTCAATCGATTGGTGAGCAGCCTGGCCATCGGGGTGCGCCGGAGCGCCGACGCCGACGGCGCATCGCCGGCCCTCGACGTCGTCGGGTGCACGCGTGACGGCAGGTATGCGGCGCGTCCGAGGATCGAGATCAACGCGGGAACGAGCGTCAGGGACACGGCTGCTGCGACCACGACCGTGAGCGCGAGCGCCGGACCGAACGCGGCGAGAAAATCGGTGGTCGCCACCGCGAGCGACGCGCAGCCCGCCGCCACCGTGAGGCCCGCGACGAGCACGATCGGAGTCGTGGTCGCGATCGCGCGCACTGCGGCATCTCGTGGCGCTGCTCCGGCCTGAAGCGATCGCCGCATGGAGCTCAGGAAGAACAGGCAGTAGTCGGTCACGACTCCGAGCAGGAGTGCGACGAGCAGCGGCTCGACTTCGCGTGGCACGTCCTGGTCGAACGCGCGGGCAAACGAGCCGAGCGCCGCCTGGGACATGAGATACGAGATCGCGAGGGTGAGCAGCACCACCAGCGGCGCCAGCATGCTTCGGTAAAACAGCGTCACGACGACCATGATCACGGCACCGGTGACCAGCTCCAGCCGAGGAAGCGAGTCGCGGAGCAGGCGTGCGGTCGAGAGGCGCGCCGGGACCGCTCCGGTCGTCCCCGTCTCCCCCTCGCCGTCCGGGACGGCGTCGGCGAACGCGGCAGCCTGGCGGGTTCGCGCGGTGGCCGAGGCGTCGGGATCGAAGACCAGGTACGTCACTGCGGTGGTGCCGGCCGGGGGCAGTGATCCAGCGTAGGGTGGCTGATTGATGAGCGGGATTCCGCCCAGCAGGTCCGGCCACCGCTCGTCGACGCCCTCCACGGCTCGATCGACGATGTTCACCTGGTCCTGACGCGAGAAGCCCC
>JBBQUY010000053.1:0-25179 GCA_038212015.1 Gaiellales bacterium | reverse complement strand
TCGGCCAGAGCGACCTCGCCTGGTACTGCGGCTACGCACCCGCCGATGACCCGACGATTGCCGCATGTGCATTCGTCGACGGCGGCGGCCACGGTGGCAGCGCAGCCGCCCCGGTCGTGCTTGCGATGTTCCAGAAGTGGTTCGACGCCAAGGGTGGCAACGCCAACGCAGGAAGCACGGCGGACTGATGGGATTCTTTCGACGCAACCTCGGTGGCGACCCCACGCTCGTGCTCGCCACGCTCGCGATCATCGCGTCCAGCCTGTTCCTGCTCGACACGGCGATCGTGTCGGGCGACGGTGCCGTGCAGCACGACTTCGCCTACCGCCAGGTCGTCTTCGCGATCATCGGCCTGGGCCTCATGTTCGGCGTGTCGCGCGTGCCCCTGCAGACGTGGCAGCAGTACTGGCCGCATGCGCTCGCGATCGCGGTGGTCGGCGTCGTCATCGTGCGGTTCGTGGGTACCGTCGTCAACGGCGCACGCAGCTGGATCGACCTCGGGCCGATCTCGCTGCAGCCATCGGAGTTCGGCAAGGTGCTCTGCGTCATCGCGCTCGCAGGCTTCCTGAGCTCGCACGCACGTGAGATCCGGACGCGGCGCGTGTTCCTGACCGCGCTCGGGCTGATGGCGATTCCGGCGATCGTGGTGTTCGTGCAGCCGGACTTCGGCACCGCGCAGATCTACGGGTTCCTGACGCTCGGCATGCTGTTCTTCGCCGGCGCACGCTGGACGCACCTGACGGCGCTCGTCGGGATCGTCGTCGTCGCGCTCGTGCTCGTGCTCGGGGTGCTGCCGTCGATCGGCGTCAACGTGCTGCAGGAATACCAGGTCAAGCGCCTGACCGGCTTCCTCGATCCCGAGGCCGACTCGCAGGGCTCCAACTACCAGACGATCCAGGCGAAGATCGCGATCGGCTCTGGGCAGTTCGCCGGGCGTCCCAACGACGAGGCATCCCAGGTCCAGCAGGGCTTCCTGCCCGAGCCACAGAACGACTTCATCTTTGCGACGCTCGTGGAGCGCTATGGCTTCCTTGGCGGTGCGGCGGTGCTCGGCCTGTACGTGCTGCTGCTGAGCCGCATCATGGCAGCGATCGGAACGGCCACGAGTTTCTTCGGGCGACTCGTCGCGGGCGGGGTGGCGACGATGCTCTTCGCGCAGCTGTTCGTCAACGTCGGCATGGTCGTGGGCGTGCTGCCCGTGACCGGCGTGCCGATGCCGATGTTCTCCTACGGCGGCTCGTCGCTGTGGACGAGCATGATCGCGCTCGGCCTCGTCGTCGCGGTGCTGCGCGAAGCCGAACGACCTGAAGCGCGCTACCAGCGCCGCACGGGTCGCCCCGTCGGCGGATTCGGATCCCTGCGCGCGACCGGCAGCGAGCGGGGCGGAGGCGGACGATCGGGCGGCGGCCGTGTCGGCGGCGGACGATTCGGCACCCCCGCGTCAGGCGGCATGAGCGGCTCTCGCCGCGGCATCGGCCAGGGCATCACGGGATCGCCGCTCGTGGGCGGCACCGCCAAGCGCCCGCGCAAGCGCCGCCCAAGCTCGAGCTGACGGATCGGAAGTTCGGACCGTCGGCCGCGCGTCCGGCGTCCGATCGACCCGTCGGCCGCCACTGCAGGGATCATCTCGTGCGTGCTGTCGCGCCGGCGACTACGTCCCGATTCGTCGGTCCGCCCCCGACGATCCGGGACGCAGATCCGGCGGAACCGCGACTGCGTCCCGATTCGTCGGTCCATTCCCGACGATCCGGGACGCAGTGGGATCCCGGCAGGACGCGGGATGCTCAGCCGCGCGTCGCCAGGCCGTTCGGATCGATTTCCGAATCAGTTCGGCCGGAACGGGCGTCCGCGCGTTCAAGCGGTTGGAACGGGATGCCGAGGGTAGGGTCAGGTGCAGGTGTTCGCGGGCCGGAAACCCGGGGGTCATCTGCTAAGGTACGCAGGAGTTTTCCAACCGCTGGCGCTCTGCGCGCGTCTGGCGCTTCGCCCCCGTCGGGAGCGGGCAGCCGACGCAGCCGGGCAGGCACGGAGATCGACATGCACGAGCAGCACGGGAGCGCGACGATCGCGCACCGCGCGCCGGATGTGTCAGTCGCCACACGCGAGCCGCGGGGAACGTGAGATTTTGCAGGAGGCTTCGAGCTGGTGAGTTCGCTCGAGCAGACCATCGAGTCGATCCTGCCGGGAGTGCAGAAGCCTTCCCGGTACATCGGCGGTGAGTCCAACCAGGTCGTCAAGGACCCGGATTCCACGACTGCGCGCATCGTGTGGTCGTATCCGGACGCGTACGAGATCGGGATCTCGAACCAGGCGCTGCAGATCCTGTACTCGATGGTCAACGAGCGCACCGGCGCATGGGCCGAGCGCGCCTTCTGCCCGTGGCCCGACATGGCTGACGCGATGCGCCGCGAAGGCGTGCCGCTGTTCGCGCTCGAGAGCTGGAAACCAGTCCGCAACGCCGACCTGTGGGGACTCACCCTCCAGCACGAGCTCTGCTACACCAACGTGCTCGAGATGCTCGATCTCGCCGGCGTGCCGCTGCACGCTGCCGACCGGACTCAGGACGACCCGATCGTCATCGGCGGCGGTCCCTGCGCGTCCAACCCCGAACCGCTCGCACCCTTCTTCGACTGCTTCCTCATCGGCGAGAGCGAAGACCTGATCCTGCAGGTCGTCGAGATCCTCGAGCGACTTCCCGACCGTCGCAAGCGACTGCTCGCGCTGTCGCGCATGCCGAACATGTACGTGCCGCAGCTCGGCCGACACCTCGTCGACCGCGCCGTCTACGACAGCTTCGACATCGGCACGCAGCCGACGAAGCCGATCGTCCCGTACGCGTCTGCGATCTTCAATCGGGCCAGCGTCGAAGTCATGCGCGGCTGCACCCGCGGCTGCCGCTTCTGCCACGCCGGCTCGTGGTACCGCCCGGTGCGAGAGCGCCCCGCCGACAAGGTCGTCGAAGCCGGCCTCGCCGCGCTGGACTGCACCGGCTACGACGAGCTGTCGCTCACCTCGCTCGCCACGAGCGACTACACCGACGTCGATGCCGCCATCGCGGGGATCAAGGCCGTGAAGCCGGACCTGCACCTGTCGCTGCCGTCCAATCGCGTCGACACTGGTCCGATCGCGATGAGCGCGGCGGCGAACGTCCGCCAGGGCTCGATCACGATCGCGCCCGAGGCTGCCACGCAGCGCATGCGCGACATCATCTGCAAGACGATCGACGACGAGATGATCGAAGGTGCGATCCGCTCCGCGTTCGAGGCGGGCTACCGGACGCTCAAGACGTATTTCATGGTCGGCCTGCCCCGCGAGACGCACGACGAGGTTCAGGGCATCGTCGACTTCGGCATCCGCGCCCGCGAGATCGGCTACGAGGTGCTCGGCAAGGACGCGCGCTTCACCGTGCACGTGTCCGCATCCAACTTCGTGCCCAAGCCGCACACGCCCTTCCAGTGGGAGGGCATGGCGCCGCGCGAGCAGCTCAAGCTCAAGCAGCAGTACATCCGCCGCGCGATGCCGCGCCAGAACATCAAGCTGTCGCTGCACGATCCCACGACGTCGATGCTCGAGGGCGCGCTCAGCCGCGGCGGGCAGCACACCGCGCGTGTGATCGAGCGCGCGTGGAAGTCCGGTGCGCGCTTCGATGCGTGGAACGAGCTCTACGACGAGCAGGCATGGTTCGCCGCGTTCGAAGCCGAAGGCCTGGTGCTCGACACCGAAGCCGAACGCGAGTTCCTCGAGTTCGAGTCGCTGCCGTGGGATCACGTGCGCTCCGGGCTCAGCAAGGAGTTCCTGCTCGACGAGCTGTGGCAGAGCCGTGCCGAGGCGATCACCGGCGACTGTCGCTGGGACGGCTGCACCGACTGCGGCGCCTGCCTGGGGCCGATTCGAACACGGGTGGTGAACTGACATGACCGGCCCGTTCTCCACCGATTCGCAGCTCGCCGAATGGGGCGCCGAAAACGGCTTCGCCGTTCGCGAACCGGCGCGCACCAGTCCGGAGGATGCGCTCGCAGCGAGCATCGCCGCGTTCGAACATCGCCACCACTACCGGATCACGATCGCCATCCAGGGGCGCGTGCGATTCCTCTCGCACCTGGAGACCGTCGACACCCTGCTCGGTGCGCTGCGCCGATCGGGCATCACCCTCGCGCTCAGCCCGGGCATGCGCCCCAAGCCGCGCATCAAGATGGCGATGCCGCGCCCGGTCGCGACGGAGGCATGGAGTGACATCCTCGAAGTCGAACTGACCGAGCGAATCGACGCCGACCAGTTCGCGCTGCAGCTGAGCGAAGTGTTGCCGGCAGGGCTCGTGCTCCAGTCGGTCGAGCGCCTCGACGGCGTGTATGCAAGTGCAGCAAGCCGCGTGGCGGGCGCCACGTGGCGATGGAGTTTCGGGCCGGACGTCGCCCACGAGGACCTCGAACGCGCGGTGGGCATCCTGCTCGCAGCGGACGAGGCCGTCGTGGAGCGTGCCAGCCCGGGGAAGAAGGCCCGAAGCGTCGACGTTCGACGCTTCATCGGCGACATGACCGCGATCGCAGGGGACGAAGGTCCCGTGCTGCGTGCGTTCGTGCGCCTGACCGAGGCGGGCTCAGCAAAGCCCGAAGAAGTCGTCCGCGCGCTCGGCGTGCTGGCGGAGCGAACGTTCGTTCCGCGGCGCACCGTGCGTGAATCCATCGCGATCGCGGACCCCGGTATGGGTGGACGCGTCGCAGAGCCGGAACTTGTGGGTGCAGACGTGCCCGAGGGACCGGCAAAGCCATGGGGCGCGTGCTGAGCATGCGACCTGCGGCATACCGACACAACTGACGAGAGACACGAGGACCCACATGGGGCTGTTTGACAAGGTCAAGAAGGCGATCAGCGGCGGAACTCCGCCCGCGCCGGCGAAGGGCAGCGGCGGACAGAAGTCCGGCGGCGACAAGCAGGGCGGCCAGGCCGGTCAGGGCGGTCAGCGCTCTGGCGGTCAGGGCGGCGGGCGCGGTCGCGGCGGGCAGGGCGGCACTCGCTCGGGCGGTCAGGGCGGTCAGGGCGGTCAGCGCTCTCGAGGCGGCAACCGCAACCGACCCGGCAGCGAGCGTGCCGAGGGAGAGGGTCAGGGCCAGGGCGGTCAGGGCGGTCAGGGTCAGGGCGGCAGCGGCAATCGTCGGCGCGGCTCGCGCGGCGGTCGTGGACGCGGCGGTCAGGGCGGTCAGGGCGGTCAGGGCGGCACGGCGACCGAGTCGCGTGACGGCGGTCGTCAGGGCGGCGGTCGCCAGGGCGGTCAGCGTCAGGGCGGCGAGCGCCAGGGCGGCGATCGTCCCGAGGGCGAGGGCACCGAAGGTTCGAGCAGCAGTTCGCGACGCCGACGACGAGGCGGACGCGGACGCGGTCGCAGTGGCAGTGGTGGCGACGGCAATGGCGGCGAGAGCGGCACGACCCGCACCGTCACCCGCAGCAATGCAGCGGAGCTCAAGGAGCAGCGGTCAGACGGAGATGGTCACGACCGAAAGGACGGTGGCTCCGGTGGCGGTCGCTCCGGCGGCGGCAATCGATCGGGCAATCGCTCACGCTCCGGCTCCAAGTCCCGCAATCGCAGCGGTAGTGGCAGCGGCTCGGGCAAGGGCGGCGGTCGACGTCGCGAGCGCACGCGCCGCGGCTCCGCATCGAGCGGCAGTCATCGCCGCGTGCTCGATGCGAACGAGCGACCCAAGGATCCGGTCAAGAAGCAGATCCTCATCAACGCGTCCGACCCCAACGAGATTCGCGTCGCGATCCGCGAGCAGCAGAAGGTCGTCGAGGTCTACGTCGAGCGCAAGGGCAAGCGATCCCTCGCCGGCAACATCTACAAGGGCCGCGTGCAGAACGTGCTGCGCGGCATGGAAGCGGCCTTCGTCGACATCGGCCTGGAGCGCAACGGCTTCCTGTACGTCGACGAGATCACCCCGGCAGCCGCCGACTCCGACCAGATCATGAAGGTCTCCATGGTCACGGAGATGGAGGCGTCGAACGGTGCGGAGACGCCCACGGCAGCCGCGATCACCGATGACGGCGAGGTCATGACCATCGAAGCGCCCGGCACCCCTGCCGAGGCGATGGAGAAGGCAGCCGCCGACAACGACGAGACGCTCGATTACGACGACGCGATGGAGGAGGAGGACCGCGAGGCCGCCGAGGCCGCCGCGGCGAAGGCCGCCGAGGAAGCCGGGGGCGACGACAAGGCCAAGGACGACAAGCCCAAGGGCCGAGGTCGTGCACGCATCCAGAACAAGAAGAAGATCCAGGACCTGCTCAAGCCGGGTCAGGAGATCCTCTGCCAGGTCGTCAAGGACCCGATGGGCACCAAGGGCTCACGACTGACGACGCAGTACTCGCTCGCCGGTCGCTACCTCGTGTACGTGCCCGACGGCGAAGGCCTCGGTGTCAGCCGCCGCCTCGAGGAGGCCGAGCGCAACCGCCTGCGTGACATCGTCAAGCAGTTCGAGCTGCCGTGGGGCGGAGGACTGATCGTCCGCACCGCCGCCGAAGGTGCCCTCGAAGAGGACATCGCCAAGGACCTGCAGCTGCTGCTGCGCCTGCACGAGCAGCTCATGGACAAGGCCGGTCAGGCCCGCGCCCCGAAGCTGCTCTACAACGAGGCGGACCTCTCGCTGCGCATCATTCGCGACCTCATGAACGACGAGGTCGAGGAAGTGCTCGTCGACGACGATCGCCAGTACCAGCGGATCATGAACTACCTCAAGCGCACGTCGCCGATCCTGGCGGAGCGCGTTCGAATGCACGACGGTCAGCGACCGCTGTTCGAGAGCTACGGCGTCGAAGAGGCGATCCGCTCCACGCTCAGCAAGCGCGCCGAACTCGTGAGCGGTGGCTACCTGATCCTCGACAAGACCGAGGCGTTCCACGTGATCGACGTGAACACCGGTCGCAACGTCGGCACCGCGTCGCTCGAGGAGACCATCACCAAGACCAACATGGAAGCCGCGGAGGAGGTCGTGCGTCAGCTGCGGCTTCGCGACCTCGGCGGCATCATCGTCGTCGACTTCATCGACATGAACCTGATGAAGAACCGCGACAACGTGCTCGAGCACTTCCGCAAGGAGCTCAGCAAGGACCGCACCAAGACGTATCTCGTCGAGATCAGTCCGCTGGGTCTGGTCGAGATGACCCGCCAGAACGTCTCCGAAGGCGTGCGCGAGATCCTCACGTCCACGTGTCGCACCTGCGAAGGGCGCGGCGTGACGGTGAGCGCCGAGACGCATGCGATCGAGGTGGAGCGCGCCGTGATCGACCTGGCCGTCGGTCTCGGTGACGATGTCGAGGCGGTCGCCATCGAGACCCAGCCCGACGTCGCGCGCGTGCTTGCGGGCAACCAGGGCAAGCAGGTCGAGCTCAACAAGCGCGCCGGCAAGTCGGTACGCGTGTTCGGTGACCCGGACCTGACCCCGAACACGTTCGCGGTCCGTGCCACGGGTGACGTCGCGAAGATCGAGGCGCTCGCGGAGCCGCTGCTGCGCGGCACCAAGCACAAGGTCACGATCGATCGCGTGGACCCTGCCTGTGAAGACGACGGCCTGGCGGAAGTCGATGGAGTGCTCGTCACGGTCATCGGCGCCGGCTCGCTCGTCGGTGAAGAGCGCACGATCCTCATCGCCGCATCCGCTGGAGGTCGCGCGTTCGCGACGCTCGTCAAGCCCGCACGACGGCGACGTCGACGTGGTGGTCGCGGCCGCAAGAAGGTCACCGCCGCGGTCGGCGCAACCGGCGCATCGACCGACGCCGAGGACCTCGACGACGTCGACGACGATGACGAGGAGTTCGAGGAGGGCGACGACGACGGCGAGTTCGAGGACGACGACGAGGACGAGGATGACGCGGACGCGGCAGATGCCGAGGACGCCGATGCTGACAACGACGGTCGCACCGAGATCCCGCAGCGACTCGTCATGCTCGACGAGGACAACCCCGACAACGTCGATCAGGACGATGACGAGGGCGATGACGATGACGATGACGATGACGACGATGACGACCTCGACGATGACGAGGACGAGGACGACGACGGCGACGACGGCGACGACGACGAATCCGATGGCGGTTCCGACGATGGCTCGGACGAGCCCTCCGGATCAGGAGACGAGGCGGATGCCGAGTCCGATGACGACGAGATCGACGACGAGGATGCGGTCGCCGATGAGGACTCCTCGATCGACGCAGCGAGCGTCGCAGGCGAGGACCACTCGGACGAGCGTCCACTCGCACGCCGGGTTCCGAGCCAGGACGAGGACGAGCCGAGCATCGACCCCGATGGGGGCGACGACCTGCTCACGTCGCGAGGCGTGAGCACGCCGGCAGAGACGGTCGCTGCTTCCGGAAGCATCGGCACCGGTTCGGCTCCGCAGGAAGGCCTCGAGGACGCACCGCGCCAGGACGGTCGCAGCGGGCAGGCATCCGCTTCGGGTGGCACCGGGGGCCCGTCCGGTCAGCGTCGGCGCCGACGCGGCTCGCGTGGCGGTCGCAACCGCAATCGCTCCGGGGCCGGAGGAAACAGTCAGGCTCAGGGATCCGGCGGCGGTGCCAGCTCAGGCGGTGGCTCAGGTTCGGGATCGAGCTCGAGCTCCGGTTCGGGTGGTGCATCCGGCTCGGGTGGCGGCTCCGGCTCGAGCTCGCAGAGCAATGGCTGACGCGGCTGTCGACACGCCGCTGCGTCGCACCCCGCTCGACGAGGTGCACGAGCAGGCCGGCGCGAAGCTCGTCCCGTTCGCCGGGTGGCGGATGCCGCTCCAGTACGACGGCATCATTGCCGAGCATAACGCCGTGCGCTCCAGCGCCGGACTGTTCGACGTGTCCCATATGGGGCAGCTGCGGATACAGGGTGCCGATGCAATCGCCGACGCGCAGCGAGTCCTCAGCAATGACCTCGACCGCATACCGGACGTGGGCCTGGCCCAGTACACGATGCTGCTCAACGATGTCGGCGGCATCGAGGACGACCTGATCGCGTACCGAATCGAACACGACGAGCTCCTGCTCGTGGTCAACGCCGCCAATCGCGCGCACGACGCTGCGCTGCTCGACGGGATCGCGGAGGACGTCTCCGACGGCTGGGCGATGCTCGCGCTGCAGGGTCCGCGCGCGCTCGACGTGCTCGCGGAGATCGGCGGCGTCGACGTGCGCGACGAGCAGCCGTTTCGGTTCGTCGCCGCACCGGTCGCACATTCCGCGGTGATCGTCGCCACTACCGGATATACCGGCGAGCGCGGCTGCGAGCTGCTCGTGCCGGCCGACGGAGCAGTCGGTGTCTGGAACCTGCTCGCCAGCGACGATCGGGTCACGCCGTGCGGGCTCGGCGCGCGCGACACGCTCCGGCTCGAGGCGTGCTACCCGCTCCACGGCAACGACATCGGCCCCGACCGCGATCCGATCGGCGCCGGCCTCGCATTCGCCGCACCCCGCGACGTGCCCGGCGGAGGTCCCGGCCATGACGCGCTGCGCGTCATTCGCGAAGCCGGCCCGCGCCAGAAGCTCGTGCCTGTCGCCGTCACGGGACGTGGGATTCCGCGCGCGGGAACGACCGTGCTCGTCGGCGACGATGCGGTCGGTACCGTCACGAGCGGCACGATGAGCCCGATCCTGCGCCAGGGCATCGCCCTCGCGTGGATCGACGCCGACCACGCAACGACCGGTACCGAGCTCTCGCTCGACATCCGTGGCACGCGCGTCGATGCCAGCGTTGCCCTACGCCCGTTCGTGCGCGGCTCGCTCGGCTGAACGTCGGGTTGCCGTCCCAGGTCGTCGTTCCTGACGAAAGTGTTGCGAGACACGACTATCGTCAGGAGCGTCGCGCGGAATGGCGATCCGCGTCGTTGTTCCTGACGAAAGTGTTGCGAGACACGACTATCGTCAGGAACGCGGATGCGCCGCCCCACGACCGTTCGTGCGCGGCTCGCTCATGTAGGTTCGACTCGATTCGACCTGCAAGGAGCACCATCGTGGCCGACGCCAGCTACCCCGCCGATCTTCGCTACCACGAGGCCCACGACTGGGCTCGCATCGAGGGTGACGTCGCAACATTCGGCGTCACATGGCATGCACAGGACGCGCTCGGCGACATCGTCTACTACGCGGGACCCGAGGTCGGCCAGAACGTGAAGGCCGGCGACGGCTACGGCGAGCTCGAGAGCGTGAAGGCTGTCTCCGACATCATCGCCCCGCTCGGCGGCGAGGTGCTCGAGGTCAACCAGTCGGTCGTCGACTCTCCCGAAGCGGTCAACGACGACCCGTACGGCGCGTGGCTCATCAAGGTGAAGCTCGCGGACCCGTCCGAGGCCGACGCGCTGCTCGATGCCGATGCGTACCAGTCGCTCATCGGTTGACGGGCTGTTGCGAGCGGCATACGCGACGGGTGCCCGCCGCTCGGCCGCATCCCGCATGTTTCTGTGAATCCGTGTGATGTGCGCAGCCTGATCACCGCCAGGTGGCGTACGATCAGGGCATGCATCGATCGTTCTGGACCGTCCTCGCCGCTGCCGTGACGCTGTGCCTGCTCCCGGCAGGCGCAGCCGCAACTGGCGTCGGACAGGCGCCTCCGATGTCTGGTGCCGCGACGATCAACGTTCCAGGCACGGCGACGTGGCGCGTCTACAGCGGGCCCGCTGTCACCTGGCGCGCATCGACGCCGTTGCTGCGTCGGCAGACGCTCGTGATCCAGCGTTTCCTCGCTCGCTCGAGGATGCCGTTCAGACTGCGCGAAGCAGCGGCGGGGACCACCCCGGACATCAACGTCGGAGTCTCGCGTGCGTACGCATGCCGCGCGGGTCGATGGCAAGCGGCGGGGTTCGGGGGGCCTGGCCGGGCCGTCGTCGGTGCGAACTGCCGTGGTCAGCTCTCGATGTCCGTGCTTGCCCATGAGCTCGGCCACGCGCTCGGCCTCGCACATGTCGTCAACGGATGCGCCGTGATGAACCCCGGCGGGATTTCGAACGCCGCGCAGACCACCGTGCGCCCCAATCGCTGTCCGCGCTTCCACGACTGGGCGCGCAGACCGTTCCTGCCCAGCGACCTTGCGCGACTTCGCGCGCACTGGCGCAACCGTGCCCCGGTCGCGGGAATCCGATTGGGCAAGAACACGTGGCAGGCGTTCGAGAACCTGCGCGCGACCGACGCGGCCGATGACGGGCTCATCGACACGACCGTGGACCCGGACTGGAACCTCGCATCGCAGTCGATTGACTGGGGCGACGGCAGCCCCACCGATCAACGAATCCCGGCGCGCTGGGTGAACGTGCCCAACTGGGCAGCCCACAGCTACGACGCGCCGGGTACCTACGTGATCACGATGAGTGCCACCGATACCTACGGCGTGTCGCATTCCGCGTCGACGACCATCGAGGTGGTCGGCACCCCCGGGACCGTGCAGGACCCGATCTGGGTCGACTGATCTGCTGCGAGACACCCAAAAGTACGTCTGAGCAGCATATTTCCCGCACCGGCCAGATCCGTGGCAGGAGTGGCACGTTGGGCGTCGAAGACCGGGTGCGACCAACGTTTTCGGTAGGATCATCCCTTCATGTCGCAGGTCCAGCTTCAGGTACGACCGCGTCGCGTGCGCTGCACCGACGCAAGCGAGCCGCCGCCCTTCCGCTTCACCGCGGGAACCGCGCCGGCCCCCAAGCCGACCGCCGGTCATCGAGTCGCCCGCCTGCCCCTGCAGACGCTGGCGCTCGTGTTCGCGATCGCCGGCCGCATCATCGATGCTGCGTTCTTCCTCGTCGTGCTCACGATCTGGTGTGCGCTGCACCTGGGACTGTGGAGCTACGCATTCCAGCTCGGCCCAGCGGCGGACTGCTTCGGCATTCCGTGCCATGGCTGGCTCAGCACCAAGGTGATCATCGGCTGCGTCGTGCTGGCCGTCACGTCGTACCTGCTTGCGCGCGTGTTCCGCAAGCTCGGCCACCGGGCGACGAGCTTCATGCTGCTCATGCTCGTGACGTTCGACGTCTCTGCGCTGTTGCTGCTCGGCATCGGCTCCTTCTAGCTCCGCCGTCGCAGGCAGCGCCGCCGGCCCCGGGAGTAGTATCGGAAGCAACATGCCGTACGCTCCCGCGACTGCCGATGACCTTCGCCACATGCTGGCGACGATCGGCGTGGATGCCGTCGACGACCTGTTCGCCGACATCCCGCCCGACCTGCGCATCGGGCGTGAGCTCGACCTCCCGCTCGGGATCCCGGAACCAGAACTCGTGGCGCGTGCGCGCGCCTTTGCCGACGACACGCTCGACCTCTCGCGCGCCGTCTCGTTCCTGGGCGTGGGCAGCTACGACCACTACGTCCCAGCGGCCGTGCGTGCCGTCATCTCGCGCAGTGAGTTCGCCACCGCATACACGCCGTACCAGCCAGAGCTGAGCCAGGGCACGCTGCAGACGATCTTCGAGTTCCAGTCGAGCATCGCCGCACTCGCCGGACTGCCTGTCTCCAACGCCTCGCTCTACGACGGGGCAACCGCGGTCGCCGAGGCGGCGTACCTGTCCGAACAGACGACCCGCCGCTCCGACATCATCGTGCTCGGCACGGTCGCGCCACAGGTGCGCTCGGTGCTGCACACCTATGCCGGCGCGTACGGGATGACGGTGCACGTCGTCGACCACGACCGCGAGACCGGCGTCGTCGATCCCGAGGCCGTGGCCGAGCTGCTGGGCAGTGACACCGCCGCCGTCATCGTGCAGCAGCCCAACGCATTCGGGCTGCTCGAAGACGCGCCTCGCCTGGTCGCAGACGCCGACGCCGCGGGAGCCGTGCCGATCGTCAGCGCCGACCCGCTGTCACTCGGCGTCCTCGAAGCGCCGGGCGCGTATGGCGCGGGTGTCGTGGTGGGCGACGGACAGCCGCTCGGTCTCGCACCGACTGCCGGCGGACCGACGTTCGGGTTCATGGCAGCGCAGGAGCAGTTCCTGCGCCGGATGCCCGGACGCATCGTGGGGGAGACCGTCGACTCCGACGACACGCGCGGCTACGTGCTGACATTGCAGACGCGCGAGCAGCACATCCGTCGCGAGAAGGCGACGTCCAACATCTGCACCAACCAGGCGCTCTGCGCGCTCGCCGGCCTCGTCTACCTGTCATGGCTCGGCCCGCAGGGCATCCGCGAGCTCGGCGCCACGCAGTTCGAACGCGCCGCAGCGACCCGGAAGCGACTGCTCGACGTTCCCGGCATTACCGCCGGTGCCGGTGGCGCGGACGCACCGGTCTTCCGCGAGTTCCTCGTCGAACTGCCCGTCGATGCCGCGACCGTCGTCGAGCGCGCAGCGCAGGATGACGTGCTCGCGGGCTGGCCCGCCGCAGGCGGCTGGTCGACGCTTGGTTCCGGCGCGCTGCTCGTGGCCGCTACCGAGCAGCGATCCGATGACGACATCGAACGGCTCGCGAGTACGTTGGAGCGTGCGATCGCGTCCGGAGGATGGAACGCATGACGATGACGCCGCCGCGACCCACCAACCTTCCCGCGACCGGTCCTGGAGCCGGAGCCGAACCGGTCACCAGCCACGCACAGCCCGCCGGCATCCATCCGGCGAGCGAGCCGACGATCTTCGAGCGGTCACGCCCGGGGCGACGCAGTTCGCGCCTGGTTCATGACGTCGACCTCGACTCGGCGCTTGCCGGCGTCCCCGACTCGCTGCGTCGCGCCGATGCGCCGCCGCTGCCGGAGGTCGCCGAGCCGACGCTCATGCGCCACTTCGTCCGCCTGTCGCAGCGCAACCACTCGATCGACTCGGGCTTCTATCCGCTCGGGTCGTGCACGATGAAGTACAACCCGAAGGTGCACGACGAGATCGCGGCGATGCCCGCGTTCGCGCGACTGCATCCGCTCACGCCGCCGTCGGTCGCGCAGGGGCTGCTCGGGATGCTGCACGAACTGCAGCACGCGATCGGCGAGCTGTCGGGCCTGCCCGCCGTGACGCTCCAGCCGGCTGCGGGCGCGCATGGCGAGTTCACGGGGCTGCTGCTCATGCGCGCCTTCCATCAGGAGCGCGTCGCGCGGGGCGAGATCGAGTCCGAGCCGCTCGCGGTGCTCGTGCCCGACACGGCGCACGGCACCAATCCGGCAACGGTTCGCATGGCCGGGATGCGCACGGTCAGCATCCCGACCGACGCGCGTGGCGGCATGGATCTCGACGCGGTTCGCGCCGCATGCGCCGAGCACGACGTCGCAGGGCTGATGCTCACCAATCCGAACACGCTCGGGCTGCTCGACGAACGCATTCGCGAGATCGCCGCGGCAGTGCACGAGGTCGGTGGACTGCTCTACTACGACGGCGCCAACCTCAACGCGATCATGGGCAAGGTCCGCCCGGGCGACATGGGCTTCGACATCGTCCACGTCAACGTGCACAAGACGCTGTCGACACCACACGGTGGCGGCGGCCCTGGCGCCGGCCCCGTCGCGGTCGCCGAGCGGCTCGCGCATCTGCTGCCGCTGCCGCGCATCGTGCAGCACGCCGACGGTCGATACGACGTGGTCGGTGACATCGACGGATCGATCGGGTCGGTCTCCCGCTTCTTCGGCAACGTCGGAATTCTCGTGCGTGCCTGGGCGTACGTCGTGACCCACGGACGCGACGGCCTGCGCCGCGCGAGCGAGCTTGCGGTCGTCAACGCGAATTACCTCATGGAGCTGCTGCGCGACGTGCTGCCGCCCGCGTTCGATCGGCGCTGCATGCACGAGTTCGTGGTGTCCGCTGGCGACGTGAAGGCACGCACCGGCATCCGTGCACTTGACATCTCCAAGCGGATCATGGACCACGGCTTCCATCCGCCGACGATGTACTTCCCGACGCTCGTCGACGAAGCACTCATGATCGAGCCCACCGAGACCGAAACACGCGAGACGCTCGAGGCGTTCGCCGCAGCGGTGCGTTCGGTCATCGCCGAGGCGGACTCGGATCCGGAGACCGTGCGCACCGCGCCGCACACGACGCTCGTTCGGCGCATGGACGAAGCGCGATCAGCTCGCCAGCCGATCCTCGTCGATCCGTACGTGGCGCAGCGCCTGCCGGCCGCGCGCTGAACCTGATCCCCGTTGACCGAGGTCGCGGAGTGGTGCACCATGACGTGGCGGAGCGGAGTCCAGGATGGAAGGACGCCGCATGCTCGCCGAACTCATCGATGCTGCCAAGGATGCCTTCGGCAATCTCGGCAGCCCGCTCCACGACGTCGCGCGCGACGTGCAGGCAGAGCTCACGGCCCAGACCGCTCCGACCGATCGTGCAGGCAGCGATGCCACGACGCAGCGCGGGAACAAGGCAACCGGGCCGCGTCCGCAGGCGGCTGAACTGCGACGTGCCCGGCTGGACGTGCCTGGCGACATCGATCACGCACGCGCTCGCGCCCATGCCGACACCGCGCTCGCCGCGATCGACTTTTCCAAGCCCGACATCGTGTTGTGGATGCCCGCCACGAACTCGCACTCGATCCCCGGCGACTGGCAGCGCGGCGTGGAACAGGCCTTCGATGGACGCGCGAGCTCCTCGATCGTCGACTATCCCGCGAACGTCAACTTCAACGACAGCGTGTCGACCGGGATGGAGACATTGAAGCTCGTGCTTGCCGGCATCGCCGAGCGTGGAGGGCATCATCGAGTGACGCTCGGAGGGCACAGTCAGGGCACGTGGGTCATCGGAGACGCGCTTCAGGACCCCGTCATCGGGCGCATGGTCGACAAGGCCGTGCTGTATGGCCACCCCGCGCCCGCTCACGTGGACTGGTCTCATGGAGCCGACCCACACGTGCAGCAGATCGACGACCCCAACGACCCGTTCGTGTGGGACGTCGCCGGCGGTCATCAGGCACTCGAGGCGATCGATGAACTCCACGACGGCACGACCGGATCGGGCGCCAGGCTCGGCGTCGGTGACTACCTCGCTCGCGGTGCATCTCTGCTCGGTACGGCGCTCGCGAATCCTGCGCTGTCGGCCTACCTGATCGGCAAGCACGTCATTCCGGAGCGGCCCGATTCCGGCCGTGACCCGCACAACTACAGCTCGCAGTACGCGGATGGCGCCGCGTTCCTTTCGTCCTAGCGAGCCGTTCGCTCACACCGTGCATCCGTCGGTCGATCCCGGCGTGCTTCGCCTCACGAGCGTGAGGAAGATCGACCGTGGGTTTCCCCACGACAACAACGACGGGCCCAATGAGCTTCCTTGCTCACGGGCCCGTAGCTGTGTTGCTGGGGTTGGACGCCAGGCGGGGGATTCTGGGGGGAACGTGCCCGGCGACCGATGGGGGAGGTATGTCTGTGGTGTGGGATTCGTGCCCGAAGGCGCGTCGCTGTATTGGGGAATCAGCGGCCGCGCAGGACGTCGGCCAGAGACGCTGGGGAGGCGTCAACCAACTCAGGCACGAACTGTGTCTCACCGTCGACCGGGAGGATGTGGAACTCCGGCTCGCCGACGGGAAGGATGGTGATGGGCTCCTCGACCGGAAGGATCGTGATCGGCTCGAGCAGCCACGGCGGCACGATGCCCGGGTTCTTCGCCTGCGAGGTGTCGAGCCACGGCGGAACGATGCCCGGGTTGCGATTGGCGGTGCCGTTGGTGCTGGTGATGCTCTGGATCATGTTCGTAGATCTTTCGCTCGTCCTGCCTTGCGACAGGAACATTATCGGAGTTGGCGGACGCGCAAGGTGCTTTTCGCCGAAATGCGGCGAATGGCCACGGTTTTGGCCCTTTTCCCGCTGAAAACAGCTTCTGGCATGAAAAAATCCCCTGTCAGCGGGTGCTGATAGGGGATTTATTCGGGATTGCGAAGCCTCGTCCGACCGAACGGGGTCAGATTTGTGGCGATTTGTTCAGTCAGGCATCTGGGTTCGATGTCGTTCCCGGAACGTCTGGCGGGTGTACGACGATTGGCTGGGCCTGCGTCGACTCCGAGGCGACGTCGTTCGACGATCCGATGGCCGGAGTGGGTGCGAGCGACATCGGTGTCGGCAGCACCCCACCGGCCGAGAACGGGGTCGCCGCGCGAGCCGGCATCTGCGACCGGATGCGGGCCAGCGCATCTCGGAAGCCCGTACCCGTGGGGACTGCGTCGCTTCGCAGCGCCGGAATCGACGGGGCCTGGGCAATCGGATGCTCGGCAGCGGGCACTCCCAGCGTGGATTTCGCGGCTTGCGTCGCTTCCGGCGTCGACATGTCGATCGGTGCGGGCGTCGCGGGCTCGACCGTATCGATCGCGTCGATGGCGGCGTCGAGATCCCCGCCGTCGAGCTTGACCGTCGCCGGTCGATCCGCCGGTACCTGTGGCCGAGCAGATGCGTCGGCGCCGATCACACGCGGTGCGAAGCCGCGTCGCGCACGTGGCGTCTCGGTGACCGCAGGCTCCACCTCTGGCGGATCGACCGGAGCAACCTGTGCCTCGACGATTGGCGTACCGAGGTTCGACGGATGCGGATCCTGCGATCCCCCGTGGGACGACGGACCACCGATGCCCAGGTTCGCGTACGGTCCGGACGTGGCCGGTGCGTGGCTGGGCGGCGCCGTCGGGCGAGCAGCGAAGGTCGATCGCGGTGCCGAGGCGTGCGGGTTCCCGGCGCCGCCGGCGGCGGCGACATCCATGTGATGAGCGCCGACGACGAGTGGTTCCACCCTGATGGCTTCGCCGACCGGCTGATCGAACACCGAGGCGATCGCACCGGCACCCACGGGTTCCGCAAGCGTTCCGTACATCGGCTCGGGCTGCATGATCGTCTGGTGCAGGTGGATGACCGGCTGCATCGGCTGCAGCAGCGGCTGAGCCGGCTGCACGATCGTCGAATGCGGCATCGCCACGCGGCTCGGCTCCGAGCCTGCGACGCCCGTCGCGATCTGGATTGCCGCACCGTTCTGGCGAGCTCGCACGTCCGCCTCGGCCGCAGGGGCCAGCAGCGTCAGGAACGACTGCGCATCGAACAGGTGCAGCTCATCCATGTCCGGGCGCAGCATGATCTGCTCGCCGTTTCGCATCTCCGTGCCCGAACCCAGACGTGCGACGAACGTGTCGGCGGTCGCCTGGGTGTCGCTCAGCGCCGTCAGGTCGGGCGTCTTCACGGACGCGGTGAAGTACGCATACACCTCCGCGCCCATGGCCTCGGTCAGCTCGACCTGCACCGGGATCGCACCCGGATCGCCGGGAGTCGACATCGACAGGTGCTCGGGTCGGATACCGACGATCACGCCGCGCCCGTGCAGGTCGGTCGTCGCGACGAGCCGGCCGCTGACGCTCGCCGGCACCGGGATGTGCTGTTCGCCGAGCTGCAGGTAGAGCATCCCGTCGTGGAGCACGAGATGCCCGGTCATGAAGTTCATGCCGGGACTGCCCATGAAGCCGCCCACGAACACGTTGGCCGGGTTCTGGTACACCTGAAACGGCGTGTCCACCTGCTGCACCACGCCCTTGCGCAGGATGCAGATGCGCTGACCGAGCGTCATGGCCTCGACCTGGTCATGCGTGACGTACACCGTCGTCGTCTCGAGTCGCTGGTGCAGCTTGGCGATCTCGGTGCGCATCTGAACGCGCAGCTTCGCATCGAGGTTGGAGAGCGGCTCGTCCATGAGAAACGCCTGGGGCTCGCGCACGATCGCGCGACCCATGGCGACGCGCTGGCGCTGTCCACCCGACATCGCTTTCGGGAGCCGATCCAGGAGCTGCTCGAGCCCGAGGATGCGTGCCGCATCCGCGACTCGCTGGTCGATCTCGTTGGGAGGCATACGGCGCAGGCGCAGCCCGAAGGCCATGTTCTCGCGCACCGTCATGTGCGGGTACAGCGCGTAGCTCTGGAAGACCATCGCGATGTCGCGATCCTTCGGAGCGACGTCGTTGACGACCCGGCCGCCGATCTCGACGGTGCCCGAGGTCGGTGTCTCCAGACCCGCGATCATGCGCAGGATCGTCGACTTGGCACAGCCGGATGGTCCGACCATGATCATGAACTCGCCATCGGCGATGTGCAGGTCCACGTCGTGGACGGCATGCGTGCCGCCCGGATAGACCTTGTTGACGCCGCTCAGCCGGATCTCGGCCATCGATAACCCCCCTGGCGGTCCACGCCACAGGCACGGACCACGGATTGCTCCCTCACCGTTTCATCGTTGGAGGCGGCGTCGACGTTTCGCTGATGTCCCGCGAACGGGCGGGCCGACAACACTACGTTGTCAGATGTGCAAATTGGCGCTTGAGGTTTCTGCAATTGGTGCCGATATCGAACGGACGGTGCGCGCGGGAACCCAGCCCCGCCCGTGCCGTGCCTCGGCAGAGCCCATGCACGACTCTCATCGCAGCAGCATTTCGCGTCGCCGGTATCGCCTTGCACAGGCAGGTACCGTCGCAGGCGCCCTGGCCGTCGGCTCGCTCGTCGTGGATCGCCTCGTGTCCCTGTTTCGCGAGGACTTCTTCCTGTTCTACGGGGTGTCCGACTCCGAGTACCGCCTGCTGCAGCAGAACGCCGACGCACGCATGCCGCTCACGGTCACGCAGTTCGTGATCGCCGCGATCGCGCTCGTGGCGGTCGTCGCGTTCGTCACCGCCGAACGTCGCCGCGTTCGCCAGGCCTGTGCGCTCACCTCTGCCTGTCGGCGTCGATCCCGCCGCCTGGTCGTCGAACGTCTCTCGCTCTCGTCGCTGTTCGACCAGTTCGTCCTTCGCACCTCGTCGTTCGCCGGACTGCTGCTCTCGATCTGGCTGCTGCAGTCGAGCCTGGAGCGATGGCTCGGCGGATTCGGGCTCGGCATGGAATATGGCAGCTGGCACAGCCTCCTGCCACTCGCGTCGATCTTCGGCCTGTGCGTGCTCGCCGGCATGCTCGTCGCCGGCGTCAGCCTCGTGGGCCTGCGTGCGATCCACGTCCTCGAAGTAGTCATGGAGCGCATCGCTCGCCGCACCAGGCAGCGCATCACGCGCCAGCTGGGGCAGCCTGCCTACGCCTTGGTCGACACCACGCGAACGCTGCGTGAACTGATCGGTTGCGACATCCTGTCGCGACCACCTCCGTTGGCTGCCTAGGCCGCGCCACGGACCTGGTCCGTGGACGCGCTCCACGTGACCCCGACGGCGGTGGTCGCACTCCCAAACTGCATTGGCGACGTTGGTCCGAAGTCACTGCCCGGGGAGCGCGACACCGCCGTTGTTCTTCTTCTCGAGCACGCCCGGCGACGTGCAGGTTGCACGAATCCGACACGGGACATCACCAGTGACACAGGCTTCAACGAAGGAGTGTCCCGTGTCGTACGTTTCCTGGACCATCGTCGCCATGCTTGCGCTCGCAGCGATCGTGGTGTTCCTGTTCGTGCCGGGCCTCGCGGTGCTCGCCGCGATCGGTCTCGCGCTCGTGCTCGTGCTGGGCGTCGTGCTGTTCGCCGCGCGCGGCGTGGCCGGCGCGGGTGACACGACGCCGGACGTGATGGAACGACGCGACGAGCATCACGACCGCCAGCGAGATCGCCGCAGGGCAGGCTGACTCACGCGCGCGCGAGGGCGCGCTCGCGCAACGTGCGCGCGGCCGTGATGTCTTCCGCCCTCGGACCGTCGCCCGCACCCGGCACCTCCAGGTATGCACCGAGTCCCTCGAAGCGGGGGTGCGCCAGAAACATGCCGAGCCCGGCACCGATCTCGCCCTCACCAAGGTTGTCGTGGCGATCTCGATTGGAACCGAGCGCGGTCTTGGAGTCATTGAGGTGGATCGCGCGCAGTCGCTCCGCCCCGATCGCGTCGTCGAGCCCGGCGAGCTCGGCATCGAGCACGGCTCTGTCCGTCACGTCGATGCCGCTCGCCCACCAGTGGCAGCTGTCCAGACAGACACCGAGCTGCGGATGGTCGTCGGCGGCATGCACGAGCGTTGCGAGTTCCTCCCCGTCGCGCCCGATGGTTCCTCCGGTTCCCGCGGTGTTCTCCAGCAGCAGGAACGGTGTCGACGTTCCGGCGGCCGCCGCCTCGCGCTCGCCGGCGTCGAGGGCACGCAGGCACGCCTTCGCGATCAGGTCGACGCATCCCGCAAGACCCGTTTCGGCGCCCTTGTGCGATCCGGGGTGGAAGATCACCGCATCCAGCCCGAGCCGTGCGCCGATCGTCATCGTGTGCGCGAGCGCCGTGGCGCCCTTTTCCCAGAGCTCGGGATCGTCCGAGGCCACGTTGATCAGGTAGATCGCGTGGGCCACCGCTCCCTGCAGGTGCTGCTCTCGAAGCTCCCGAAAGCGGGCGACGTTCTCTTCCTTGTGATTGACGGGTCGCCACATGCGCGGGCTCTGGATGAACACCTGCACGGCGTCCGCGCCGATGTCGACGGCCCGTTCGACCGCTTTGTCGATGCCACCGCTTGATGAGACGTGCGCGCCGAAATACATGCCTCGATCATAGGGCTCCGCGAACGAACAGGGGCAATGACCTCGATCTGCGTAGTATCGCCCGCGCCGTTTCCCAACCCGAACGTTCGGAACTCTCCATGCACCTCGCCGCTCGCCGATTCCTGCTGTTGCTTGCCCTGCTGTCGATGGTCATGTTCATCGCGGTCGGCTGCGGCGGATCGGACGACTCCCCGTCGAGCGACGACGCGAATCAGGCGGCGCAGTCCGACGAGTCCAGCGACGACGAGGCCGAGGATGAAGACAGCGAATCGGAGGTCGCGGTGGAAGCCGGCATCGCCTACGAAGACTCGATCCTGCCGATCGTCAATCAGCTCAAGCCGCTGCTGCAGCGCTACGACACCACCTCCGACAAGCTGATCGCAGGTTCGATCGACACCACGCGCGCGGTGCAGGCGTTCGGCTCGCAGGCGGACACGGCATTCGCACTTGCGAAGCGGACCCGCGACCTGGATATCGACGACGACTACCTTGAGGACGCCAACGAGCAGCTCGCGCTCGCATTCGAACGCTACGCCACCGCGATGAACGTGATGACCAACTTCAACGACGGCATGAGCGAGGCGCAGGTCGAACAGATGATGGCGCGCGCAACGCCGGAGCTCGACGAGATGTTCACTGCGCTGGACACGTGGTCCGACGCGCTCGTGGAGGACCCCCAGGGTCGAGCCTTCACGCGCACCGGCACGGCGTTCGAGCAGATCTCGACATTCGTGGACACGCTCTGATCCATTGCCAGACAAGGTATCGTTGCGGCCATGACTTCTCCCGTCCGCGTTCGATTCGCACCCAGTCCGACCGGTACCCTGCATCTCGGCAGCGCCCGCTCGGCCCTCTACAACTGGCTCTACGCGCGGCACTTCGGCGAGCAGGGCACGTACGTGCTGCGCATCGAGGACACCGATCAGGCGCGGTCGACTCCGGAGAACGTCGAGCAGGCGCTGCGCGTGTTCCGATGGCTCGGGCTCGACTGGGACGAAGGCCCTGACGTCGAGGGGCCCTACGGTCCGTATTTTCAGTCGCAGCGCGACGACCGCTACGGCGCAGCGCTCGCGACGCTGCGCGATTCCGGATCGGCGTACGCATGCTTCTGCACGAAGGATGAGCTCGACGCCGATCGCGCAGCCGCCGACGCGGCGAAGCGACCGTTCGTCTATACCGGCCGCTGCCGCGACATCCCACTCGCGGACGCAGATGCGCGCATCGCTGCGGGCGACGCGCACGTAATTCGCTTCCGATGCCCCGACGAGGGCGTCACGGTCGTGCACGACCTCGTGCTCGGCGAGACCACGTTCGAAAACGCACTCATCGGCGACTTCGTGATCGCACGCGCCGACGGCTCGCCCCTGTACAACTTCGCGAACGTCATCGACGACTCGCAGATGCGCATCACGCACGTGATCCGCGGCAACGACCACCTGTCGAACACGCCGAGGCAGATCCTCATGTACGAGGCGCTCGAGGTCGAGATTCCGGCGTTCGCGCACCTGCCGATGGTGCTCGGCCCCGACGGCGCGAAGCTGAGCAAGCGCCGCCACCACACGAGCACGGTAGAGCAGCTCGCCGAGGCCGGCTACAGCCCCGAGGCCGTGCGCAATGGTCTGGCACTCGTGGGCTGGAGCAAGGACGACACCACCAATGTCATGTCGACCGAGGAGCTCGTCGAGCACTTCGACGTCGCGCGCGTGAAGAAGTCGAGCGCGGCCATCGACTACGACAAGCTCGCGTGGCTCAACGGCGAACACCTGCGCGCGATGACGCCCGAGGCGTGGGCGGCAGGCTACGAGGCGTGGCGCGAGGAGTGGCTGCCCGCCGACGACGAGCGACACGCCGCCGCGCATGCGATGACGGGGCTGGACGCCGCGCCGCTCGTGCAGGAGAAGTGCGGGACGTGGGGCGAGGTGCCGGCATACATCGGTTTCGTGCTCGAGCCGTTCACGATGCAGGACGAGGCGTGGGCGCGCCTGCAGAAGACCGGCGACGTCGGCGTGCAGGTGCTCGAACACCTCGTGCCCAAGCTCGAGGCGCTCGGCGACTGGGAACTCGACTCGCTCGAGGCGGCGCTGCGCGGCGCATGCGAGGACCTGGAACTCAAGCCCGGCAAGGTGTTCTCTCCGATTCGCTTTGCGGTGACCGGCCAGACGATCGCCCCCGGCCTGTGGGAAAGCGTCCACGTGCTCGGCCGGGAACGGACGCTCGACCGGCTTCGCGCTGGACGCGACCGACTCGCCGCCACGCTCACGAACGCCTGACGGCGGCGGAGTGACCACGCGCGGTCGAGTGGTCAGAACGTTCCCCTGGGCGGAACGTTTCTGACGACTCGATGGGGCAGGCACCGGGTCAGTAGCCGGCCTTGGCCCACGCGTCGTCGACGACCCGGGCCTCGTGGCTGCGCGCGCCGTAGAGGTCGACGGAAGCCGCGCGCACGACCTGCGCGAGATCAGCGTACGTGGCCCCGCGAGGCAGTTCGCGTCGTTCCAGCCCGGCGACGTAGATGCGAGCCATCGTGTCGCGTCCCAGGGCATTGCCGATCCGCCACGCCGCCTTGTTGCCCACGCCCGCGCCGAGGTGTTCCTCGGTCGATGACTCGAGCTGCTCCCGCGTGATCGGAGCCGCCTTCGCCTCGCCGTCGCGATACGCGCCACGCAGCTCCGGATGCGAGAACGATCGAATCCCGCCCTCGACGGCATCCTCGCCAATGAGCCAGTCCTCGCGATCGACGACCATCGCGATCGTGTCCGCCACCGATTCGTGGATCGCACGTCCGTCGCCACCGCCGATCGGCGTGAGCAGCTGCGGCGAGTACGCGTGCAGGACCTTGTGGGTGAATTCGTGGGCGATCACGTCGTCGGCGGCGAAGGGCAGGCCGCTTCCTGGGTGGCGGCCGATGACGATCTCGTTGCGGAAGGGACCGAGCGGGGGCCGGTAGCTCGCGTTGAAGTACGACCGGTCGTAGCTTTCGGGAACGCGAGCAAGGACCGCTTCACCCGCACCTGCATCGCGGAGCGCGGCGGTCGTCGCGACCATCGTGTCGTCGATCTTCTGCAGCTGCGCGTCGTACTCTGCCTGATGCCGCCGTTCGAGGCCGGCCCGCGCCACCGCGCCACCGAGCATGGCGCCACCGATGCCGGCCGGCATGGCCAGGATCTCGAGCGGGCCGGGGAGCGAGGTGCCGCCGCCGATTCGACTGGCCACCTGCCACGCTGCCATGCCGGAGAACATCCCGGAGACGAGCGACATCCCGCCGAGGTTGCCGAGCAGCTGCCGACCCATCCCCGCGTCCTCGTCGGTCTCGCCGGCGACCGTGATCGCGCCGTAAGACGCCACCGCGCCGAGCGCTGCCGCGCCCACGAGGAGTCCTGCTGCAGGCGCGATCGACCGCGCCACGTCACCGATGCCCATTCGAACGTCCGTCCCGACGTCGTGCGCATCCGTCCAGACGCGCCTTCACGACTGTGTTTCGAGCGCTCGGCACACGATGTTGCACTGCCGCATCGGTGGACACCGAGCAGCTACCATCTCGTATGCAGGTCGAACGAACTTCCAGCCCCGCGCGCGTGACGACCATCCCGGGCACCGCCGCAGCCGCTGCGTTCGACCCGCAGGCCGCGGTCGATCGTGCAGTCGAGCTCACGCGCCGCACCTATGCGCGCCTGGACCCGAATGGCGATGACGGACTCGGCCGCACGCGCGTCAACGTGCACTCGGGCTCGAACAGCTGGTTCAACCGCATCACGCGATCCGTGAACGTCGGGGTCGGCGATCGGGTCGCCCAGGGCGAGCCGGGTCGTCTCGACCTGCTCGAGAC
>JBBQUY010000052.1:0-25204 GCA_038212015.1 Gaiellales bacterium | reverse complement strand
CCAAGGCTTCGTGGAGGCTTCCGGCGTGAACTCCGTCAAGGAGATGGTGGAGATGATCACCACGCTCCGAACGTATGAGAGCTCGCAGCGCGTGATCACGTCGATCGACGGCACGCTCGACAAGGCCGTCAACAGCATCGGAACGCTGGGCTGATACACGCCCGTCGCCCGCGCGCCCTCGCGCGCGCACGCGCGTAGGCACACACGCACACACGTACGTACGGGCGCACGCACGCGTCCCACGCGCACGCACGCGTCTCGAACAGGTGGAACGGGCCGGGCGCGTCACCGGCGGGGGAGGGGCCGCTACTTGAGCAGGTCTCCGATGCGGTTGCGAGCGCCCTGTGCATGGGCAAGCATCGCCATCGAGGACTGTTGGAGGACCTTCTGCCGAGCGAGCTCTGTCATCTCCTTCGCCATGTCCGCATCCCTGATTCGGGACTCCGCGGACATGTAATTCTCGATCGTCGTCTGGTTCGCCGACAACGCGTACTCCAGGCGGTTGATCATCGCGCCGAACCTGCCACGGGCCGTGGCGACGTCCTGGATGTGCAGGTCGAAGCCCTCGATGTCGGCGTCCAGCCATGGCAGGGTGAAGAACGTCACGGGTCGAACGAGGGCGAGGCCGGGTCCGAACAGGTCCGCCATCGAGACGTTGATCGTCTCGGTGGGTCCGGCGTTGGCGCCGACCTGCAGCGTGATCGTCGTCATCGCGTTCTGCAGCAGCGGGACGCCGTTGAACGTCGTCTGGCCTTCGATGCGGCGGATCTCGTGGCTCAGCTGGATCAGCTCACGGCTGATCGCCGTCTTCTGGGCGGTCGAATAGACCCCGTTGTTGTACTGGACCGCCAGCTCTCGGGCCCGGTGCAGGATCTGGTGGACGGTGTCGAGCGCAGCCTCCGCGGTCTGCAGCATCGAGATGCCGTCCTGGATGTTGCGGTTGGCAGCTTCCAGGCTCCGGATCTGACCGCGGAGCCGTTCGCTGATGCCGAGCCCGGCAGCGTCGTCGGCGGCGGTGTTGATTCGGAAGCCGGAGGAGAGGCGTCGCATGGCGACGGAGAGGCGATCGGACGCAACGCGAACTTGACGGTGTGCCGTCAATGCTTCCACGTTGGTGTTGATCCGAAGGCTCATGCAGTTGTCATCCGTGACCCGGCTCCTCGTGGGCGTTGCGCCCGTATAAGGAGCCGGTATTCCGTCCGTGCGATCCATGCACGGGCGGACCCGCTCCGGGGAGCAGGCTGGAATGACATCGGCGCAAATGGTCTATAGCTTGATACACAAACTGCAAACACCGGCTTGCAGGCTGGGTTTTTTGCTACAGATTCGGGTAGGTTCGGGGACGCCGTGCCCGGCGTGGTGAAATCCGCGCCTTCCAGGGCTGATCAGCGACCCTGAACGACCCGATTGTCGGAAGAGTTGCGGATCACCGGACGGTTCGCGCGCACTTCCCTCCGAACGCGTGTCTGCGAACCGGCCCTCGTACGTGTCGCCGTTTGCATCTCGTGCGCTTCACTCGCCGCTCGCTCAAGCAGGCGTTTCCCTGCGCCGATCCGCTCAGCGACGACACTCACCGTTCGTCGATACAGGGAACGATTCCCGACCGCAACGCCAAGTCACGGAGTGGACTGCATCAGTCGCAGGGCTCCTTTCCGGCGCCGACCGACCGAGGCGCTGGTACCCGCGGACGAAGAACGGTGGCGTGCCGCACATGCGTTCGTGCTCCGGTACGGACGCAGGGGAGAAGGAGCCACCGTCATGATGAATTCGCTGTACACCGCCGCTACCGGCATGTCTGCGATGCAGATGAACGTCGACACGATCGCGAACAACCTCGCGAACGTGAACACGAACGCGTTCAAGGCGACCCGCCTGCGCTTCGAGGACCTTCTGTACCAGCAGGTCGGCGACCGCCAGGCCGCGCGTCAGGGTGCCCAGTCGGGCATGGGCGTCGCTCCCGCTCGCACCGAGCTCTCCTTCACGCAGGGCGACATGAAGGACACGGGCGTCCAGACCCACATGGCGATCACCGCGTCCGGCTTCTTCCAGGTCGCGATGCCGGACGGCTCGATCGGCTACACCCGCGACGGCAGCTTCGGTATCGACCACAACGGCCAGCTCGTCAACGCGAGCGGCTACCAGCTCGAGCCGATCATCGGTGTGCCTCTCGAGGCGGAGCCCAACTCGCTCATGGTCTCGCCCGAAGGCCTCGTCACGGTCCGTATCAACGGCAACGTCGACGTGCTCGGCCAGATCGAGCTCGCCCAGTTCGGCAACCCCGAGGGCCTCGCAGCACTCGGCAACAACGTGTACGCGGCGACCGTCAACAGCGGAGCGCCCCTCATCGGCAACCCCGGCGCGAACGAGACCGGCCTGCTCAAGCAGGGTGCGCTCGAGGGCTCCAACGTGTCCGTGATGAACGAGATGGTCGAGATGATCAACGCGCAGCGCGCCTTCGAGAGCGTGAGCAAGGTCATCTCCACCAGCGACGAGATGCTCGGAATCGCCAACTCCATGCGCCGCTAGGGAAACGCACGAACCTGACCTGACATGACTTCCGTCAACCCCACATCCACGACGCTCGGCTCCGAGCCCATCACCCCGCCACCCGGGGTGAAGCTCGACACGCCCGAGAAGGAGCAGATGTACCGAGCGTCGCTCGAGTTCGAGCGATTCTTCGTGCAGCAGCTCCTCAAGCCGATGGAGAAGGCAAGCGAGATGTTCGCTGACGACGAGGGCGGATCCGGCTCGACCTCCGGCTACAACGACATGGCCCAGGACCAGCTCACGCAGGCGGTGCTCGACGGTGGCGGGCTCGGGCTCGCAGCCACGCTGTACGGACAGATGTCCGAGGCGGCCGGGCTCAACGCGGTCAAGTCGCCCGCGACCGATGACGCCGACGCTGTCGGAGGTGCCGCATGAGCAGCATCCAGGCGATCGCACTGGAACTCGCGCTGAACGTCGATGAGCAGGCGCGCGTGTGGCGACGACTGCTTGAGCTGTCGATGATCCAGCACGAGGCGCTGCGCACCCAGGACGTGCACACGGTCCATGGCGTGCTCCAGGAAATCGAAGTCTCGATGCTCGAGCGTTCCCGCACCGAAGTGCGACGCGGCATATTGCTCGCCCAGGCCGCCGCAGTGCTCGGCATTTCCGCTGATTCCGTGACGCGCGACGTGATCTCGACGCACTGCGACCCCGCCACGGCGGAGCAGCTGCGTGTTGCAGCAGAGGAACTACGCTCGCTCATCGTCGAGCTCGATGCAATCGTGCACCGCAATTCCACATTGCTCGAGCAGGAACTGTCGATCATCGAGGTGATGGTGAAGGGCGCGACCGTGGATACCACGCAGCGCGCCACGTACGGCAAGCAGGGAACGCAGACCGAGGCACCGCGCCTCCGACTGCTCGACGCACAGGTCTAGGAAGGAGGTCGGCATGTACAAGAGCACGTTCATGGGTCTGAACACCGCGCTTCGCGGCGTGCTGGCCCACCAGAATGCCCTGGACGTCACCGGGCACAACATCGCCAACATCAGCACCGACGGCTACACCCGCCAGCGTGCCGAGATGGTCACTGCTCCCGCGTGGTCGAACTCCTCGACGCTGTCGGCGACGACCCCGGGCCAGATGGGCACCGGCGTCGAGGTCCTGCGCATCGAGCGACTGCGCGACCAGTTCATCGATGCCAGCGTGCGCCAGCAGTTCGGTCGGCAGGCCGATTCCCAGGCGATGGTCGAGCAGATGGCGCAGGTCGAGGCCGCGTTCGGCGAGCCGGGCGACACCGGGCTCAACGCCCTCATGAACAACTACTTCTCGGCGATGGACGCAGTCGCATCCAATCCGCAGAGCACCTCCGCGCGCCAGGCGTTCATCGCCGCCGGCAACGCACTCGCCCAGGGCTTCAACCAGGTCTCGACCGACCTGCAGGCGATCGCCGCCCAGAGCGACCAGCGCCTCAACCAGACCGTCACCGACATCGACGGCATCTCGCAGCGCATCACGGCGCTCAATGCCGAGATCCGCAACGCCATCGAGCACGGCCACCAGCCGAACGACCTGCTCGACGAGCGCGACCGGCTCATGGACAACCTGTCCAAGCTCGTCAACTTCACCTCGACGGAAAGCGCACTCGGCGAGGTGACGATCGTCGCCTTCTCCGGTGGTACGGCCGTCACGCTCGTCAACCCGGCGCTCGCGCTGCCGAGCCCCGTCATCACGCGCGCACAGATCGACGCCGCATTTGCCGCCGGCACGCTCACGAGCGGTCGAGCGCACGCGGACGAGATGATGTTCGACCCGATCCTGGGCGTGATCAACGGCGGTGGCGGCTTTGCCACGCAGCTCGACAACCTCGCCGTCGAATTCGCGGGCGACATGAACGCCGCGCACGCAGCCGGCTTCGACCTGACCGGCGCTGCAGGCGCGCCGCTCTTTGCTGGCGGCGGCGCCGCCACGCTCGCGTTCGTGCTCACGAGCCCGAACGGCGTTGCGGCAGCCAGCAGCTGGGCAGCGCCCGGCGAGCCCGGCAACGGCGGCAACTTCGCACTGATCCTCGACGATGCGACCCCCGGCAATCCGGGACGCCTCGCGACCCAGGCGGCGCTCGGCGGTGTGTCGTGGGAGAACTACTACTCGAGCATCATCACGTCGGTTGGCTCGCAGGCCGAGACCTCGATGCGCGACATGAAGAACGCGGACGTGCTCGTGCAGATGGCGCGCGGTCGTCGTGATCAGGTGTCGGGCGTCTCGATGGATGAGGAGATGAGCAACATGCTCCGCTTCCAACATGCCTACAACGCATCGGCGCGTGTCATGACGGCGATGGACGAGGTGCTTGACGTGCTCATCAACCGCATGGGTCGGGTGGGTCTCTGATGGCGCTTCGCATCACGCAGAACCAGCTCGCCAACCAGTTCACCGTTGACGTGAACAACATCTACACGCGGATGGCCAAGGCGCAGCAGCAGGTTTCCGACGGGCGTCGTATCACCAAGCCGAGCGACGATCCGTTCGGCACCGGCCAGGTCATGGGCTTCGACACCCAGATCGCCGACGTGCGCCAGTACCAGGCCAACGTGGGCGATTCGATGTCGTTCATGAACGCCGCGGACGCGGCCCTCGACAGCGTCACGAACGCATTGCAGAAGATTCGCGAGAAGGCACTGCAGGCCGCGAACGGCACGAACGGCCCAGCCGACCGTGCAAGCATCGCGACGGAGATCCAGCAGCTCAAGGAAATCGTGCGCGACGGCATCAACGCGCAGCACGGCGACGCATACATCTTCGGCGGCACCGCCACGAACGGCGCGCCGTATGCGGGGCCGGGCAACGGCTACGCCGGCAACGGCAACGTCATGTCGCGACGCGTGGGCCAGGGCCAGAGCGTCCAGCTCAACGTGCCCGGCACGGCGGTGCTCGGTCCGAACGGCACGAACACGCTCGACATCATCGACCAGCTGGTCGTCGACATCAACGCCAACAACTTCGCGGGCATGTCCGCCGGAATGGCCCAGGTCGTCGCACAGACCGACCAGGCGCTCAACGTCCGCACGCAGCTCGGCGCGACCGCTTCGCGTCTCGAGACGCTGCAGACCAGGCTCGACCTCACCGAGGAGCGACTCCTCGGAGCGCGGTCCGACGTCGCCGACGTCGATGCCGCGGAGGCATACATGCAGTTCCAGCAGCAGCAGACGATGTACCAGGCCGCCCTCGCGGCCGGCACGAGGATCATGCAGACGTCGATCCTCGACTTCATCTAGTCCCGACACACCAATCCAGGCCACCCACTCAAGACGGAAACGACACCATGTTCGAGCACGACACTTCCGGTGAGACCCTCATCCTCGAGAGCAGCCGCTTCGGCCAGATCGAGGTACCTGAGGCGATCCGTCTGGAGTTCCCGCAGGGGATGATCGGATTTCCCGAGCACACGGAGTACGTGCTGCTCAAGCAGCGCCAGGACTCGGTGTTCATGTGGCTGCACTCGACCACCGACGCGCAGCTCGCGTTCCCGGTGGTGCTTCCGTGGGCGTTCCACTGGGAGTACGAGGTCAAGCTCGGCGACGAGGACCTCGAAGCGATCAGCGTGGAGAACGCATCGCAGATCTCGATCATGTGCGTCGTCAACGTGGGTGCTGACGTTCGCAAGGGTACGATCAACCTGTTCTCGCCGATCGTGATCAACAACGACACGAGGCTGGCCAAGCAGGTCATCAACACCGCCGACGGCTACTCGACCCGGGATGCGCTGTTCAAGGAAGCCGCGCAGCCGACACCCGTCGCCATGCATGAGAACGACACCCGCAACGTGGCCGTGCTCCAGGCCGCCTGACCGTTCACGTCCCTACCCCGACGCCGCGGCTCGACGCCCGTTTCCGTCGTCGAGCCGATTCCCCGGCACACCACCCACGCACGTTCGTCCGTCACCACCCAGTTGCTCGGCGAACGTACCCCCATGGACGGCCCGGACCGCAGACAGCGGCTCCGGGCCGTCGTGGTCTCGGGGGAGCGGCCCTCGCCGCACACCCTCGACAGGCGCCACGCTGGTGGGTGGTTGTCCTCGCGGCGATCTGATCGCAGTCGTCGCAACCACTGGCTTCGAACCTGCCAGGGAACCGGTGTGTGGTCGTTCTGACTGCGATGAAATCGCAGTCCGTGCAACCACCCAGCTGAGTCGACGGTGTGTGGTTGTTCCTGCTGCGATCTGCTCGCAGTCCGGGCGACCAGCTGCGGCGGTCAGCCGGTGGTGCCGACGAGCAGCTCGACGAGGTTGCCGAACGGATCCGTCACCTTGCATCTGGCCTGGGCGATCGGCACCTCGGCCCACTCGACGGCGTGTCCCGCCCCGGTGATGCGATCGACGAGTGCCTGGAGCGAGCCGACGTCGCGAACGCGAAGCGCGGGATGCGCCTTGGCTGACGCTGCAAATGGTTCGAGCACGCCGATGTGCAGGCCCTGGCCAGCGCCGATGCTGAACCAGCACCCACCCCGATGTGCCAGCTCCGGGGGCTTTGACACTTCGGCCAGCCCGAGCACCCCGCCATAGAAGGCACGCGCGTCGGCTTCGCCGCCGCGAGGGCAGCACACCTGGACGTGGTCGAGGCCGTTGAACGCGCTCATGGATGGATCATAGGCCGAGCAGTGTCGCCACGCGAGCGACCTGTCGATCGACATCGGCGTACATGACGTCGATGTCGATACGGATGAACGGGATCCGCGCGTCTTCGTACGCAGCCTCGCGCGCTTTGTCGCGGGCCCTCGTCGACGGTCTGGCGTGATCCTGTCGCCAGTCGAGCTCGTAGGCGCAGTGATGACCGGGCCAGTACGCGTCCATGACGAAGCGGCCTCGTGGCGTGTCGAGTGGCAGGTTCGCGATGGGGAGGGGGAGCCCCGCGGCGCGGATCGCGAGCAGCATGAATCGCTCAGGGTCCGAGTAGGCGCCGCGGCTTCCGGCCGCGTAGTGCTCGATCGCCAAGTCGATGTCGGTGGTGCCGCGCCGATGCTCGAGCCGCTGCGCGTACGCTGCGATCGCGTCGATGTCGAGCCTGCGCAGATGATCGAGCTCGTGTAGCACTCCCGCGAGGTCGTACACGTTCGATTCGTATGCGTAGTCCACGAAGGCGCGTGACGGGTTCGACGTGGCGATCCCTGCGTACTGTGTTCGCTGGGATTCCGGGAACCATCGGCTGCGGTGGGTTCGCACGCCCTCGATCTTCGGCGTCGTGCCGGGGGACACGATGTCGATCACCGCGGGCATCTGCTTGAGCACATTGAAGTTCGCGAGTGCGCTGGCGCCGAAGAGCACCGTACCTTCGTTGCCCGCAAGGACTGCGGCCATCATCCGACCTCGATCGGTGAGCGGCATGCCGGCGATCGCGTACACGCCGTGATGGATTCGGACGAGTCGTCCGTTCTTGACGCGGGTTGCGATCTGACCGTGCGACAAGCCCACCGCGAGCAGCTGCCGCACGTGAATCACGCCGTACTGGACGGTGGTGACATCCGCGATCCGGGAGTCAAGCGACTGGGCGATCAGCACTGGTGGCATGTGCAGATGATCGAGCACCGATCCGCACGACATGCGCGCGCATCGTCACCGATGTGTGCCGATTTCGTCGCGGATCGTCAGGATTCTCTGCGCCACCGTGCATCCGGGCGTCGTGTGGTGCCCGCACCGTCGGTGTGGTCACCTTCACTGCGACCAAATCGCTGCAGGGACAACCACATGCCGGTTGGACGGCTGGGTGGTTGCACGGACTGCGATTACATCGCAGTCAGAACGACCACGCACGCACGCACGGGCGGGCAGGCAGGCAGGCAGACGGGCGGGCAGGCAGGCCGCGCGGCGCGTGCTGGTTGCGGCGGCTGCGATCAGAGCGTAGGCGGGACAACCACCCACATCGGAACCAGGCGAGGCGGGTCAGCTGATCGCGGTATCGGGCGCTGCGCGCCAGGCGGCGGTCTCGTCGCGCCACGATGCCCAGTTGATGCCGAACACGTAGACCGCGATCGCGCCGTCGAGCGGGGTGGTGGCGCCCGGTGCAGCGAGCACGGCTTCGTAGACGTAGTAGCGGTGATCGCTGCCCTGCAGCACGATCGCACGCGTGTCACGCGTCCAGCCGCCGCCTTCGCGGGTACGGGTCGTTCGAATCAGCTTCGCAGCGTGGTCGATGTTCTCGAAGCCCTGTTCGGAGCCCTTCATGACGCCGATGATCTTGATCGCGCCGCCCTTGGCAGTGGTGCCGTTCTCGTACGTTGCCCATGGCTGGTCGAACGTGCCGCCGGCAAGCAGCTTCGGATCCCAGACCGCAACGGGCGGGGGCAGTGTCGCTGCGACGCTCGCGGGTGCTGCCTTGGGAAGCGGCGCGGCGACGAGCGGCACGTTCGACTTGCGCACCGCGCTGCCAGCACCCGGCTGCTGGCCGCCACGCCAGCGCGTACCGACTCGGTTGTTGTCGACGATGCGCACCTTGATGCCACGCGGGCGCATGCCGTTGTAGCGGCGGTCCCTGGACTGGACGCGGAACATGATCGTGCGCATCGTCACGCCCTTGCCGCCCGAGCCCGGCTTGTGCCAGACGCGCACGCTCTGCGGGCGGTTCCAGTTGGCACTCGTGAACGTCAGGAACTTGCGCCTGGTCTGCCTGTTGCGGTGATCGACCGTGCCCGTGAGGTCCTGGCGCGGCCGGACAGGGTAGTTGATGTAGACGCGCACCGGTGCGGTCGGCGCGTCGAACAGGCGCACCGTGAAACGGCCGGTCAGGCGGTCGTTGCGGCTCACGGTGATGTAGCGCTGGTCGTGCGGCTCGTGGCGCGTGACGACGGCAGCATCGTTGTCGTCGATGCGCACCGTCAGCTCGGGCCAGGTGCCGCCGTTGAAGAACTTGTCGTCGCTGAAGGTGCGCACGACGAGGTTCTTGATCTCGCTCGGCTCGGCGACGTTGTCGTCGACCGCGCAGATCGTGATGCGCTGCGGCTGGTTCCACGAATCCGGCGAGAACGTCACGCCATTGATCGGCGCCACGATCACGTCAGGGGTGTCGTCCGGGAAGATGCGCACGGTGACCGGGTTGCTCGGCTGCGCCGTCAGCGTGATGTTCACGAAGTCGCACGTGCCGGGCTTGCCTTCCTTGACGTAGACGCTGCCGTCGTCTGCCGTGACCTGCACGCCTGCGGCATCGTTGTCGGTGATCGTCGCGGTGAGCGCGTCGCCCTTCACGCCCATGTAGAACGGGTCGATGCTGTCGGCCACGTGGGTCACGACGCCTTGATGATCGCCCTCGACGCGCGCGTCGTCGACCGCCATGACCGTCACCGCCTGCCAGGTATCCCAGTTGGCACTGTCGAACGTCACCGACTGCGGCGAGGTCTTCACCTGTGCGTCGACAAACGTGCGCACCGTCACGATGTTGGCGGGGACGCTCCTGAGCCGCACCAGGTACGTGTCGGTGGCGCCATCCTCGGACACGTTCGTCGCGCCGTTGGTGTGCTGCACCTCGATGCCAGGCGCGTCGTTGTCGGTAATCGACACGTTGACGGTGGCGATCGTCAGCGGGCCGCTCGTGTTGTACGCGGTATCCTGGCTCGACGCCGTGGTGACGAGCGCACCGAAGTGTGGCGAACCCTCGGCGATGCGATCGTCGACCGCGGTGACGGTGATCGTGACCGGCACGTTCCAGTTGGCGGACGTGAACAGCAGTGATACCGTGCCGGGGGCGGTGTCGAAGTCCTGCGTCGCACTCGGCTGCACGTCGGCGTCGCCGCTGATCACGATCGTGACGTCGTTGAACGGCTGCGACGTGAGCACCACGTTGTAGAAGTCGGTGCGGCCACCCTCCTCGGCGAGCAGGTCGGTCTTGGTGAGCGCCACGCCGGCCTGCTCGTTGTCGATGACCTCGATCGGCACGTCCGCGATGTTGCGCGCGTCGTAGTTGGGGTCCGTGCTGGTGATGGTGTAGCGCACCGTGCCGACGTTGTCGGCGGGCGGCGCGGCCTCGGCGAACGGGTCGTCGACGGCGCTGATGGCGACGTCCTGATCGACGTTCCAGTTGCCGGGCGTGAAGATGAGGATGCCGCTTGCGGGCTGGGCGATCGCGATGTCCGCACCGACCGTGGCAAGCTCGATCGTGACCGTGTCGGTCGGCTGGCTGCGCAGGCGCAGCTTCCAGGTTGCATTAGCCCCGCCCTCGGCTGCGATCTCCACGGGCGTGCTCGTGGAGATGACGCCCGCCGTATCGTTGTCGTTGACCGTCACGTTGAACACGTCGGCGGGATCGGGCAGCAGCCGGTTGTCGTATGCCGGATCGGCGCTCGTGACGGTGGTCGTGATCTGGTCGACGTCACCGTCGTTCTCGTCGATGTTGTCGTCGATCGCGCTGATCGTCACCGTCTGCGGCGTGTTCCAGTTGCTCATGGTGAACGTGAGCGTCGCGGGGTTGGCGATCGCCTCGCCCGTCGTGTTGGCCAGCGTGATCGTCACGTCCGCGGTCGGGATCGTGGCGAGCGCGATCGTGAAGCTCTGCGACGCACCACCTTCGGTGACCGTGAACGGGCCGGAGTTGCTGACGACGAACGCCGACACGTCGTTGTCGTGCACGGTCACGGATGTTGCGCCCGGCGTCGCCGCGGCGGTGATTCCCTGGTAGAAGCCATCGCTCGAGGTGACCGCATACGAGAGCGGATTTGTCTCGGGATCGGGCTCGTCGAAGCTGTCGTCGATCGCGTTGATCGTGAAGAACTGCGGAACGTTCCAGGTCGCCGGCGTGAACGTCAGCGTCGAGGCGAACACCGCGTCAGGCGATCCGGCAGGGGCCGCGCCGGCCCCGACCGCGCCCGTCACGATGACGTTGCCGGTCGGCTGCGACGTGAGCACCACGCGAACCTGGTCGTTGGGGCCGCCCTCGGTCACGTCGGTGACCAGACCGGGGCCGACGGCCGTCACCTGCACGCCGGCAGTGTCGTTGTCGTCGATCTGGTAGGTCTCGCTCGGCACCGAGAAGCCGTTGTAGACCGGATCCGTACTCGTGACGGCGACGGTGACGATGCCGTCGTGCGGATCGAGCTCCTGGATGAAGTCGTCGACGGCGCGCACGACGACGGTTCGCTCGACCCACCAGTCCGACCCGGTAAAGGTCAGCGCGGAGGTCGCTGCGCCGTCGACGAGCACCTGCGTGCCACCGCTCAGCGTGACCGTGGCATCCGGAGCCGGCGCGGTGGCGAGTCGCACCTTGATCGTGCAGGTGCCGCCGGCCTCGGCGAGTCCACCGACGCACGCATCCGGGGTCACGATGACGTCCGGCTCGGCAACGATCGTGGAGACGACCGGTGCAGGACTGACGAGCACGGAATTGCCGACCCGGTCGGTCGCGAAGATGCGGTACTGGTAGCAGATGCCGTCCGCCGTCGTGCCGGCCGTCGCGCTCGTGTCGAGCCACGTCGAGGGCAGCGGGAACGTCGTCGCGGGGTTCGTCACGACCGTCGTCCAGCCGCTCCATGAGCCGCCGGTGCACGACGGCTGTGCGACGCCGTCCGCGAACACGTCGATCTGGCGACGCTCGATACGCGTTCGCGTCGGATCGATGCCGACGGCCGTGCCGGTGGAGCCATTGTCGGTGCCTGCGTCCCACGTGACCTGGAGCGCTCCGGGCAGCACGTAGCCGGCCGGATGGCTGACCGACGTGCCGGTCGGCGCGGCGGTGTCGTCGCGCACGATGAACGTGCCGTCGGTCGCGTTGACGTTACCCGCCCAGTCGCGCGCAAGTGCGGTCTGCGTGAGCGGCTCGACCGCCCCGACCCCCCACGTGTACGTGAGACCGTAGATCGATCCACCCGCGGTGACCGGGGCGGACACGGTGTAGCCCGACGGCGCATTCCAGATGTTGCCGCCCGCACCGTCAAGGTCGGGGAAGACGACGTTCTGCACGCCGGCAGGCTCGTCCTGCACGCGGAAGTCGATCCTGAAGTCGCCGCTCTGTAGCGAGTTGTACCAGAGCGTGCGGTTGGCGATGTCCGCGTACTGCCCGCCCGGGTTGGTGCCCTCGACGACGGCGTTGAGCTGCATCTGCGGCACGGTGTTGTCGATGATGACGGTTCGGGTGATGGTGCCCGGCGTGGTCTGGTTGCCGGCCTTGTCGCGCACGAGCAGCGAGATGACGTACTCGCCGTCGGGCACGGGTGCACCCGCGACGCCGGTCGTGAGCGTGTCCCAGGCGCAGGTCCACGGGTTGACCGGATCGGTCGGGTCGATCTTCGTGCAGAGGTTGGAAATCACGAAACCGTTCTGGTCGTCGACCGACACCGTGATGCTGTCGACGCCGCTCGCGGCATCGAAGCTCGTACCGAAGAACGCGGGCGCATCGCTCGGGGCCGGTCCGCCGATGAAGCCGCGCAGCGGCCCGACCGGGGACGGGTCGATCGTGCCCTGCGGCGGCGTGGCATCGACCTTGAGGATGTTGCCGGTGGCGTTGGCGATCGTCGTCGCATTGTCCACGTTGTCGGTCACGACGACCTGGTAGCGGTAGCAGAGGCCGTCGAACAGGGTCAGGTCCTCGAACGTTCCGGTACCGTTGCCGAGCAGGACGGGTGCGCCGGCGTTCAGGGTCGACCAGCCACTCCAGACGGCGCCGCAGCTGCCGCCAGCCAGGGAGGTCTGCTGGCGCTGCAGCAGCGTGCTGCGCACTCCGGAACCGGGTGCCGTTCCATCCTTCGTATCCGATCCCGTGGCGAACGTGATCGTGGTGGAGGACTGGCGGTACCAGTTCTCGCCGGGCAGGGCTCCGTAGTTGACCGAGCCGCCGGTCGGGCCGGTGACATCCGTGCGTACGGTGTACGGGACCGGGTTGCTGACATTACCCACGGGCGTGACTCGGTCCGTGGCCGTGAACGTCTGCGTGTTCGGTTCGGCGGCCGCGGCAGCCCACGAGTAGTCCATCGAGTACGTGTTGGTCGGCACCGCGGTGGTGTCGATGCCGCTCATGGGCGCGCGTGACCATCCCGCGCCGTGGGCCGGGAAGTCGACCTGCCTGACGCCTGCTCCGGTGCCATCCTCTGCGGTCACTTCGACCGTGAAGCCACCGTTGCGGAATGCGCTCGTATTGACCCACATCACGGTGGGGTTGGAACCGTCGATGTGCTGGTAGGTCGGGTTGGTACCCTTGACGAATCGCGTGAACGTCGCGTTCGGCGCGGTGTTGTCGACGAACACGTTCTTCGTGATGACCCCGACGTTGCCGGCCATGTCCTCGACGGTGAGCTCGAGCACGTACGGCCCGTCACCGGTGCCGGCGGTGGTGTCCCAGGTGCAGTCGCCGGGATCGGTCTGGCCCCACGCGGTGCTCGCGGCCGGGGTGGCGGGCGAGGTGTTCGGGTTGAGACAGATGTCCGGCGAGGGCATGCCGAGGGCGCGCACGTCGACCTTGGCGACGCCGCTCTCGGCGTCGGCTGCGGTGCCGTCCGGGTTCACGGTGCCGCTGATGTAGGTGGTCGGCGGGGTGGCTGCCGGGGTGTCGATCGTTCCCGTGGGCGCGGTGCGGTCGACGAGCACGACCTCGGCAGCGACGATGCTGCTCGCGTTGGTGACGTTGTCGACCTGCACGAGCTGGTACTCGTAGCAGCGGTTGTCGAGCGTCGTCGAGTCCAGCAGCGTCGGCGCGATCGGGTCGGCAGCGACGAGCGTCCAGCTGCCCCACGCCATGTCGCAGGTCGCGCCGGTGATCGTCGACTCGCGCTTTTCGATGCGCCACGAGCCGATGCCCGAGCCGCTGCCGTCGTCGCCCAGGCCGAACGTGAGCTCCACGTCCGGGCCGCGCAGCCAGCCGCCGCCCGCCGGATTGGTGACCGCGATCGAGCCGTTCACCGGTGCGGTGTCGTCGGCGGTGATCGTGAAGGGCATCGTGCTGCTCGCCCCCGCGATGTCGAAGGCGCGCACCTCGAGGCCGGTGACGCTCGTGGCGTTCGCCTGCCAGGCGTAGGAGGTGCTGTACGGATTGCCGAGCGGCTGCGCGAACACCGAGTCGGGCGTCCAGAAGCCGCTCGCGCCGCCGTCGAGGTCCGGGAAGTCGACCTTCGCCATGCCGGTGCCGTCGTCGTGCGCGAGCACGTCGATCGAGAAGCCGCCGGTCAGCGTCGGGTTGAAGAACAGCGTGCGACCGTCGGGGGTGACGTGCTGGTTCTGCGGGTTGGCGCCCTCGACGATGTCGAGGTCGTCGATCACCGGCGGCGTGTTGTCGATCGTGAACGTGCGAGTCGGCGCGACGAACACGTTGCCGGCGTAGTCGGTCACGGTCAGCGTCACGACGTAGTCGCCATCCGGCGTCACGAGCGGATTGTTGGTCGACCAGGTGCACGTCCAGTTCGGGCTGATCGTGTCGGCAGGGGCGGTCTGCGCCGGGCACGCGGCTCCGGTATGGCCATCACCGTCGTCGTACGTGACGTCGATGCGGCGCACGCCGGTGGTCGTGTCGGACGCGGTGCCCTGGAGGGTCACGGTGTTGGACAGGAAGGTTGCCGGGATGGCGGGATCGATCGCGCCGGTCGGCAGGACGTTGTCGACCTTGCGCTCGATCGGGCCGGTCGAGTAGGCATACGAGACGTTGTCGACGTTGTCGAACGTCGCCAGGCGGTACTGGTAGCAGCGGTCGGTGACCAGGCTCGTGTCCGTCGCACTGGTCGCCGTCGACGGTGCCAGGATCGTCGTGACGACCGCCCAGGTCGCGCTGTAGGCGCCACACGTGTCATTGGCCAACGGCGCGGCGCGGCGCTCGACCTGCGTGCGGTTGATCCCGGAACCGGGTGACGGGTCAGTGGCGAGCGTGAAGCCGACCGTCAGCGACAGCGAGTTGGACCAGCTGCCCGGATACGAGATCGTGCGCGGATCCGGCGCCTGCGTGTCGGGCTTCACGTCGAACGGAACGTTGCGGAAGTTGCCCGCGAGGTCGTACGCCACGGCGTTGAACGGCCCCACCGGCGCTGCGGACGCTGCGGTCCATTCGTAGACGGCCTCGTACGGCGTGGGCGGGCTCTGGTCGCTGTAGAGCGCGCCCGGGTTCCAGCCGGCACCGATCGCCGGGAAGTCGACCTGGTCCATGCCGCTGCCCGGCGAGTCGGTCGCGTCGACCATCGTCCGGAACGAACCGGACTGCGTCGGGTTGTACCACATGGTGCTGCCGACGCCGTGCTGGTACTGCGGGTTCGCACCTTCGATGAACGGCAGCAGCGTCGCAGCCGGATCGGTGTTGTCGACGATCACCATGCGCGTGATCGTGGCGACGTTGCCCGCCGCGTCGCGCACCTTCGCGCGCAGCTCGTACGTGCCGTCCGCGGTCGCTTCGGTATCCCAGTCGCCGCTCCACGGGTCCGGACCCACCGGGACCGGGTCGACGATCGTCGCCTCGGCACCCACCGGCGGGCCCTGGGGAACGGCGAACAGGCCGACGGTGGTGAGGCCGCTGTTGGCGTCGTATGCGGTGCCGTCGACGTCCACGATGCCGCCCACGTAGGCACCGTCGACGGCGGGGATGGTTCCGGTCGGCGCGACCATCGTGAACGTGTCGATCGTGCCGGTCGGCAGGGTGCGGTCGATGCGGATCTCGTTGGTCGACGTGAATGCGCGCGCGTTGTTCACGTTGTCGGTGGCGAGCAGCTGGTAGCGGTAGCAGAAGCCGTCCGTGAGCGCCGAGTCCGTCACTGGCATGCCGACCGGGGGATTCGCCGGGCCGAGGTCCGTGAACGGCGACCAGCTGGCACCGTCGCAGGCGCCCCCGGTGTACGGCGTGCTCTGGCGCTGCACCTGGACAGTCTTCACGCCGGACAGGCCGTCTGTCGGCTGCGTGAAGCCGATGTCGAACGACGTCGCGTTCGTCGCGGGCGTCGATCCGGCGTAGTTGATGCCACCACCGATCGGACCGTCGGCATCAGGCACCACCGAGAAGTCGCGGCTGGAGAACAGCCCGACGCGATCGTGTGCGACTGCCTGCGCGGGTGCGGTCGGCACTGCCGGCGTGCCGGTGAAGCCGTACTCGACTTCGTAGATCGGCGGCACGCCGATGCCCGACGGGTCGGCGGTGACGCTGGCAGGCGTCCAGTTCGTGCCGAGCGCCGGGAAGTCGACGCGGTCGACGCCGGAACCTGCGTCCGTCGCCGTCATGCGCAGGTTGAATCGCGGCGTGCCAGTGGCGGCCGGGTTGTAGTACATCGTGCTCGCGATCGCGTGCAGGAACTGGGCGCCGAGCGGATGTTCGGCGTACTCGACGAAGTCGATGACCGGCGGGCTCCAGTCGACGACGAGCGGGTGGGCAGCGCTCGTGTACGTATTGCCTGCCAGGTCGGTGACGGTGATCGTGAAGTCGTACGGGCCCTGGGCGAGCGTCGTGACGTCGAGCGGGCACGTCCACGTTCCGGGACCCTGCGGGCTCGCGCACGTCACGCTGCCGGGGCCGCCCGGGCCGACGTAGTCGAGCGTGAACGCCTCGACGCCGCTGTGGTCGTCGCCGTGCGTGCCATCCACGTTGATCGTGCCGGTGACGTAGGGACCCGCAGGGCCGGTGATCGCGCCGTACGGAGCGGTGCGGTCGACCTTGAGGATCTCGGACGCGACCACGGTCTCGCGGTTGGCGACGCGATCGTTGACGAGCAGCTGGTACTGGTAGCAGGACTGGTCGGCGATCGTGTTGTCGATGAAGGCCGTGCCGATGGTCGGGTTGGGACCACCGATGTTCGACCAGGTGCCGCTCCAGGTGCACCCTCCAGCGACGAGCGTCCCGGTCTGGCGCTGCAGGCGCCACGTGTCGAGGCCCGAGCCGCCGAGGTTGTCGGCTCCGAGCGTGAACGTGATGTCGGAGGCGGGCGCGTTGGTGTAGCCGCTCGCGGGAACCGTGACGCTCACGCTCGATCCGGTCGGTGCCGCCGAGTCCGCGATGACGCGGAAGCCTGCGGTCGAGAACTTCGCGACGTTGTCGAAGGCGGTTGCTGACATCAGGCCCGGTTCGGTCGGCACGGGCGCGTTCGTCCACGCGTACGTCGTGTCGTAGGTGGCGGGCGCGGCACCGGTGCCGCTCGCGTCGCTTGCGATGGTGGTCGGAGTCCAGCTCGTACCGAGCGGCGGGAACTCGACGCGGTTCACGCCGCTGCCGCTGTCGGCTGCAGTCATCTGCAGGCCGAAGCTGCCGCTCTGCGCGGGGTTGAACCAGAGCCGTCCACTGGGGTTGTCGGCGTGCTGGAACTGTGGGTTGGTCTGCTCGACGAAGGCCTTGAACGCGATGCTCGGGTTCGTGTTGTCGATGATCGTCGTGGTGGTGAACGGGGCGCTGACGTTGCCGGCGTTGTCGGTGACGATGATCTCGAGCGTGTACTCGCCGTCACCCGCCGCCGCGGCCGTGTCCCAGAGGCAGGTCCACGGCGATGCCTGCGTGTCGGTCGGCTCGTCGCAGACATGCCCGGTGTCGCCGCCGATCGTCTTCGTGTACGTGACGGTGAAGCTCGCGACGCCGCTGCCCGCGTCGGAGTGCGTGCCGGTGATCGAAGCGGAGTCGGACACGTACGCGGGCACCGCGTCGATCGTGCCGACCGGATCGGTGTCGTCGACCATGACGATTGCAGGGTCGACGGCGTGCTCGACGTTGCCGACGCGGTCGGTGACGCGCAGGCGGTACTGGTAGCAGTAGCCGTCGACGAGCGTCGCGTCGGTGTACGGCGACGACGCGTTCGCGGGGCCGAGGTCGGCAAACGTGCCGATCGGGTCGCAGACGCCGTTGACGAGCAGGGAGCTGGCCCGCTGCAGCTGGTGGCGGGCGATGCCCGAGCCCGCGCCGTCTCCGCCGCGCGCAAAGGTGACGTCGGTCTCGAGCTCGTCCTGGTAGCCGTTGGCGTACCCGACCGAGGACATCGTCGGCGCGTCGCCGTCGGCGCGGACGGAGAACGCGGCGGTGCGCGTATTGCCCACGAAGTCGCTGACGATCGCGACCGGCGTATCGTTGGTCGTGGCGCCTACGGCCCACGTGTAATTGGCGGTGAACGGCGACGGCGGGGAGGAGTCGAGCGATCCTGCCGGCGTCCAGAGCGTGCTGCCGGCACCGTCGAGGTCGGGGAATGCTGCGCTGGCGACGCCGCTGCCGTCGTCGTGGGCTGCGACGCTCAGTCGGGCAGTGCCGCTGTAGAGCGGGTTGAACCACAGGCGCGTGCCGTCCGCGTACTGGTAGGTCCCGGGTCCGACCGGAGCCCAGGTCACGCCGTCGATGATCGGCAGCGCGTTGTCGACGATCGTCGTCGCGGTGGCGGGCGCGCTCTCGTTGCCGGCGTTGTCGCGCACGACGAACGTGAGCGTGTACGGGCCGTCGCCGAAGCTGCCGAGCGTTGCCCAGTCGCAGTCCCAGTCGGGGTCGGTACTCGCGGTGCAGATGTAGGTCGCCGTGGCGAGCGGTCCGACGTACACGTCGAACTCCTTGACACCGCTCGCGTTGTCGGAGTGCCAGCCGGTCAGGGTGTGGGTGCCGCTCACGAATGCGGGCACGGGATCGAAGTCACCGAGCGGCGCGGTGCGGTCGATGCGCACGGTCATGCCCGGGTCGGCGAATTCATGGTTGGACACGTTGTCCTGCACGTCGAGGCGGTACTGGTAGCAGCGACCGTCGACGGTCGTCGCGTCCTGGAACGGTGACGTGAGTCCGGGCGAGGTGGCGATCGTCGACCAGACGCCCCAGCCGGGGTCGCACGTGCCGTCGGCCAGGTAGGCGGTGCTGCGGCGCTGGATTGCATGCTCGCGCACCTGCGACTGCGCGTCGGTGCCGACGTTGAACGTCATGTTGATGGATGCGGCGTTGGTGATCTCGTCGTCGTAGAGGATCCACGAACCGGTCGGGGGCGTGCTGTCGGCAACGACGTTGAACTGGGCCGTGTCGTCGTTGCCGACGTTGTCGTATCCGACCGCGTTGAACGGACCGACGGTGGCGGCGGAGGTGGCCGTCCAGCCGTATGTCGCTTCATACGGCGCGGCGATCGTGTCGACCACAGGTGCACCCGGTGTCCAGCCGGTACCGATGGTCGGGAACGTCACGTTCGCGACGCCGCTGCCGGCGTCCGTGGCCGTCACCTGCAGTCGGAAGTCGCCGGAGTCGGTGGGGTTGTAGTACATCGTGCTGCCGATCGCGTGCTGCGACAGCGGCGAGAGGCCCTCGACGAACTGTGCGAACTGCACGTCAGGATCGGAGCTGTCGATCGTCACCGTGCGGGTGATCACCGGAGCGTTGTCGTTGGTGGCGCGGTCGCGCAGCTCGAGCGTGACGGTGTAGAGACCCTCCGGCAGGCCACCGACCGACCAGGGGCAGGAGAACGTACCCGTCGCCGGGAACGGAGCGACGCCACCGATCGGGGTGGGGCCGCAGATGGTGCCGTTCTGCGGCCCACTGAACGTCACGCGGTAGAAGTCGAGCGTGCTGCCGGCGTCCTCGTAGCTGCCGGTTACGTTGAAGGTACCGCTCACGTAGGCGGGGAGCGCGTCGATCGCGCCGGTGGGGGGCGTCGTGTCGACTCGAATCTCGGTCGTGGGCGTGATCGTCTCGCGGTTGTTGACGTTGTCCCACACGAGCAGCGCGTAGCGGTAGCAGTAGCCGTCGACCAGACCGCTGTCCTCGAACGGCGGGGCCTGACTGAGCACGCCGACGTTCGCGAGCGCCGTCCAGCCGCCAGCCGCGCACTCGCCATCGGCGAGCGTGGTGCGCTGGCGCTGGAGCTGGTGACGTCCAATGCCTGATCCCGCACCGTCGGAGCCGAGCACGAACGCCACGGAGGCGGTCGTGTCCTTCTGGTACGCAGCGGTGCCGTAGGTGAGCGTGGAGCCGGTCGGCGCCGCGCCGTCTGCCTCGACCTGGAACGCGCGGGTCGCAGAGTTGCCGACGTTGTCGCGCGCGGTTGCCACCGCACCCAGGTTGGTGGCCGCCGTCGTGCCGAAGTCGTACTGCACGCTGTACGGCGGTGAAGTAGCCGTCGAAGTCAGCGTCGGGCTCCAGTTGCTGCCGAGCGCCGGGAAGTCGACGCCGGCGATGCCGCTTCCGGCGCCGTCGTTCGCGGTAACGGTCAGCACCGCGTTGCCGGTCAGCGTCGGGTTGAACCAGAGCTTGGGGCCCGCGGCGTGCTGATTGAGCGGGTTGGTGCCTTCAGTCCAGGTCGGGTTGATGATGGTCGGAAGGCCGTTGTCGACCCCGACGGTGCGCGTGATCGGAGCACTGGTGTTGCCCGCGTTGTCGCGGATCACGAGCGTGACGGTGTACGGTCCGTCGGGCGCGGCGTTCGGCGCGGGCGCGGTGGTATCCCAGCTGCAGCTGAAGGGGCTGGCCTGCGTGTCGAGGTCGCAGATCGTGCCGTTGGCGGTGTCGGAGAACGTCACGTCGAAGTCCTTCACGCCGCTCGAAGCGTCGGCGTGCGTACCGGTGACATTGAACGTTCCGCCGATCCATGCCGGCAGCGCGTTGAGCGTTCCGGTGGGCGCCGTTCGGTCGACGCGAACCTCGTTGGTGGAGAACACGGTCTCGACGTTGGAGACGTTGTCGGTGACGACGATCTGGTACTGGTAGCAGAACCCGTCGGGCGGATTCACGTCGTTGAACGGTGACGTCTCGGACGTGGTGCCGACGTTCCCCCACGCGCCGTACGGCAGCGTGCAGCTCGTGCCGTCGAAGGACGCGGAGCGGCGCTGGATCTGGTGGGCGGCGATGCCCGAGCCGGCACCGTCGCTGCCCACGTTGAAAGTAATCGGGATCGACGCCGCGTTCGTGACCTGCGTCACGTAGGAGATCGTCGAGCCCGTCGTGGCGGCGTTGTCCTCGATCACTTCGAACGGCATCGTCGCGCTGTTGCCCGCGTTGTCGATGCCGAGCACGTTCTGCGCACCGGGCGACGTCGCGCCGGGTGCGTACTCGTACGTCGCGGTGAACGGGGAGGTGCCGGTCAACGCCTGCGCGCCGGCCGGGGTCCAGCCGGCACCGAGCGCCGGGAAGTTGACGCTGGCCATCCCGCTCGGATCGGTCGCGTTGACACGGAGCTGGAAGATGGCGCCGACGGCAGCGTTCGTCTTGACGAACATGCGGTTCGCGTTCGGGTGCGTGTACTGGTCGTTGGTCTGCTCGATCCAGGAGTTGAAGGTCACGGCCGGAGGCAGGTTGTCGACCGTCACGGTGCGCGTCACCGGCACCGACGTGTTGCCGGCTCGGTCGGTCACGACGAGCGTGATGGTGTAGAAGCCGTCCGTCATCGTGTTCGTGTCGATCGTGCAGCTCCACGTGGGCGTGAAGCTGGGCGCCGGGTTGATGCAGTCCGGCACGGCACCCGGGCCGGTATAGGACACCCGCACCTGTGACACGCCACTGCCGCTGGCGCCGTCGCTCGAGGTACCCTGGAACGTCACCGTGTCGCTGACGTACGCGCCCGGGACGGCGGGATCGACCGTCCCTGTCGGACGGGTGCGATCGACCTTGATCTCGTTGGAGCTCTGCCACGTGGCCTCGTTGCCGACGCGGTCGACGGTCACGAGCCTGTATCGGTAGCACATGCCCTCGGCCGTGCCGTTGTCGGCATACGGCGATCCCGGGCTCGTGCCGCCGAGCTGGACGGCGTTGCCGTAGACCGCGCCACACACGCCGCTCGTCATCGCCGCTTCGGTGCGGATGAGGCGATGCGAATCCATGCCGGCACCTGAACCGTCATCACCGATGTTGAGCGTGATCGACTGCGACGCCGCACTCGTGAAACCGTCGGCGTAGACGACGGAGCCGTTGACCGGGGGCGCGGAGTCCAGCTTGACCTCGAAATCACCGGTCGACTGATTGCCGGCCAGATCGCGTGAGCTCGCGGTGTGGATGCCGGCCACGGCGCCCGGCGAGAACGAGTACGTCTGGAAGTAGGGGCTCGGGTGCGAAGTGTTGTCGGTGTTCGTCGCCGGGTTCCAGCCGGTGCCGAGTGCGGGGAAACGTACGTAGTCCATGCCGGCGACCGTGTCGAACGCGCTGATCTCCAGCTGCGCCGAGCCGGTCTGGGCCGGGTTCACCCAGAGCACCTTCGGGGCGCCGAGCGTATCGACGTACTGGTACTCGATGCCCGTCTGCTCGGTCCAGCCGTTGACCGTCATGGTCGGACCGTTGTTGTCGATGCGCGCGGTGCGCGTGATGGGCGCGGAATTGACGTTGCCCGCGGCGTCGCGCACGGTCAGCGCGAAGATGTAGTCACCGTCGGCGAGGGTCGTGGTGTCGAGCGTGCACGACCAGGTCGCGGACGTCATGTTCTGGCACGATGCGACGGTGCCGGTGCCGGGAGAGATCCAGCCGAGGTCGATGTCGACGACGCCGCTGCCGACGTCGGCACTCGTGCCCTGCACGGTGACGGTGCCCGCCCAGTTCGCGCCCGGGCTGGCCGGGTCGATCGTGCCGGTCGGCGGGGTTGCGTCGATGCGAATCGCGTCGGCGTCGGAGAAGATCGCGCGGTTGTCGACGTTGTCCCAGGCGAGCAGCTGGTACTGGTAGCAGTTGCCGGTGGCGACCGTGGAGTCGCTGTACGAGGCAGGCGGGTTGAGCGGGCCGATGTCTCCCCACACGCCGAACGTGCCGCAGACGCCGGCCGAGTACGTCGCCGAGCGGCGCTGCAGGCGATGGCGGCTCATGCCGGTCACGGAGTCGGTGGCGGCGGTCCAGGTGATCGTGGCGCCCGCGCTGTTGGTGAGCACGTTCGGGGTGTCGATCGTGCCGCCGATCGGTGCGCCCGTGTCGTGGCGCACCTCGAAGTTCGCGGTGCTCGTGTTGTTGGCGAGGTCCCACGCGGTGGCGGTCTGCACGAGCGGCTCGGCGTTGCCGGCGCTGAACGAGTAGGTGAACTGGAATTCGGCGTCAGCCGTGTTCGCGTCGGGACCGCCGGCGGGCGTCCAGTTCGCGCCGATCGCAGGGAAGTCGACGCGCTGCATGTCGGCGCCGGAGTCGGTCGCGGTGAAGACCACGTTGAACGCGCCGCTGGCGCCGGCCATCGGGTTGACGTACATGATCGGCGTCGGCAGCAGCACGATGTGCTGGTAGTTCGCGCCGGCGCCTTCGTCGAAGCGCAGGAAGTCGAAGTCAGGGCCGTTGTTGTCCACCACGACGTCGCGCGTGATCGCGGTCGCATTGACGTTGTTGGCACGATCGCGGACGACGAGCGTCAGCGTGTAGAGGCCGTCCTGCGTGAGCGTGGTGGTGTCCCAGGTGCAGCCGAACGCGCTCGGCGCGGAGGTCTCGACGCAGATCGTGCCGGACCCGCCGGGGCCCGTGAACGACAGCGTGGCGCTCGCCACGCCGCTGCCGACGTCGGTGGTGGTGGAATCGACGGTCTGGGTTCCGCTCCAGGGCCCGAGCGGCGTGTCGAGGATGTCGCCCTCGGGCGGTGAACGATCGATCTTCACCGCGTTGCTGGAGCCGAAGAGTGCCTCGTTGCCGACGCGGTCGGTGACCTTGAGGCGCCACTGGTAGCAGGTCGCGTCGTTGAGGCCGGTGTTGAGGAACGCGCCGCTCGGGTTGGCAGGTCCGACGTCGTTGAAGCCGCCGTAGGTGCCACAGTTGCCGGCAGTGAGCGCAGCTTCCTGGCGCTGCAGCTGCCAGGTCGCGACGCCCGCACCGGCATCGGTACCGGTGCCGAACGCGACGAGCTGCGATGAGCCGGCCGACCAGGAATCCGGGTAGGAGACCATGCCGCCGAGCGCCGGCGTGGTGTCCTGCACGACCTCGAAGTTGAGCGTGGACGAGTTGCCGGCGTTGTCGACGCTCGTGACGGTCAGCGGGGCGCCGGACGGCGAGCCAGGGATCCATGTGTACGTCGAGTTGTAGGGGGTGCCGGCCGGCTGCGTCGCCGGGGTCGGCGTGCCCCACGAACCGCCGGCCGACGGGAACAGCAGGTGCTGGACGCCGGTGCCACCGTCCATCGATGCGACGCTGACCTGGAAGTCGCCGCCGTAGGTGGAGTTGAAGTACATGCGCGTGCCGCTCGCGTACTGGTAACCGGGATTCGTGCCTTCGATGAACGCGAGCGGTCCGATCGATGGTGCATCGTTGTCGACCGTGACCGTGCGCGTGACGGAGTTCTGGTTGCCGGCCAGGTCGGTCACGGTGAGGATCAGCGTGTACTGACCGTCGTCGAGGCTGGTGGTGTCCCAGGTGCAGTTCCATGCGCCGGTGACGGGCGTCACGGCGGGCGGCGGGCACGCCGCCGTCGGGCCGCCCGACGGGCCGACCCACTCGAGCGTGATGCCCTGCACGTCGGTGTGCACGTCGTCGGCGGTGCCGCTCACCGAGACGGCGTTGCCGCTCACGAGCGCGTTGGCGATCGGCACGTCGATCACGCCGGTCGGAACGGTCCGGTCGACCTTCACTTCGTTGGCGCCCGGAAGTTCCAGGACGTTGCCGACGCGGTCGGTGACGACCAGGCGGTAGCGGTAGCAGGTCTGGTCGGCCATCGAGCTGTCCTGCATGCCGCTCGCGGGGCTGGGTCCGCCGACCTGTGTCCACGTACCCGAGTAGGCGCCGCAGAGGTTGTTCGAGAGTGGCGCGCTGTCGCGCTCGAGGACGTGGCCGCGGATGCCGGAACCACCGGCGTTGTCGCCCGGCATCGACCACGTGATCATGGACGACAGGAGCCCGTTCGTGGTGAGGGCCGAGTAGCTGATCGATCCGCCCGTCGGGGCCGTACCGTCGGCGAGCAC